>DBNM01000178.1:12405-13962 GCA_002299135.1 Candidatus Neomicrothrix sp. UBA672 | reverse complement strand
AACGGCAAAGAGGCTGTGAAAAAAAACAAAATGAATCTTGAAGAACAATCTGAAATAACAGAAGATTTTGTATCTGGTCTTCTAGAAAGAATGGGTTTACAGGCGCGCGTTGTTAGTTCTATTGAAGATAATCGTGCTGTTGTTCAGGCGCAAGGATTAAATCTTGGCTTAGCTATAGGGCCCCGAGGAGAAACAGTTCGCGCAATTACACAACTGGCACACACTATGATTCAACGTCTTTCAGATGGTGAAGCGGAAGGTAAATTAACTGTAGATATTGGGGGCTACAGGGAACGACGAAGGACATTTTTAGCTGAATTTGCAGTAAATCAAGCAAATGAGGTTTTAGAAGATGGAAACCCAATAGCTCTTGATCCTATGAATGCTTCTGACAGGAAAGTAGTTCATGATGCAGTTTCTGATGTAGAAGGTGTTGCAACACGTTCGGAAGGGTCAGATTACGATCGCCATGTCGTAATAACCGTTGATGAAGCGTGATGATATAACGTTTCTAAAACTTCAAAAAATTCTTCATTTAGCTAATTCTGAGGGTTTTTTAACTAATAATGCGGTTAAAACTGGGATTGAGCACAGTAAAGGCTATTTATTTTCAAAAGAGAACTCTTTTTTTCTTGAAAACTTTAAAACGAAAGATTTAGCTATCGATTTAGGCACTGGTGGTGGTATCCCTGGTTTAGTTTTGGCTACTTTTACTGATTGTCATTGGCTATTGGTTGACCGCAGTGAAAGACGGTGTGCTTTTTTGAAAAAAGCTATTTTTGAATTGGATTTGAGTCAGAGAGTTAAAGTTGTCGAGTGTTCAGCTGAAGAATTAAGCCGAGGCGATTATAGGGGAAAAGCTAAACTTGTTACAGCTAGAAGTTTCGGTTCTCCTGCGATTACAGCTGAATGTGCGAGTCCTTTATTGAAGGAAGATGGCTTATTTATTGTTAGTGAACCGCCCTTTGATGAATCAGCTAATAATCAAGACAGGTGGCCCGTAGATGGTCTAACTTTTCTTGGTTTAAAACAAAAAGAATACTGGCATACAGGTTTAGCAGGGTACAGGTCCTTTTTTTGTGCTGTTAAATGTCCTGAAACCTATCCTCGTAGGTTTAACAAAATCCTGAAAAATCCAGTTTTTTAAGTAGTTATTTTTAAGTGTTTCACGTGGAACACTTAAAACATGGCTGTTTCACGTGAAACATTAATTTAACAAGGGTGCTTGTTTGTTTTTAGTTATTAGGTAATGCTGTGGGCAATGTCGATTATTTCTCCAGGTGATGGTCAATCAACCTATAAAAAAAGTCCAAGAATTATTGCTATAGCTAATCAAAAGGGTGGTGTAGGTAAAACCACAACAACAATAAACCTAGGTGCAGCTATTGCTGAAAATGATAAAAAAGTCCTAATTATAGATTTAGATCCGCAATCAAATACAACAACAGGTTTAGGTTTTTCAACAAAAGAATTAAAGTCTTCGACGTATCAGGTAATTATTCAAGAAAACACTGCTTCTGAAGCAATTCTTGATGTCGGGATAAAAAATCTTCATTT
>DBNM01000178.1:0-12073 GCA_002299135.1 Candidatus Neomicrothrix sp. UBA672 | reverse complement strand
TTGCCTTCAAGTTTAGAGTTGGCAGGAGCTGAAATTGAACTTGTAACAGCCTTAAGTAGAGAGCAGAGGCTTACCCGCGCATTGGATGAAGTTATTAGTAATTACGATTTTATTCTTATTGATTGCCCTCCAGCCCTTGGAATTTTGACTGTGAATGCATTGTGCTTTGCAAAAGAAGTAATAGTTCCAATTCAATGTGAATATTACGCATTGGAAGGTTTGGGACAACTTGTAGGGAATGTTGATTTAGTTAAATCAAATTTAAACCCTGAGTTAGAAATATCAAAAATCGTATTAGTTATGTATGACTCTCGAACAAAAATTTCCAAACAAGTTGCTGATGAAGTTAGAGAATATTTTGGTGAACGTGTTTGTAATCAGATGATTCCCAGATCGGTTCGTCTTTCTGAAGCCCCGTCGTATGGTCAGCCAATAACAGTGTTTGACCCAACCTCGCGAGGTGCAGTTGCCTATAAAGAGTTAGCAAAGGAGGTTTTGAATGAATAATAAAACTGGTTTAGGTAAAGGCTTGTCAGCATTAATTCCTGATTCTGTAAGTAATCAAGGAACAAATTTAGTTGACAAAAACAAATCTGAACAAGATATTTTAATGACACCTGGAAGCGAACTGAGACATGTTCTTTTAGCTGATATAGAAAGAAATCCTTATCAGCCTAGAACTGTTTTCGATGACGAGAAATTATCTGAATTAACCACATCGATTCAAGAAGTTGGTGTTCTTCAACCAATCTTGTTAAGGGAACAAAATGGACGGTACGAATTAATTGCTGGCGAAAGAAGGTGGTTGGCAGCAAAAAGGGCTGGGCTATCATCGATACCGGCTGTTGTTAGAAGAATTCAAGACATTGAATCTTTTGAACAAGCAATTATTGAAAATCTTCATCGCGAGGATTTAAATCCAATTGATGAAGCTGTTGCTTATCACCGTCTTATGGATGAATTCAGTATGACCCAGCAGCAAGTTGCTGAAAGGGTTGGAAGAAGTCGTCCAGCTGTTGCTAACGCTTTGCGACTTCTAAACCTTTCATCTGATGTTCAAAGATTAATAATGGATGGTGCTTTAAGTGCAGGTCACGCTAGGTGTCTAGCTGGTGTAACTGATAAAAAAATTGAAGAAAAATTAGTGTCACGGATACTTTCAGAAGCTCTTTCAGTTCGACAACTCGAATCGATAGTTAATGATTTACAAGATGAAACTAGTGATGCAACAAGAGAAAAAGTAATTTATGGAACTTCAGTTAAAGAAGCCGCTTATCTTGAAGTAGAAAAAGTTTTGTCGGAAAGATTTGATACTAAAGTTTCTGTTGTCTCGAGAGGGAAAAAAGGCAGGTTAATAATTGAATTTGCTGATCCTGATGATTTACAAAGAATCTTTGATATCTTAGAATAAATATTAATATTAATTAATATTTATTCAGCTAATTCTAAAGGATCTTTAAACCAGTTTGAAATAGCTTTAGTCAGCTCTGTAGCTATTTCGTTAGTCTTTTCTACGACTTCTCCAGGTGGTCCAAGAGCACATAGGACAGCTGGCATTTTAGTCGCCCTTAATATTGGTAGTTGCATCCCATTGGTTGAGGGCTTCACATCCATAATTTTTGTAATTGCTTTTGAACAATGCGAAGCTAACCGAAACCCCCCTTCACTTTGAGAATTTTTTGTTTTGAAATAACTGACTGCGCAATAAGACTCATTCTCAATGTGAAGTCCTATGTACATTTCAGCTTCAAAACCGTTTGCGGTTTTAGCCTGTATTTCTTCATCTGGATTATTTAAGTCGATCACTTTTGCTCCTTTTTGCCGAAGCATTCGCGCTGTTGCATTTGCAAGAGTTGCACTATTTCCAAAGTGGCCTACAACTAAGTGCCTGGATTTTAATTCCGTGCTTTGAATTCTCAAGTTTTCAATTTCTTTAATTTTAGAAATTTGCGTACCAGAGGTTTCACGATGTTTTATATTTTGAAGATTTCGAACTGTTTCATGACCAGCAATGCCGTCTTCTATCAAACCAAAATTTTTTTGAAAATCTATCAAAGCATTCACTGTGTGCGGTCCAAAAATTCCATCAACCCTTCCGACATCAAAACCTAATTTTCCCAATTGGGTTTGCAATTCGAAAACATCATCCCCTTTAAGCATTGGAGATTGAAGATATAACTGCCTATTACCTAGTTTGAAAGCTGCTTCTAATAAGACCGCTTTTGTGATTTCATCTAAAACACCACTTGTTTTAAGACCTCTAAATTTTTGGAAATCTTTTAGTTTTTCTTGTGTGTCAGCGCCAAATTCTTTGTTAGTTACTTCAATTTTGTTAATTAAAAAGCCTAAATTTGATAGGCGTATTTGTAGAGAAAAAACGTCGTTTCCAGTGTCTCCAATTTCTAAAGCGTTTTTGTTTTGCACGACATTTTTCTTGAGTTAATTATTACTAAATGAACTCAGACAAAGCATCTAACAGCTGATGTTTTCCTTGAGCACCAACTAAACGTTTTGCAGGTTCCCCATTGTTGAAAACAATTAAAGTGGGGATGCTCATTATTTCAAATTTTTGAGCTAATTCAGGTGCATTGTCAACATCCACTTTTGCGATTTTTATTACTCCTTCTTGTTCATCAGCAATTTCTTCTAAAATGGGGGCAATCATTTTACAGGGTCCACACCATTCGGCCCAAAAATCTACAAGGATTGGTTGATTCGCTGAATTAATTTCACTTTCGAAATTTTCTGTTGAAAGATTTGTGATAGCCCCACTCATTATTTTCTCCATTAATAGTTAGTTACTTAAGGATTTTTACACCTTATAGATGGTTAATGCAGAACACCTTTAGAATTTTTTTTATTTGTGTCAATTTTTTTGGTTTTCTAACCAATGTTCTGCATCAATTGCTGCCATGCATCCTGATCCAGCTGCAGTGACTGCTTGTCTATATTTGTGATCTTGTACATCACCGCAAGCGAAAACACCTTCAACATTTGTTTTTGTGTTTTGAGGTTCTGTATTTATATATCCCAAGTCGTCGATTGAAAGTTTGTCTATGAAAAGTGACGTGTTTGGTGTATGACCTATAGCAATAAAGATTCCTTCTAAGTCAAGCTTTGTTTCTTCAAGGGTTTTTGTATTCCTAATTTTTACACCTTCAACTGAACTTGAACCAAGTATTTCTGTCACTTCAGAATCCCAGAGGAAATTTATTTTAGGATTTTCATGAGCCCTTTTTTGCATAATTTTTGAAGCCCGTAGTTCATCTCTTCTATGGATTACAGTTACTTCCGAGGCAAATTTTGTTAAGAAGGTAGCCTCTTCAATCGCTGAGTCACCACCACCCACAACAGCAATTTTTTTATCCTTGAAAAAGAAACCGTCACAAGTGGCACATGTTGACAGTCCATGTCCTAATAGTCTTTTTTCACCTTCAACTTCAAGCATCACTGATTGGGCTCCTGTCGAAATAATTAACGCATCAGCAGTATGTGTTGGTAAATCTTTGTCAGGGTTATCTATCCAGATTTCAAAAGGTTTTTTTGTTAAGTCTACTTTGGTTACTTTTCTTGTTAAAAAAGTGGCTCCAAATCTTTCTGCTTGAGCTTTCATGTCAGCCATTAATTGCGGACCTAAAATACCATCAGGGAAACCAGGGAAATTTTCAACTTCAGTTGTAAGCATTAGTTGTCCGCCTGGTTGATCTCCAGTGGAGGATGGTTCTCCTTCTATAACTAAGGGATTCAATTCAGCGCGTGCTGTATAGATAGCAGCAGTTAAACCTGCAGGACCTGATCCTATTATTACTATTGTTTGGTGGCTATCTGACATCTGTTTTCTAACTGACCGAATTATTATTGCTTTTCATTTTTCCCTTTTTTAGTATGAGAACACCTATAGAACAAGAAAATAAACCTAATAAAATAAATGCTAACCAAGATCCTCCAGGTATTGATTGGTCGATAATTTTAAAGATTGCAATGCCGAAGAGAATTAGTGCTGTAAACACACAAAGTAAGACTGCAAGTCCATAAATAATCCATTTAGAAGAGGAAATTATTGGATCAGTTGTGAATGAACGAAATTGTGAAACTGTTTTAATAAATTTGTTTGTAATTGAAGCAGTCCAATTTTCATTTTTCTTATTAGTTTTCATTTAATTAGTTTTTTAAGGTAAAACAAATACCTATTACACCTGGTCCACCATGACTTGCTACAACTGGGCCAAGTGCACTTACACGTATCGCAGTTTGATCTATTAAGCCTTCAAGTGAATTAAGAAATTCGTCCAAGTCTTCAGCTCTGGCATGCATTACAACTAAATTTTCCATATTGCCTTCAAACTCAGATAGTTTGTCGCGAAGCCACAAAAGGGATTTTTTTCTTGTTCTTTGCCTTCCAGCTTCTTCAACGATCCCACTACTAACATCGATAAGTGGCTTTATAGAAAGCATGCTTCCAAGTAGGGCTTGGGCATTACCAATTCTTCCACCTTTTTTAAGGTTTTCTAAAGTATCTATAGCTGCATATACACGTGTTTTTGAACGTAAATCATTTAGAAGTGTGAGTATTTCATCAACTGAGTGATTGTTTTGGGAAGCTTCTGCAGCCTTTAAAACCATTGTACCCAAGCCGCCAGTTACAGATTTACTGTCAAAGATACGTATATCCTTATCACTTAATTCACGTGCCCCTGTTTCTGCTGCTTGGATTGTTGCCG
Organism: Candidatus Neomicrothrix sp. UBA672; assembly: GCA_002299135.1. Taxonomy (GTDB): domain Bacteria; phylum Actinomycetota; class Acidimicrobiia; order Acidimicrobiales; family MedAcidi-G1; genus MedAcidi-G1. The sequence goes on along the minus strand of DBNM01000178.1, from coordinate 7,352 downwards.
AAAGTTCACTTGACATATTTATACAAATGACAGTTTCAGCTCCTTGTTCAAAGCATTCTTCAAAAGCTGTTTTGAATGCACCGGGTGAAGGTGCAGCAGTTTGCGGAACATCTTCACTATTATTCATTCGTTCGTAGAACTCATCTGCTCCAAGTTCAACACGGTCAATTAATTCTTCTTCACCAAATCTTATGCTTAACGGGACTATCGATATACCTAAGTTTGAAGTCTCTTCATCTGAAAGATCACTTCCGCTATCTGTAACAATTCGGATTTTCATATTTCCTCCTGCCTATGGATGGATCGTAGCCGTCGGGAACGCCACCACCAGAATGCGAGAAAAAAAACAGCACCAACAAAAAGTAGGATTCCCACACCTGATAGGCGAGTTGTTCTTATTAAAAGTGAATTCGAGTCTAACTGCAACAGGTGTTCTTTATCTGGGGATCTAATACCTATACGGATTTGAGAATCTCCAGATGTACGAGAACTAACAGGTATTTTTATCTTGTTTATACCAGGGTTTAGTTTTACTTCTAATGTTTGACCCTCAGGAAAACTAATACGCCCATCACTTTGGAGTATTAGCACTACATTTGCTTCATGATTTAGGTTGTTTTGAAGCGTAAAAGGCAATTCCGCTTTTCTACTTGTAAGTCGAACGTTTTGGTTTTGAGGGCTTGTAAATCCATCAATTACACTGACGATCTCCTCATAAATTTTCGTGAAGTACTTAGATGCTTCATTTTCGTTTAGTTCATGGGCAGAACTTGTATCGAGAAGTTCGTAAAGAAAAGAAGTATTTGGATGAGGTTTGCCTATGACTTCTGAATAAGCGTTGATTGCTGCTTTCGCAAGGTTCTGATTTGGACCTCTACTAGAGATATCTTGTGGTGATTTATTCCAAAGAATGTATTTGGTTTTATCCATTTCTTGGTCTTGTTCAATGTGATCAATAAGAGAGGGAAGTGGTTTTATATCTAAATAAGGAAAGTTTTTTATGGTTGTAAAAACTTGGTTCAGAATATTTTCAGACATATCATTTGGAATTTTTATTATGATGTGTTTTTCTTTTCTGGTTTCGTCTAGCGCTAGTAAAGAAAGGTCAGCAAGTAGAAAATGTATATTTGATTTTTTGTTTGTTAATTGAGTTAAATAGGAATTTATTTTTTTGTCTAACACAAGAACTTTAAAAATATTTCCATTTTCTCCCCGCATAGTAATTAATGGATTTACTTCTTTTTCTTTTCCTGGCTTAGGGTCAATATGGGAAAGTTCTGTAATAAAAGTTTTGATACCAACTTTATTTAATGCTTCAAGAGTTTCTATAACAGCGCTGTTTGAAATGAAAGAAAATGTACGATCAGGTTCGATTTGAAGGTGATTATTTATTTGAAGATCTCCTTTTGTTAAAAGATCGTTATAAGTATCAAAGCGATTAATTAATCGCCAAGACTCAGGATCACTTGTCACAAAAGGTGAAGAAATGAGATGTAATTGAGTTTCTGCTAACCGCTTAAGGTCTAAGAGTAGAATTTCATCTTTTGGATTTATTGATTGAGAAAGACCTGACAAGGTTGCGGGTGGCAAACTAACTGACATATTTATTTCAGGATTATTTTTCAATGCTTCTACCAGATTTGTTAACTGGTTAACTACTTCTCTATCGAGAACGTAAGTCCCATCATGTTGGAGTGGTGGTGCGGCAGTTATTTCTGCAATAAATGACAAAGAAACAGTATTTATTTTTTCAGATTCAAGCAAATGTATAAGTGGAAACATTAGAGTTTCAGGATTTTCTTGATTTGATTTAAAGCTTTTTATAACTAAAGGGCGAACTGTTCCAGGTTCAGAAAAAACAGAATTTTCTGAACTACGATCTGTATTCACTTCGATGCTTATTTCTTTAGTTTTGATTTGTTCTTGAGTTAGAGATAACTGAAATGAAGTTATTTCAGGTTCTGAATTTGTTGATTCAAAACTTTCTGTAAGTGAATTTCTATCTAATTTTTCTAAAGTGAATATCTCAAGCAAATCTCCTTCCTGCAGATCGTTAATTGAAAGTCTTAATTTGAATGAATCATTAGTTTTTGACCAGACCGGTTGTTCGATTAAGGAGACTTGTTTTATCTCATTTTGCGCATTTGCCGGTGTATTTGAAAATAAAACGAAAATAGTTGATAAAAAAAGCGACGCGTATAAGCATTTTTTAATAAAACCATTTAGTACCAAGAGTCTATTTTTATTAATACATACAGAATATGGCTTTTAGTTGCTTTTAGTAAGAGAAAATTCTTAAGACTTATTTATAAGGCCCTTATATGACCAGAACTTCGAACTACGCTCTTTAAGTGGCGTTGTTGTTTTTGACTGATGAGCGGTTTCTTGAACATGTTGCAGGAAAAAAGCACCCTGAGTCTCCTGCACGTCTTGAAGCGGTATGGAAAGGTTTAGACAACCTATTATTAGAAGAGGATTTAGTTCGAATTGAACCTCGAATTGCTAAGGAAACAGAACTTTTAAGATGTCACCCAATTGAACACATTCAAGCTTTGGAAGCTGTGGATGCACAAGGTGGGGGTCGCATAGATCCTGATACTGGAATTAGTTCAGGATCTTGGAGTGCAGCTCGATTAGCAGCAGGATCAGGTCTTACGGCGGTTGAAGCATTAATTCAAACTGAAGCTAAAACTGCATTTTGTGCGATTCGACCACCTGGACATCATGCAACTTCTGATCGTTCGATGGGGTTTTGTCTACTTAACAATATTGCTATTACCGCAGCGTCTTTAATAGCCAAAGGTGAAAAAGTTGCTGTTATTGATATAGATGCTCATCATGGAAATGGCACACAAGAAATTTTTTATTCCGATCCTCGTGTCCTCATGATTTCAATTCATCAATGGCCTTTGTATCCAGGCACTGGTTCAGAAGAAGAGATAGGCGAATTAGACGGACAGGGCTTCACAGTAAACATACCTCTTCCTCCAGGTTCGACAGGGAGTATATATAGATCAGCATTAGACAAAATTGTTGTTCCTCTTGTAGAAGATTTTCGACCAGATTGGGTATTAGTTTCTGCGGGTTTTGATGCGCATAGAGAAGATCCTTTAACTGATATGGGATTGACTTCAGGAGACTTTGCAGACTTGACCGCAAATTTGTTTAATTTGGCACCAAAAAGTAGGTGTATTTTCTTTTTAGAGGGAGGTTATAACCTTCAAGCATTGACAGATTCTGTAAGTGCTTCATTTGCGTCCATAATGGGCATTGATTTGCGGCCTGAATCAGCGACTGGAGATGGACCTGGCATAGAAGTTGTCAATAGAGTTGCGCAGTTACATGGGGTGGTTTTGTGACAGAAAATTTTGATCGTTTAAGAGATTTAGTTACTCCTATTACGGGAAGATTTGTTCAGGAAAAACATACGCTTTTTTTAGTAGGGGGGGTCGTTCGCGATGTTTTGATTAATAAAAACATTGAAAGTCCTGATTTAGATCTCACAACTAACGCTACTCCTGATCAAATTCGAGCATTAGTTGAACCTGTGGCTGATGCAGTCTGGTTGCAAGGTGAAAGATTTGGAACAATTGGTTTAAGAATCGGTGAAATAAGAATGGAAATAACAACTCATAGATCTGAGTCTTATGTGAGTTCTTCTAGAAAACCTTCAGTCACTTTTTCATTAAATCTGGAAGATGATTTAAGTCGAAGAGATTTCACAGTTAATGCAATGGCTATTGAAGTTGATAGTGGGATTTTTTTTGATCCTTTTAATGGTAGATCAGATTTAGAGAATAAAATTTTACGAACCCCATTAGCTCCTGATAAGTCATTCAACGATGATCCTTTAAGAATGTTAAGAGCTGCAAGATTCTCTGCTGGTTATGATTTGCAACCAGTTCAAGAAATTGTTGACACTGCAAAAGATTTAGCAGACAGAATTTTGATTGTTTCGGCAGAAAGGATAAGAGAAGAGTTTTTGAAACTTCTTTCTTTAGAGAATCCTACAAAAGGTTTTGATTTTTTAGAAAAAGTTCATTTATTACCAAAAATTTTCTCTTTCGAATCAAATTTGGATCATAACAATTTCGACAAAATATTCTCATTATTGCCATCTGATGACCCTGTAATAAGACTTTCTGTTTTTTTTAAAGGACTTTCAAAAAAGGAAGTTAAAGAATCTTTAAAACGTCTAAAGATGTCTCGAGAAGAAAAGCGTCGGATAGAAACCACTGTTGATTTTTTGAACCTACTTTCTAGCGGCCCAAAAAGTGAAAAATGGACTAATGAAGAGCTTCGTCGCTTAATTGATTTAAATCAACTAAGTGTTGAGACCTCAATTAATATCATTCAGGCTTCAAATTCAAACATTAAAGAATTTTTAAGTTCATTAGAGATTTTAAGATCAACGGAAGATTTGATTTCATTTGAACCGCTCTTAACTGCCCAAGAATTGATGGACTTACTTAATATAGAACCTGGCCCGCTAGTAGGTGAAATTTTAAGTTGGCTTAAAGAAATGCATCTTCGCGATGGCACTATTTCAATTGATGAAGAAAAAAAGATGGTTCTGGAGCACTGGAAAAAATAAAATTTTTATGGATTTCCGGCAAGTTTCTTAATCAATTAAATGACTAATGTGTGTTGATGTCTTCAGTAAGGACAAAAAAGTCTTCAATTTCTAATCGCAGTATTGCTCTTGAAAAAGAGGATTTAATTTCTGTAGAGCGTGTTGCAGATGTTGAATACAGACTTGCACGACAGGCAGTTATTGAATATTGGAAAAAAGGGAAAATTGAGCGAGAAAATTTGTGTGATGCTCAACCCATGTTGAAACGAAACGCTATTCATTGTGGAGTTCCCATTGAAGAGGGTTGTCCGATTTGTGAACCAGGTGAAGTTTATTATGTAACTTATGTTTTTGGTCCGAGGTTGCCGGCTCATGGTCGTTGTATTTCCACCAAGGGAGAGCTTCAACGACTCAATGACCGAAAAACACATCTTTCTGCGTATGTAATTGAGGTCTGTCCTGACTGTGGATGGAATCATCTGGTAAGAATTGCATCCTTGGGCGGAAATAAATTTTAAAATTATCAAACCTTTTAATTTTGATTTATTGGTAATATTAAATACTGCCGGCAGCTTTGTGCGCTGGACTGAAAAGGAGAATTTGGTGTCGAGATCTACTGTTCCTTCTATTCGTGAGCAGAAAGTTGTTCATGGGTCGAAACCTTTAGTGATGGTTACCGCTTATGACGCCCCAGGTGCACGAATGGTTGATGAAGCAGGTGTAGATATGATCCTTGTTGGCGATTCATTAGCTATGGTTGTTCTAGGTTATGAAGACACTCTTCAAGTAACAGTTGATGATATTGCTCATCACACTGCTGCTGTAGCACGAACTAAACCTTCAGCACTTGTTGTTGCTGATTTACCTTGGCTTAGTTACCACATTTCTGTTGAAGAGACGGTTAATAACGCGGCCAAACTTATTAGAGCGGGTGCACATGCAGTAAAACTTGAAGGTGGACGCAATCGAATTCCTATGATCGAAGCATTATTATCTGCTGAAATTCCGGTTATGGGACATTTAGGGTTAACGCCGCAGTCAATAAATGCAATGGGTGGATTCAAGGTGCAAGCACGTGACACTAAAGGTGCTTTAGATTTAGTTTCTGCTGCGAAAGCTTTGGAGCATGCTGGTTGCTTTTCTATCGTTCTTGAAGGTGTTCCCTTTCAGGTTGCTTCAATGGTCACTTCTTCTGTTGATATACCGACAATTGGTATAGGAGCAGGATCAGATTGTGATGGACAGGTGCTTGTTTTACATGATTTGTTAGGTTTCGAAAAGAGAATTATCCCAAGATTCGTACGTAGTTATGCTCAATTTCATTTAGATGGTGTTTCCGCATTACGTGAATTTGTAAATGACGTTAAAACTGGTTCTTTCCCTTCAAAGGGAGAATCATATTGTTTGAGCTCTGAAACTTCTGACGAGCTCGGACTTTATGGTGCTATATAACTATTTGTGTCACACCTCTTAAGCAGTATGTGTAGATATGGAAAAATTGTTTATCAACTTACTTGTTGGGATTAGCCTTATTTTGTCCTTAATAAGGGTAAAATGTATTTCCCCTGCCCCAATAGGGGCTCTGAACAAGCAAAGGGTTTGTTTAGAACCATAGGAGGTGATTGCCTGTCATGCGGGCTTATGAGTTAATGGTTATTTTTGATGGCGATCTTAATGAAGAAGCCGTTTCAAACTACTTGTCTAATATTGTTTCAGCTGTTGAAAGCGAAAATGGCAAAGTTGTGTCCTCAAAAGATACAGAGCCATGGGGTAGACGGAAGTTTAGTTATCGAATCAACCATAAGTGGGAAGGGTTTTATGTTGTCCTTGAGATAGCAACTCAAGCAGCAAATATTGACTCGAGTGATCGCCTTCTTCGCTTGGCTGATAGAAGTGAAATAGTTCGACATAAAATTATTCGCCTTCCAGATGAAGAGGCTGAAAAACGTGGTCTTTTAGAAGGCACAACCACTTAACTAGCAATTTGAATTGGAGTAAATATGGCATTTGATAATACGGTAACAATCGTCGGAAATGTAACACGTGACCCAGAGTTAAGGTATACGCCGGCTGGAGCAGCTGTCGCCAATTTTGGAGTTGCTTGGAATCGAAAAGGTCAAAATGATGAAGACGTTGTTTCATTTTTTGACATCACTTGTTGGAGAAACCTTGCTGAAAATGTTTCTGAGTCAATCACTAAAGGTTCTCGTGTAATTGTTTATGGTCGTTTAGATCAAAGGTCTTGGGAAAACCAAGATGGAGAAAGACGGTCAAAGGTTGAAATAGTTGCTGATGATGTTGCACCAAGTTTGAAATGGGCGACAGCTGATTTAACCCGTAATGAGTTTAAAGGTGGAGATGCTGGTGGAGGGAATAGCAATATGAGCGATTCAAGTTCTCCCGGAGAGAGCACTCCAACATATTCAACAGACGAGGAACCTTTTTGATGGCACGTAAAGAATTTAAAAATTCTCAATTCGACGAAAAAAATGGTCGAATGCGAAGAAAAAAAGTTAGTCCTTTAACAATTGGAAAAATAGAGTATGTCGACTATAAAGACACCGATCTGCTTAACAAGTTTTTGTCTGAACGGTCGAAAATCAAGGCGCGTTACAACAGTGGCAATGATGCTCAACAACAGAGAGCTGTCGCAAAAGCGATAAAAAATGCACGTGAAATGGCTTTGATGCCTTATAAAGCGGCAGTCACAACTCAAAGACGGGAAAGAAGAAATGAAAATGATCGCTCTGATAGAGCGTCAGGTCCACCTCCTCAACCC
>DBNM01000051.1:7425-9773 GCA_002299135.1 Candidatus Neomicrothrix sp. UBA672 | reverse complement strand
CGGAGAAATCAAAGCCATGGCTTCATTTCCTACCTACGATCCAAATGAGTCAATCGGAGGTTATTCTGTGTCGCGTTGGGTTGAATTAAATGACCCAGTAAATGACTTACCGATGTTTAATAGAGCTATACAAGGTGAATATGCACCCGGTTCAACTTTCAAAGTCTTTACGGCACATGCTGCATGGCACGAGGATGTCTTTGGTACTGGGAGAGTAAAAGAAGCTGACCAAGCTATAGATGACCCTGGTGAATATTTCTTGCAAAGTTGTCGTGCTGATGCGGAAGACTTGGAAACAGCAGGCGGGTGCGTTTTTAGAAATGCCGGAAGTAAACCATATGAAAATGTTGACCTAATTAGAAGTCTCACTGTTTCAAGCGACGTCTATTACTACACAATTGGTGAATCTATTTATATAAATCCAAAGCATCCTGATAACGCGATCCAAGATACTGCAACTTCGTATGGGCTTGGCATGCAGACTGGAGTTCAACTGCCTTTCGAACAAGATGGATATATCCCGACTCCTCAGAAACGAAAAGAACGCCACGAAGAGAATCCTGAAATTTTTCCGAATGGAAGATGGTATCCGGGAGACAATGTAAATATTTCTGTCGGCCAGGGAGACGTACTGGTGACACCTCTCCAATTAGCTAATGCATATGCAACATTCGCGAATGGAGGGACGAATTTCGCCCCAAATATTGTTTCTTCTGTATTCGACAGAAATGGCGAAATACTTAAAGAATTTGGGAAAAGAGTCAAGGAAGAAATTGAAATTGATCCCGAGTTTAGAAATAGAGTACTTAGAGGACTTGTGGGAGTAACTGAAGATGTAGAAGGAACTGCTTATTGGGCGTTCAATTCAGTTGCTACAGATGGTGCATTTTTTCCATTAGAAAACTTTCCGACAGCAGGGAAAACTGGAACAGCGGAGGTTAGAGGGAAAGCCGATTCGTCTTTATTTGCAGCGATGACTCCAGCTCAAGATCCGGATTATGTAATGGTGGCGATTTTAGAAGAAGCCGGTTTTGGTAGCGCTGTGGCCGCACCCATGAGCGCAAGAGTTTTGCAGAAAGTAGTTGAAGATAAGGTTCCTGAAGCACTAACGACCGAAAACCGTTACGCAGTTTCAGCTTCATTGCCACTATGTATCGACTGGTATATCTGGAGAGAGAGCGATTCTTTGACAAATTTAGAAAGTTTCAGTGAATCCGAAGCGGAGATTTTTGGACCTGCTTTGAGTCCAGATGGGACTGTTAAGGTACGTGGAATTGAAATTAATTGTGATCAGGTAATTGAATCCCTCCTATCACCCATCGATCAGCTAAGTGTTTCGTCGAGTACGGAGTAGATGAGATGGTTGATATTAGAACTCCAAATTTTGGAAAAAGTAAACTTTTGCGCCATATTGATTTTTCGATCCCGATACTTGCCTTACTCTTAAGCGGAGTCGGGTTGCTGATGATTTATTCAGCGACTAAAAAACCTTTTGAGATATTCGCGAAAAATGAAATTTTATATGTTCAAAAACAGGCGATTTTTCTCCTGATAGGAATTTTCGGCATGCTAATTGTTGTAGCGGTCGGTCATAAAAGGCTTCAAAGACTTGCACCACTAATTTATTTGGTCATCCTTGGATTACTTTTTTCTGTTTTATTTCTTGGTGTTGAGAAAAAGGGAACCAAAGGCTGGTATGAATTTGGAATTTACCACTTTCAGCCTTCGGAATACTGCAAAATCGGAATCGTTGTGGTGCTCGCATTCTTGCTGAGCGGTGATGAGAAAATAAGTAAAAAAAGACTAATACTCACGCTAATTACTGCTGCTTTACCAGTTGTGGCGATCCTAGCCCAGCCTGACTTAGGGACAATTCTTGTGTATGGGGCGATAACAGCTGGAATGGTAGTGGCAGCCGGTATCCAAGGGCGTTACTTGCTTATTTTATTTTTGATTCTTTTGACAGGAGTAATAGCTGTATTTGAATCAGAAACCCTTGAAGATTATCAAGTTTCAAGATTGCTAGTCTTTGTTAATGATGATGAATCCACAGCTGCAAGTTACAACCTTGAACAAGCACAAATAGCAATAGGCAATGGTGGAATCACTGGGAGCGGTTTGTTTGAAGGTACACAAAATAGATCAGATCTGGTTCCTGAACAACAAACAGACTTCATATTTACAGTGATCGCGGAAGAAACAGGATTTTTGGGAAGTGTTTTTGTTTTAATGCTCATAAGCCTTTTGTTGTTCAGGATTTGGAGGATTGGAAGATTGGCTGAAGACACTTTTGGGCTGCTGATTTCTGTCGGAATATTTTGCATGATCCTTTTCCAAACCTTTCAGAG
>DBNM01000051.1:4616-7098 GCA_002299135.1 Candidatus Neomicrothrix sp. UBA672 | reverse complement strand
GTCGGAATGTCAACTGGGATAATGCCTATTACAGGAATTCCGTTACCTCTAATCAGTTATGGGGGTTCTTCTATGGTGTCGACTTTTCTTGGGCTGGGATTAGTTGAAAGTGTTCATATGAGACGTCATGAGAGATCAAATTGAGTCGCATTGAATTAATCTCAAAAACGAAGCGCTACTATTAATCTTATGAGTTCGCTATGGAATGAGCTCGAACAGTTTCTAGATGATGTAGAGAAGCCTGCAAGGTATATAGGTGGAGAAGATGGGATGATTGTCCCTGAACATTCTCCGGAGAAAGCTTCGTGGCTTCTTATCTATCCAGATACATACGAGATCGGTTTACCTAATCAAGGTTTACAAATACTTTATGAAATATTGAATGAACGCGATGATTCAGTAGCGGAACGTTCTTATGCACCTTGGGTGGATATGTCGCGTGAGATGAGAAAACGTAAGATCCCGCTTTTTTCAGTTGACACCCATCGTGCCGCTGGAGAGTTTGACATTTTGGCTTTCAATCTTTCTGCAGAGTTGGTTTATACGAATCTATTGGAGTGTCTGGATCTATCTGATGTTCCGCTTTATTCAAAGGATCGGGATACAAAGGATCCGATTGTTATTGCAGGCGGGCATTGTACTTACAATCCAGAACCTTTTGCTGATTTTGTAGATCTCGCCGTACTAGGGGATGGGGAAGAAGTAGTTGGGGAGATAAGTGAAATATTTTATCATTGGAAATCAAAACCAGAAAAAGAACTGGATAGAAGTGAGTTATTGAAAGAACTGGCAGAATTACCAGGTGTTTATGTTCCTTCACTATATGAAGCTACTTTTTCAAATGGAAGACTCGTTTCCATATCTCCAAAACTAGAAGAAAATATACCGAATGTAGTAGAGAAGAGAACAATCTCTGATTTGGGGGCTTGGCCTTATCCCAAAAATCAATTGGTACCACTTACAGAAGTTGTGCACGATCGATTAAATGTGGAGATATTTCGTGGTTGCACAAGAGGTTGTAGATTTTGCCAAGCAGGAATGATTACTCGACCCGTGAGGGAAAGACCGCAAGAGCAAATTGTTTCGATGGTGGAAAAAGGACTCAAAAGAACCGGATATGACGAAGTCTCTTTGACTTCTCTCAGTAGTGCGGATTTCAGTGGGGTAGAAAACGTTATTTCAGAAGTGATGAATCAAGATTTGTGCAGCCCCGTGTCGTTGTCTCTACCCAGTCTTCGTGTAGATGCATTTACAGTAGAAACCGCTTCACAAATGCAGCAAGCGCGGAGAACAGGATTGACTTTCGCCCCCGAAGCGGGGACATGGCGGTTGAGGCAGGTTATAAATAAATTAATAAGTGATGATGACTTGTTTGCCGCAGTCGAATCTGCTTATTCGCAGGGATGGCGAAGAGTTAAACTGTATTTTTTGATTGGACTACCAACAGAAACAGATGAAGACACTCTAGGCATAGTTGATCTAGCGGAAAAAACTCTTGAGATTGGAAGGCAATATCATAAAAGTCCATCTGTAACTGTTTCCGTAGGTGGCTTTGTTCCTAAACCTGATACACCTTTTCAATGGTTTGGACAAAACACTGAACAAGAACTTTTACGAAAGATCTACCTTCTCAGAGATGCGGCTAAAAAAATTAAAGGATTAAAACTGAAATGGCATGACAGTAGGGCAACTGTTGTCGAAGGAATATTGTCTCGCGGAGACAGACGTTTAGCACCTGTTCTGGAAAAGGTGTGGAAAGAAGGCGGTGTTTTCCAAGAGTGGAGTGAGCATTTCAATATTGACCTTTGGAAAAATGCGATGCAGCAGGAAGATTTACTAATAGAAGATTTTTCCTATAGACACAGAGAGCAAGATGAAGTTTTACCCTGGGACCATTTGTCCGCTGGCTTACACAAGGATTTTCTTTGGCAGGACTGGCGAGATGCATTAAATAATCAAGGCCTCGAGGATTGTCGTTGGACCCCTTGTTATGACTGCGGTGCGTGCACCGGTTATGGAATAGAGCATGTTGTCGCATCGGCAGTTCCACCTGCCGGCGGAAGCCAGGGCACGGGTGTAGCTTCACCGCAAAGCAATGAAATAATGGTTTCAATTTCTCAAACTGGAACAGTAAACAACTTACAAGCCTCCGGATTGAATGAATGAAATGTTTAAGGGTTCGCTACACAAAGCTAGGAAAGATACGTTTTATTGGTCATCGAGATGTCGCAAGAGTATGGGAGAGAACTTTACGGAAGGCAAACATTCCTGTTCTTTATTCTCAGGGTTTTTCACCTCATCCAAGAATTTCATTTGGGTTAGCTTTACCAACCGGATTTGAATCTGAAGCCGAATATGTCGACATATACCTGGGTGAAGAATTTTTCACAAAGGGTTTTGATCCAAAATTGATTCAACAAGATATCGACAGTGCTTTACCAACTGGTATGGATGCTTTGGCAGTAGGAATAGTTTCAACCTC
>DBNM01000051.1:2680-4220 GCA_002299135.1 Candidatus Neomicrothrix sp. UBA672 | reverse complement strand
AAGAATTCAAAAAGATTAGAAATGACCTATTTTCTACTGAATCTTTGAATATTGAACGTGAAAGAAAAGGAAAAATCCTAGTTGAGGATGTCAGATCGCAAATCCACTCTATGGATATCGCTGAAGAGCATACAGATGGAGTTACAATACTTACAGAATTAGGTACTAAGCCACGTGTGCTACGACCAACAGATCTATTGAAAAGAATGAACTCAGAACTAAGAACAGTACGTGTTCTAAGAAAAGAACAATTAACTTTGCAGGGAAATCATCGAATTGAACCATTGTCAATCGAACTTCACCCTGCCGCGCCTGCTGAGGTTTTGGCGTGACTAGAAGGGAACGAATTAATGTCGAACGAAAAGAAGAAAAAAGAAGACAAACTTTCTTCGAAAAATAAAGAGGATAAAAAACCACAAATAGGTGATAGTAAACCTGCACCCACTTCAAAGAGTAGGAAAACTTCCTCCGATAACAAACAACAACAGAAAAATCAAAAGCGGAAACGCAAGAACACAAGATCTTCGGGTCCTTCCAAAAAAGAGCATGTGGAGGGAATAGGAGGACACTCCCCAGTAGACCTAGATGAAGGATCCCTACGTCATCGTCGTGGAAGAGAACGACGCGGGAAGCCAATAGGAAGATATTTGATGTGTGTCAGCTCATCAGAAGGTGTGACACAAATAGCGGTATTAGAAGGAAGGTCATTAATTGAACATTATGTTTCACATCCCGCAAATGATTGGAGTGAAATCCACGGGAATGTTTACCTGGGAAAAGTCCAAAATGTCTTACCCGGTATGGAAGCAGCTTTTGTAGATATTGGAACGCCCAAAAATGCTGTTCTGTATCGTGGAGATTTACTATTTGATGAACAAGATATGGAGCAATCATCCTCCCTCAAAATAGAAGAAGCGCTAAAAGTAAATCAGAAAATAATCGCACAAGTAACGAAAAACCCAATCGCACATAAAGGGGCTCGTTTAAGTCAAGAGGTTTCCCTTGCGGGCAGATTTGTAGTGCTGATACCAGAAAGTAAAACTTTCGGTATCTCAAAGCGTCTACCAGATTCTGAACGACGTCGTTTGCGTTCTATTCTCGACCGGATTAAACCGACTGAACATGGGATTATTGTTAGAACAGCATCAGAAGGCGTGACGGAAGAGGAGATCACCTTAGATCTCTCACGGTTGCTCGAACAGTGGGAGAGTATTAATTCATTTGCTAAGAAAGCAAAGGTTCCCTCGCTTCTTTATCGAGAACCTGAATTAGTTTTCCGTTACATTCGCGAAGAATTCAACAAAGACTTTCGAGGTATTTTAATTGACGATCGGGAATTGTTCGACAAGGTTAAAAATTATGCTGAAAGTGTCGCACCAGCAATAGCAGACAGGGTCTCTTTCTACGATGGGAGCGAAGAAAAACTTTCATTGTTCGAGAGACACCACGTACACGAACAACTAATGAAAAGCCTCGATAGAAAAGTCTGGCTTCCTTCCGGAGGTTCATTAATAATCGAAAGCACAGAAGCTTTAACAGT
>DBNM01000051.1:0-2267 GCA_002299135.1 Candidatus Neomicrothrix sp. UBA672 | reverse complement strand
GATAGCGCACCAATTGAGGTTGAGAGATATAGGCGGGATTATTGTTATTGATTTCATCGATATGGAGTTAGAAAAGAACCGTGAAATAGTAGCTGATTCTCTCAGAGAGGCTTTATTGCGCGACAAAACGCGAACTCAAGTATTTGATATCTCTGAATTAGGGTTAGTGGAGATGACCAGAAAACGGATCGGTGAAGGACTAATAGAATCTTTTACTGACGAGTGTGAAGATTGTTCTGGTCGTGGTTTTGTGTTGGATGAAAAGCTTGTTTCAGCTTCAGACGGAGGTAAACACCGCTAGCAATTACTCAGAGGCGGTGCTTAAGAGCCTCTATTAGGCTAACCTTAATACGATGTATGCAGTAATAAGTACAGGTGGAAAACAGTACCGCGTAGAACAAGGACAACGTCTGTTAGTAGAGCGTCTTGGAGATGTAGATTCCGATGTTGAATTAAAACCAGTGATGCTTGTGGATGGGGATAATGTTTTGGCAACACCAGAATCTTTGACTGGCTCAAAAGTTACTGCTCGGATAATTTCAGACGCAAAAGGTCCAAAGATTAAAGCTTTTACATACAAAAATAAAAGTAACCAGCGCCGACGCTGGGGGCACAGGCAAAAGCTTGCTGAAATAGAAATAACTGGAATAAAGAAAGGCTAGTTTAATGTCGAAAACCAAAGGTGGTGGGTCAACTCGAAATGGCCGGGATTCGAACGCACAAAGACTAGGAGTAAAAGTTTTTGATGGTGGGAAGGTTCAAGCAGGAAGCATTCTTATTCGCCAAAGAGGAACAAAGTTTCATCCAGGACACAATGTAGGAAAAGGAGCTGACGATACTCTTTTTGCTACATCAGACGGTGTTGTTAAGTTTGGTTTCCGCAGAGGACGCAAGCTAATCGACGTTCTAGGTGACTCTTCTTAGTACCAACAACTCAGAATAGATACTTCTATATTTTGAGATTTTTGAGTAGTTCGTAAGTTTTCATTAGTCTCTTCTGGGAGATATAAATGTCAAGTTTTGTTGATGAGTGCGGTATTAATGTTAGCGCTGGTAATGGTGGCGCAGGAGTTGTTTCGTTTAGACGTGAAGCCCATGTTTCGCGCGGCGGTCCCGATGGAGGTGACGGTGGAGATGGTGGGAATATTTGGATTGAAGCTGATCACAACGTAGCGTCTCTCTTAGCTTTTAGGGATCATCCACACCGGCGAGCAAAAAACGGAACACATGGTTCAGGTGGTAAGCGTCATGGCAAATCAGCTGATGAACTAATAATCAAAGTTCCAGAGGGAACTACCATCTATGAATTAGAAGGAGATCAGGTTTTAGCTGATCTTTCACAAAACGGAGACCAATGGTTGGCAGCCCGAGGTGGAAGAGGCGGAAGAGGCAATTCGAGGTTCCTGAGCAACAAAAGAAGGGCTCCGACTTTCGCAGAGCAAGGCGAAGAGGGTGAAGAGAAATGGCTGAGGATGGAATTACGTCTTCTCGCAGATGTTGCATTAGTAGGATTCCCAAATTCGGGTAAAAGCACTTTCATATCAAAAATCTCAGCAGCGAAGCCCAGAATTGCGGACTACCCATTTACAACTCTTGAACCAAATTTGGGGGTTGTTCAAACTCCCGGCGTACCTGAATTCACTGTTGCAGATATACCGGGTTTGATAGAAGGAGCGAGCAAAGGCAAAGGCTTAGGACACCAATTCTTAAGACACATTGAAAGAGCGAGTATTTTATTGATACTTCTAGATCTCTCTCAAACTTCTGAGTTTTCACCTGAGCGACAAAAAGCTGTATTAGAAAATGAATTAAGTTCATACCGTCCAGAATTGTTATCAAGGCCACGACTCGTTGTAGGTTCTCGCTCTGATATGTCACTAGAAGGTAGTGAATTCGACGGTCAAAAAATTTCGTCTGTAACCGGTGCTGGAGTAAAAGAAGTTTTATATCAAATCTCTGGCTTAATAGAAGAAGTTCGTTTAAATAAACCTGTTAACCCCACGCGTATTTTGCACCAGCCCGAACCCGAAGGAATAAGAGTCGAAAGAATAAGTGACACGCAATGGGAAATCAGGGATAGAGAGCTGATAAGAATGGCTAATTTAAACGATTTGAGTAATCCGGATGCATTGGCCTATTTGCAAGATCGCTTTAAAAACATGGGCGTCGATCGAGCATTAATCCGCGCAAAGGTAAAAAAAGGCGAAATAGTGAAGATAGGAAAACTAGAATTTGAGTATGACGAGGATGAGTAAAACAGTAGTCGT
>DBNM01000077.1:11523-26364 GCA_002299135.1 Candidatus Neomicrothrix sp. UBA672 | reverse complement strand
GCAAATGGTGCAAAGAATAAACTGCTCTCGCCTTGACACAAGGCATCTTTCATCCAGATTAGAACTCTTGAATCAATAAAAAAGTTCGTCGCTATATCAGTCATGCAGACCGGCCCTCCTCCGTTCTACTTTTCGAAGTTTTACTCCGAGCGCGCGACTTTAGGTAATACAAACTGTTTTGAACAGAGGTTTGCGATAATAATTAGAGAATTACCTATCTGTAAAACAGATTGACTTTCTGTTCGTGAATGACCTTTTTTGATAACTGCCTGATATCAAGATGACATTAAGTGAAACTCGTGCCATAGTCGTTAGATGGGCAGCGAGATAACTAAAAATGAAAAAGCTCCTGGGACATATTTTGATGATTTAAAGGTGGGACAAATTCTCCCACCTTCTCCTGATCTAACTATCACCTCTGGGGAAATCGCTATGTACCAATCAATTTGCGGGGATCCTTTGGCAACTTCTCTAAGTCTTCCATTGGCCGAAAAGGTAACTGGGGTGTCAAAGCGTCTTGTAAATCCTGGGTTGATAATGCATTTTTCAATCGGGCAAAGCACTGTTGCCACACGACGAGTGATAGCAAATCTTTTCTATCGCGGAGTTTCTTTCAAAAGACCTGTCTTTGAAGAAGAGACTCTCCATACCGAAGTAGTAATCAAAGGTTTGAAAGATTTGACTCTAAGAGAGGACAGATCGCCAAGAGGACTTGCATTGCTTGGAATAAAAACCACTTGTGTGGATGATGATTCAATCGTGGTTGATTACGAAAGGTGTGCGATGCTCAAAGCGCGCGATCCTCAAAACCTTCCTGGCCACTGTGATGACCTCGGCTCAGTGGAAACAGAGATCGTTTTAGACAACTGGAAGTCTTTAGTTCCTGAGTCTTGGGACATCTCATCTCTAAGTATGGAAAAACAGACAAACTGGATTGTCGGAGAAAAGAAAATAGACGACCTACGCGACACAGTAAGCAATGCCATGGAACTGGTTCGTCTAACCCAAAACCAAGCCCCTGTCCACCGTGACGCTAGCACTTCACCAACTGGCGAAAGACTCGTATATGGCGGCCATACTATAGGCCTCGCCCAAGCATCTCTGAACCGGCTCATGCCAGGAAACGCAACTATTTTAGGTTGGCAGTCTTGCGACCACTTAGGGCCTGTCCATGAAGGGGACGTTTTATCTTTTCACCACACTCTCTTAGAACAAAAAACATTGCCTAATGGAAAAATTAGTGCAATAAAAACAGAAGTTTCTTCTATCAAAGGTGATGAAACATCAAATGTTCTTGATTGGCGGCTCGTGGTTTTTGGAGTTTGAAGACCAAATCACGGGACTGTGGATATGAGACCGTGATCAACCAAATTTCCTATTTCAACTGAACTCAGTTTCAGATTGTCAGCTAAAACTTGTTCAGTGTGCTCTCCCAACAAAGGTGCTTTGAGAGCATTTCGATCGTCTGCCATAGGACCCCCGAAAGATAAAGGTGACCCAGGAACTAAGTGTGTTCCAACTCCAGGTTGATCAATTTTGGAAAACATCGGATTCTCTGTTGAACACCTAGGGTCCTCGTCGAGCATCTGCCTGAAAGTCCTGTAAGGACCCCAGCACACTCCATGTTTATCGAGCCGTTCAGAAATTTCCTTTAAGGTCAAGTTTTGAAACCACGGATTAAACAAATCCGCAAGTTCTTCCCTTGCTTGAAAACGTGACCCTTCATCTGTGAAATCAAGTTCGAGTCTTTGAGATAGCGAAGCTACCTCTTCCTGTGTCTGAGTCGCCTCTAAAAGGCCATCCCATTGCCTTTGAGTAATAGCCACAACCATCACATGACGACCATCAAGGCTCAAAAAATCTCTCCCGAAAGCTCCATAGAGATCATTGCCGAGTTTTTTTCTTTCCTCTCCACCTAATTCAACTTCAGAAAGGTCTCCCCTCCACGCAACAGCGGCTAACGCAACATCTGACAAAGCAAGGCCCACTAACTGGCCCTCCCCAGTTTGTGTTCTGTATCGGTCTGCCGCAACCATTCCCAATGCTGCGGTTTGACCACATATGAGGTCCCAAGCAGGCAAAGAATGATTAACGGGACGGGGATCGTCCACGTGACCAGTTATCAGCGGAATCCCAACTGCGCAGTTGATCGTGTAATCCACTGCTGTTGTTCCATCATGGCTCCCAGTAATCGCCACCATCACTAAATCTGATTTTTTTTCTGAAAGTTTTTCGTAACTGAGCCAGCCCTTTATAGGAAAATTGGTTAAAAAATTTCCTGAAGTAGCTATAAGTTCCGATAACAAAATTTGTATCTCTGGTGATCGTAAATCTGCTACAACTGATTTCTTGCCACGGTTCAAACCATTCCAATAAAGACTCACTCCATCTTCGGTAAGAGGCCAACGCTTATAGTCAATTCCTCCGCCGAGTTGATCAAATCTAATAACTTCGGCGCCCATCTGGGCTAGCGTCATTCCCCCTGATGGAGCGGCAACAAAAGCTGAGCCTTCAACCACAGAAAGTCCTTCTAGTGGAAGAATCAAATCAGACCACGCTCTCAGCTTTGCGAACGAATTACTGACAAAACTTCATCACCATGAGTCTGAAAATCTGTAATTGAGTCCTGATCCCAAATAGCGGCAATTAACCCCTCAGGAGAAATCAAAAAACTGGTTCTTAAAGGAAAAGCCACTGCAGGGTCATCTGCAGGACGAGCCGCACCATAAAGCTCCCCTATTTTTCTTTCAGGGTCAGAAATTAATGAAAAAGGGAAATCATGTTCATCAGCAAATGTCTTTTGTTCTTCCACCGAATCGAAACTGGCGCCAACTATTACAGCTCCTGAATCTGAAAATTCTGAGGCTCTATCACGGAGCCCCTGTCCTTGAATTGTTCAACCAGGTGTCGATGCCTTTGTATACCACCAAAACAAAACCCAGCTTCCTGAAAAGTCAGCCAAAGATAATTCGTTGCCATTTTGATCAAGCGCTGAAAATTTTGGTGCTTCGTTTCCTACTTCAAGCATTATTTCCCCTTTTCTTCATTCCTCACAATAGTGACCATAGCTTCTCAAGTCATCCAAAAGGGCTTTATAAATTAAGCCAACCAAGAAATAGCCTGAAGCTCGCTATAAGCCCTTAAGCCCCATGTCCCACGATCTCTGCCTATTCCAGACATCTTGAATCCTCCAAAAGGAGCTTCCATATGGGGCTGAATGCTATTGAGTGCAACATTTCCGCTTTCCAGACTTTTAGCTATCTGGTGAGCTCTTGCAGTGTCACCCGCGTAAACGTAACTAAATAGTCCATAATCAGAGTCGTTGGCCATTTCGATTGCCTGTTCATCATCGTCATGCGGCATCACTACAACAACTGGTCCAAAAGCCTCTTCACGGACAACATGCATATCAGTTGTGCAGTCTGCTAAAAGTGTAGGTGCTACAAAGTAGCCTTGTTCATCAGGTCTTTGACCGCCGCAAACCAATTTGGCGCCTGACTCCACACCGGATGAAACAAAATTTTCAACGTTGTCTCTTTGCTGCTCTGAAATCAAAGGGCCTACTAAAGTGTCACGTTCTCTTGGATCTCCTATTTTGAGCATCCCTGCTACAGCCGAAAGGGTCTCTACTGTTTGATCGTAAATACTGCGATGACAGATAACTCGCGTTGGAGCGGTGCAAATCTGACCACTGTGAAAACCCCAAACACTTGCTATAGCACCCATCGCTGCATCGACACTGGCATCTTCGGTCATGATTAGGGCACCCTTCCCACCTAGTTCCATAAGAACACGTGTCATAGTTGATGCGCCACTTTCATAGATTGACTTTCCAACAGAAGTTGAACCTGTGAAACTGACCATGTTTACATCTTTTGAGGCAACCATTGCTGCCGGGACTTCCGGACCCGAAGAAGTAACAATATTTATAACTCCTGGGGGGAAGCCTGCTTCATTTATAGCTTCACCTAATCTCAAAATACCTAGCGGATCTTGTGGAGCTGGTTTTATTATGCAGGTATTACCCATTGTTAAAGCTGGTGCTATTTTCCCCGCCACATTAGTAAGAGGAAAATTGTAGGGTGTGATACATAAAACAACCCCGACTGGCTGGTGGTACACGGATGCAGCTACTAAACCTGCAGGTCCAAGTGCAGTGGCGCCTTGTTTGACAGGAAGTTCAGATGAATCAATGCGTTGTGGTTTCGAGTAGTAACGGAAGCGATCAATAAACCCTCCTGCGACTTGCAGAGTTTCTGTGATGTTTATTGTTGACCCGGTCTCTGCCTGAACTAAATCAACCCATTCCGGCGTTTTCTGTTCAAGTACATCTGCAAGTTTTCCGAGTAAATAACAACGCTGATCAATCGATGTGTTTTTCCACCCATCTAAAGCTTCTCTTGCAGCAGTCATTGCATCGGATGCCTCACTTAGAGTCGCTTCTGGTGCATTACCTACTGTCTCCGTCGTGTAAGGATTCACAACTGGATATGTTCCTGCAGTTTCCACCCATTCGCCACCTATAAGCAATTTCCACTGCTCTTGTGGGTCTATTTTCGCCATCACTCTCCCTTAAGCCCATTTGGAGGAGCTCAAAAAATTCTTCGCTAACCTCTGCATGTACTACTTTAGTAATTCATTAATGGTAAATATCAAGGATAGAAAACTATATGCAGAATAATTCGAACATTTCAGACGAAAAGAGACACCATCGTTCTTTTTTTCTTGATGAAAAACTCTTCGGATACATCTTGGACCACACTTCGCAACCTGATGAAAATCAAATTTCCCTCATAGAGACTACGTCTGAATTAGGGAAAGTTTCCGCTATGCAAATTGCCCAAGATCAGGGTGTTTTTCTTTACATTCTAGTTGCTGCAATTCAACCTGATTTTGCCGTTGAGGTAGGAACTTTTACAGGGTATTCATCTTTAGCTATTGCCAAAGCCCTGCCGGAGAATGGAAAACTCTTATGTTGTGATGTTTCTGAAGAATGGACTTCCATAGCTAATAGATACTGGGAGAAGGCGGGTGTTGCTGAAAAAATCGAACTTGTTATTGCACCCGCAAAAGAAACTCTGGCAAATTTGCCTGATAATAAACAAATCGACTTTGCCTTCATAGATGCTGACAAGGGTGGCTACCTAGACTACTACGAAGAAATTGTGTCTAGATTGTCAGAACATGGTTTAATAGCGGTCGACAACGTTTTATGGTCGGGCAGAGTGGTTGATACAGAGATATCTGACGATGACACTGTCGCTATGCGAAACTTTAATGATTACGTCGCTCAAGATAAGAGGGTTTCTTCTGTAATGCTCTCGATTGGTGACGGACTGACTCTAGTGAAACTAACGAATTAAAGTTTTTGTACAAAAATAAACAAGGTCTATTTCTGCCGGTTAGGATCTCGGCAGATTCAATAACTAATTGAGAGGTTAATCATGACGGATGCTGTGATAGTAGCAACTTCAAGAACTCCTATAGGTAGAGCAAATAAAGGCAGTCTTGCAGAGGCCAGACCTGACGACATGTCGGCTTTTATAATTAAAGATGTTCTTTCTAAAGTTCCACAAATTCAAACTGACTTGGTTGAAGATGTCCTGTGGGGAACAGGGCAACCAGGTGGAGAGCAAGGTTATAACATTGCACGCATATCAAGCCTTCTAGCTGGAATAGATGCCCCTGGAGTAACAGTAAATCGATACTGTTCATCTTCTTTGCAAACAATCCGTATGGCCTTTCATGCCATTAAAGCTGGAGAGGGAGACATATTTGTCGCAGGAGGCGTCGAATGCGTAAGTCGTTATCAATTTGGGGCTTCCGATACTGGGCCTCATAATGACTCCTTTAAGGATGCAGAAACCCGAACTGCTGAAAGAACCGGAGAAGGAGTGGAAACTTGGACTCCTCCTCAAGGTTTACCGGATGTGTATATAGCAATGGGTCAAACTGCTGAAAACGTTGCCCAAAGCAAAGGCGTTTCCCGCAAAGATCAGGACGAGTGGGGTGTACGTTCTCAAAACCGTGCGGAAGCTGCTGCAGCTCGAGGATTTTTTGAACGTGAGATCACCCCCTACACAGTTCCAGATGGGACTGTAGTTACTGCTGACGATGGAATAAGAGCTGGAACAACTTATGAGAATGTTTCACAGTTAAACCCTGTTTTTCGCCCTGATGGAACTGTTACTGCTGGCAATGCTTGCCCTTTGAATGACGGCGCTGCCGCCGTAGTTGTGATGAGTGAAGAAAAAGCTTCAGAATTAGGAGTCACTCCATTGGCGAAAATTGTGGCTTCTGGGGTTTCAGCTCTGAATCCAGAGGTCATGGGGTTAGGCCCAGTTGATGCAATCAACCAAACATTACAAAGAGCCGGTATGGCAATTAGTGATATTGATCTCGTGGAGATAAATGAAGCTTTCGCAGCACAAGTTATTCCTTCAGCAGAGGAAACCGGGATAGACCATGACAAATTGAATGTGAATGGAGGAGCCATAGCTTTAGGCCATCCATTTGGAATGACAGGTGCTCGGATAATGACAACATTGATAAATGGTCTAGAGGACGCTGATAAAGAATTCGGACTTGAAACCATGTGTGTTGGAGGCGGACAAGGAATGGCGATGATAGTTCAGCGCATGAGCTGATCATCAATACTATTTACTCTTAGCTTCTCGCCCAGCCGGCATCCAATTTGATCCAGCTGTGTCATCAATGTGATCCATGTAGCGCGAACCAACTGGTTCGATCAATTCGAGAAATTGAGCCGTTTGGTCAATCCCAAGATTGCGCCATGCGGCACTAGCTATGTTGTTAAGTTTTCTTTCAAGACTTTCTCTAAACTCCAAGCCTTTAGGCGTAACTGTTTCTCCATCGGCTAAACCACGTTCCGTTAACTTTTTAAATGCGTTACTAATTGCATCATCGTCTGCTCCTCGACTACGTGGAAGCCATTGATCGTCATAATCATGCTTTGCATTATCTAGGATGCCAGCCATAGTGCCGTCAATATTTTCGCTTAGCAAAATTGCCCAATGAGTATCACCACGCCACTCACGGATGGCGTTAACAGCTAACCAAGCTGATGTGAGCGGATCATCATGACGTGGCCAATCCAGTAATGATGCAAATAAAGCTCGCCCAGAGACAGGAAGTTCTTCAGCTGCTTTCCAAAGGTTCGGAGACATATCTGCGAAAGGCTCACAGATTTCTGGTGTTAATTCCTTTAAACCTGGGGCGATCGCTGCGTCTCTGGCTGCTGCCGCTTTTTCGAAAGTGGTATGTTCACGACAGTTGTCAAGGCTTGCTGCAATGAAGTCTGGGTGTATCGAATAAAAAACTGCAGATACTGCTTTGTTTCCGGCTTTTCCAAGAGAAGCCGCACGAGTCGATACGTAGTATCCAAATCCATTAGGAACTCCAAGCGCTTCGTAATTTGCAATGGCTCTCGGATCCCAGTAAATCCAACCAATTAGCCTATGGGAAGCAAAAGCTGCACGACGGCTAAGTTCCTCCCAGTCATTTTCATTTTCGATCAATTTTTTCACACTTTAGGCTGATGTCTTAACCTTGGCCGCCTGATGCGTCTTGAACCGATACTTTGCCAGCACTAATCCAAGGCATCATGTCTCGGAGTTTAGAACCAACTTGCTCAATGCGGTGTTGGCGTCCCTTTTCTTCCAAAGCGTAAAAGTTCTCCCTACCAGAATGAGCTTCAGCCACCCATTCTTCCGCAAAAGCTCCAGATTGAATCTCATCTAAAACCTGTTTCATTGTTTCTCTTACATGGTCATCGACCACTCTAGGGCCACGAGTCAAATCGCCATATTCGGCAGTGTCAGAAACTGAATAACGCATGCCTCCTATGCCTTGTTCATACATGAGATCCACAATTAACTTCAATTCGTGGAGACATTCAAAATAACAAATCTCTGGCTGGTATCCAGCATCAACAAGTGTGTCGAAAGCGCTTCTAACTAACTCTGTAACCCCGCCGCAAAGCACTACCTGTTCTCCAAAAAGGTCCGTTTCGCACTCTTCAGTGAAAGTCGTTTCGATAATCCCTGCTCTAGCTCCCCCCAGCCCATCTGCATAAGCCATTGCCAGGTCTTTTGCTGCACCTGTTGGGTTCTGCTCAACAGCAATAAGACAGGGCACGCCGCCACCTTCAACATATGTCCTGCGTACTAAGTGACCTGGTCCTTTAGGTGCAATCATTATGACGTCTACATCATCTGGGGGTGTAATCAGATCAAAACGGATATTAAAACCATGAGCAAAAGCAATGGCGTCTCCAGCTTTCAAGTTTGGAGCGATATGTTCTTCATATATTGCTGCTTGATCAGTGTCAGGCAAAAGAAGCATTATCACATCTGCCCAGTCTGATGCTTCTGAAATTGAACGAACTACGAGTCCTGCTTCTTCAGCTTTCGAGATGGATCCAGAACCTTCTCTCAGCCCTACGCATACGTCAACCCCTGATTCCTTTAAGTTCAAAGCGTGAGCATGCCCTTGTGATCCATAGCCTAAAATCGCTACTTTACGGTCTGATATCGCTGAACGATTTACATCATTTTCATAATAAATATTTACCACGATTTTCTCCTAATTATTTTCTTTTAACTATTTAAACTTTGTTTAGCTATAACGAATCTAGAGCAACGCGGCCTGTCCGTTGCAGTTCAACTATGCCATAATCACTCAAAAAGGATTCAAAGTCGTCAATTACAGATGAGGTTTCCACCAAAGAAAGCATCATGCTTTCGGTTCCGATGTTTAAAACCTTTCCTCCGACTTTGTCTAAATGATCAACCAGTTCATCCCTTTGACTAGCCTCAGCTTCAACTGTGACGATCATCAATTCTCTTTCGACTGACTCAGCGGGATCCAAAGCTCGTATTTCAACAACATTTATCAGTTTGTCGAGCTGGTTTATTATTTGATCTAATGAAACAGATTCAAGCTCTATATCCAGATCAACAGTTATGCGACTAAATTCTGCTTTATCTGTAGGGGCAACAGCCAGAGACTTAATATTTACGCCACGACGAGAAAAAAGGCCGCTGACTCGAGCTAAAACACCGAATTTATTTTCGACTGTTATAACTAATATTGTGTAATTCGCTTGAGTCTTTTTCACCGTTCTTGACTTTCTTGAGATGGTGGAACGACAATTGAAGAATTATCTTTCCCAGCAGGAACCATAGGATAGACATGCTCTTCGGGTGCGGTTCGAAAATCTATCACAACTGACCGATCTTCAATCTCATTAGCTTTAGCTATAGCTTCTGGGACTTCTTCTGGGCTGTCAACTCGAATACCCACACAGCCCATGGATTCTGCCCACGCTTTATAATTCGGCACATCATCTGAAAGAAATACTTCAGAAAATCTTTCATCGTAAAACATGTCTTGCCATTGGCGAACCATGCCCAAATAGGAATTATTAAGTAATGCAACTTTTATTGGTATGTTTTCAACTGTTGCGGTTACAAGTTCTTGTGCAGTCATCTGGAAACATCCATCTCCATCAACTGCCCAAACCATCCGGTCAGGGTTTCCAACTTTTGCACCAATAGCAGCAGGTATCGAGAACCCCATAGTCCCCAATCCTCCTGAGTTGATCCATGTATATGGGTAATCAAAATTCCAGTATTGGCTTGTCCACATCTGATGCTGACCAACTCCTGAAGCAACGATTGTATCTGCAGGAGTTAAATCCCTAAGTTGCTCCAAGACGTATTGGGGCTTCAATCTACTTCCTGGTTCAGAGTCCTCATATGTGAGAGGAAATCGTTCCTGCCAGCCACTAATAGTAGATTTCCATTCCGAACGATCTATTTGAATGGCGTCTTGTTGTCTAAGCAGATCAACCATTGCCTCTATAACTAGACGGCAATCTCCATTTATAGCAACATCTGGTTTTCTGACTTTTCCTATTTCCGCAGGGTCGATATCAACGTGGATTATTTTTGCATCTGGTGCGAAACCGTCGACTTTGCCAGTAACACGATCATCGAAACGGGCACCCAAAGCCACCAATAAATCTGCCTTTTGCATTGAAGTCACGGCTGTATAATTTCCGTGCATGCCAGGCATTCCTAAACAAAGTTCATGGCTGTCAGGAAAAGCCCCTCGTGCCATGAGAGTTGTCACGACGTGAATACCAGTAATTTCGACCAGTTCTCTAAGTGCTTCGGCCGCTCTTGCTTTGAGAATCCCACCTCCAACATAGAAAACTGGCCTCTCAGAAGATTGTATGAGTTCTACGGCTTTCTCTATTCCAGAAAGATCAATTTTCTTTTCTGGTTTATAGCCTGGGAGGTCCATTTCAGGATTGTCCACCCAGTAAAGCTCTGACCTTGGATTGTTCGGATCAACTATGTCCTTGGGTAAATCAATCAGCACTGGACCGGGTCGCCCAGTAGTTGCTATATGAAATGCTTCTTTGACTATTCTTGGAACGTCCTGTGCGTCTTTGACAAGAAAATTGTGCTTTGTGACTCCCATGGTGATCCCGGTGGTGTCGCATTCCTGAAATGCATCTGTACCGATCGCGGCTAGAGGCACTTGGCCTGTAATAACCACCAAAGGTGTTGAATCCAGATAAGCGTCACATAGAGGTGTAACGATATTCGTAGCTGCTGGGCCGCTAGTAACCATCGCTACACCAGGTTTACCAGTTGCCTGTGCATAACCTTGGGCCATATGACCAGCACCTTGCTCATGGCGTACCAGTATGTGTCTGATAGTCGAATCAATAATCGGGTCATAAACGGGCAGTATCGCCCCGCCAGGAAGCCCGAACATCACTTCCACACCCTCTTTTTCGAGGGCTCTAATTAAAGCCTTGCCGCCATCTATATTTTCACTGGTCATTTTTTCTCAGATTAGCTTTCTTAACTAAAAACTTGATTAAAAACAATTGACCTCCCATAGGGAGGTCAACGTGCACCCTTAATGGATACACGCTAAATAACTACTACACCTACAAAAAATTCTCGCATCTATCCAGTATCGCTGGGAAGCTAATAGCAAACAACCCTTTTTATGCCTTAGTAACAGCTCCTTGGTCTGCTCCTGCCGCTAATCGAGCATATTTGGCTAAGAATCCAGACTCATAACGAGGTTTAAAGGGTTTTAATTCATTTCGCCGTTTTTCTAATTCATTTTCGTCAACTAGAAGTTCAATTGAATGTTCGCGAACATCTATAACAATTCGATCACCTTCTGCTATAAGAGCTATTGGACCTCCGTCAACTGCTTCCGGAGCGACATGGCCCACACAGAAACCGTGCGTCCCGCCCGAAAATCGACCATCTGTGATTAGAGCTGCATCATTCCCTCTACCAGCACCTTTCATAGCTCCTGTAATAGCTAGCATCTCACGCATCCCTGGGCCACCTTTGGGCCCTTCATAGCGGATCACCACTATGTCTCCAGCCTCTATCGCTCCTCCTAAAACTGCTTCCATAGCTTTGTCTTCACCATCAAACACTCTGGCACGACCATCAAATCTATCCACATCTATCCCCGCGACTTTTACAACAGCCCCATCAGGAGCTAAGGAACCTCTCAATATTGCTATTCCTCCTATGTCATGTATTGGATTATCGAAAGAATGTATTACATCATTGTCAGGTTTTGGTGGGTTGAGGAGTTCTAAATTTTCTTTAACAGTGAGACCGGTGACGGTTATTTCGTCTCCATGAATCAAACCTTCCTCTAATAGCATTTGCATTACCACCGGAACACCTCCCACTCTGTCTATATCAACCATGTGATAGAGACCATGTGGTTTCGTATCCGCAAGGTGTGGGACCTTCTCAGCTATACGATTGAATTCCTCTAATTGAAGATCTACACCTGCTTCAAAAGCAATCGCTAAAAGATGCAGGACGGCATTAGTTGATCCTCCAAGAGCCATCACCACTGCAATAGCATTCTCAAATGCTGCTTGGGTCATTATGTCTCGGGGATAAATACCGGCCTCTAAGAGTTTCATCACAGCAGTCCCACTTGCGTATGCCACATCTGAACGCCTACTATCGACTGCTGCTGCAGATGCCGATCCTGGTAATGACATGCCCAATGCTTCTCCCACCGCAGCCATTGTGTTAGCAGTGAACATTCCTGCACAACTACCCATGGTTGGACAAGCAGCTCTTTCTATGGCAAGAAGTTCTTCATCGTCAATGTCACCTACCGCATGAGCTCCCACTGCTTCGAAAACATTAACTATGTCTAGAGATTTTCCTTTATGTTCTCCAGGCATTATTGAGCCGCCATAAACGAAAACCGATGGAAGATTTATACGTGCTGATGCCATAAGCATTCCGGGTAATGACTTGTCGCAACCTGCAAAACTCACAAATGCATCAAGTCTTTCAGCATGCATTACAGCTTCAACGGAGTCAGCAATAATCTCCCTACTTACTAGACTTGCCCTCATTCCTTCATGACCCATGGAAATGGCATCACTTACTGCAATGGTTGTAAATTCGAGAGGAAATCCCCCTGCATTAAAAACCCCTTCTTTACATTTTTTTGCAAGCGCATCTAATGGCAAGTTGCACGGTGTGACTTCATTCCAAGATGAAGCGACCCCAACCTGTGCTTTTGAAAAATCCTCTTCCCCCATACCTACGGCGCGCAACATCGCGCGAGCCGGTGCCCTGCTGGCTCCATCTGTAACTTCGCGAGATCTTACTTTTACATCATTTTCTTTATTTTCACTCATACATGAAGGGTAGAGCTCAAATCAATGGTTTGACGACTTGAATATGTTTAGACTTTCATCATTAACATCCCAGATCGTGATAAACAGCTTTTAGCACTGGCAATCCCAGCTTTGGGTGCACTTGTAGCTGAACCATTATATTTGTTAGCCGACACTGCTGTCGTTGGTCATCTGGGGACTATCCCTCTCGGAGGATTAGCTGTTGCATCCGCTGCCCTGCTGTTAATTTACGGACTCTGTTTCTTTTTGGCTTACGGGACTACTGCAACGGTCGCTAGGTTTACTGGGGCAGGTGAACCCTTAAAAGCTTCAAATCAAGCCATTCAAAGTATGTGGTTAGCTTTTTTTCTTGGCATTGCAATAGCTTTCCTTGGATACTCTGCCGCCAACCCGCTATTAAAACTTCTGGGTGCTGATGGGGAACTTCTGAATCAAGCTCGCATTTATTTGCGTATCAGTATGTTTGGTGCTCCGGCCATGTTGATAATGCTTGCAGGCGTAGGTTACTTACGTGGAGTCAAGGACACAGTCAGACCCCTCTGGGTGGCAATAGGAACTGCCCTTTTGAATCTGGGACTCGAACTGGTTCTTATCTATGGTTTCAACAAAGAAATAGGAGCTTCTGCGGCTGCGACAGTTGTTTCTCAATGGGTTGGCGCTCTGATTTACCTGGTATGGATTCGAAAGGCCATAGGTGGATATAAGGTTTCCTTCAAACCGAAATTTCTAGTTTTAATAAAACTTTTAAGAAGCTCAAGTGAGCTCTTGATTAGGAACCTCTCATTAACTACTTCATTTATTGTTGCTACAGCCATGGCAGCTCGTCTGGGGAATGTTGATGTTGCGGCACACGAAGTGGGATTCCAAGCATGGTTTTTTCTTGCCATGTCAATGGATGCAATCGCTATAGCAGCACAAGCGATAACAGGAAACCTTCTAGGTGCTGGTGAAGCCCATGAAGCTCGTCTAATGGGTCGGAGAGCTATTATCTGGTCCACTAGAATAGGTGTGTTCACAGGTTCCCTTCTTGCGATATTTCATATCACTTTTGCGGGAATTTTTTCTGAAGATACTGCAGTAGTTGAACTTGCGGGTTTTCTTCTTTTACACGTCGCGGCAATGGCTCCATTATCAGGGATAGCATTTGCCCTGGACGGCATTCTGATAGGTGCCGGTGATCAGCGCTTCCTTGCTAAGGCCATGAGCCTCTCGGCGGTTATTTCCATATCATTAATGCTTTTAAGTGTCGCATTTGGTCTCGGTATAGGTTGGATTTGGGGATCTATTTGGGTTTTTATGTTGGTCCGTTCTACAACTTTATATATTCGTTTTCGAAGTGATAAATGGCAAAAATTGGGAAGCTAGTTTTCCGCTTTAGCACTTAATATCTGGTTCACGATTTTGCCATCAGCCTGACCGCTGGTCTCTTTCATTATTAACCCAACGAAAAAACCTGATTTTTTCTTTCTTTCAGTTTCATCCCCATTAATGTAAGAAAGCCAATCATCAGAATTTTCTGAAATGATTCGATCAACTATCTCTTCCAGTTCAGAATTATCCATAGATTCGAAACCGTGACTCTTAGCTATCTCTTGAGGGTCTCCGCCTGATTCGACTAAGTCCGCTAAAACTGTTTTGGTTTGTGTTGCTGTAAGCTCGCCGTTCGTCTCCATTACCGTAAGAGATGCAAATGCCTCTGGTGTCAGCTTTCCAATTCCGTCAGCAAGATTGTTCTCTAAATGCACAAGAACACGGTTCTTATCGGCGTTAGAAGAAATTGCTTGCAGAGCAAAGGTGTCCAAATTTCTTTGCACTATTAATGATGTTTCTGTTGGTTCAACTCCGATTGAATCAGCTAGCAGGTGTCTTCGGTCTCTGGGTAATGGTGGTAGAGAGTTGGCAATTTCTTTTACCCACTCTTCAGATGGTTCAACTGGCACTAGATCGGGTTCGGGGAAATAACGGTAATCAAAAGCTTCTTCCTTGGATCGCAATTTGTGTGTACGACCCTCAGCTTCATCCCAATGGCGTGTTTGTTGCTCAACTTCTTGACCTGATTCAATTATTTCGATCTGTCTTTTTGCTTCATACTCGATAGCCCT
>DBNM01000077.1:0-11196 GCA_002299135.1 Candidatus Neomicrothrix sp. UBA672 | reverse complement strand
CCGAGAGATCTCAAAGAGTTGATATTTTTGATTTCGCAACGTGTCCCCAGTTCTTCTGTCTCATCTCGGCGGACTGACACATTGCAGTCAACACGCAAGGAACCTTCTTCCATTTTTCCATCAGATGCACCAATTGTTACTAATATTGACCGCAGCTCAGAAACATAGTCTCTTGCATCATCAGGACCTCTAAGGTCTGGCGCTCCAACTATTTCAATAAGGGGGACCCCTGATCTGTTGTAATCGATCAAGGAATAGGAAGCTTCATGTATTCGTCCCCCTCCCCCTACATGGGTTATTTTTCCGGTGTCTTCCTCAAGGTGAGCTCTCTCGATTCCTATTCGGCGTCCATCAGGAAGTTCCAACCATCCTTCTTTGTTTATAGGTAAATCGAATTGTGAGATTTGATAAGCCTTAGGCATATCTGGATAAAAATAGTTCTTACGTGCAAATACTGACTTTTGCACTTGGCAGTTCAAAGCTAAACCCACTCTGATAGCTAGCTCTACCGCTTTTTCATTCAAAACCGGTAAAGATCCAGGTAACCCAAGAGAAACAGGGTCTGTGTTGCTGTTGGGTTCTCCGCCAAAAGAATTAAGCGCTGATGAAAACATCTTAGTTTTTGTAGCTAATTCTGCATGAACCTCTAAACCAATTACTGTTTCCCAGCCATCCATCTCAAGACTATTCAATTCCTTTACCGCTTTCAGATTCAAGAACTTTTGCAGCCTGAAACATCTCTCTCTCGGCCATGGCCGGAGCAAGAATTTGGATCCCTACGGGCATTCCATCTTCTCCAACGCCAAAAGGAACTGACATGGCTGGATGTCCTGCAAGATTAGAGGGGATTGTACATACGTCCTGCAAATACATCTGCATGGGATCCGCGGTTTTGTCTCCTAATGGAAAGGCTGTAGTTGGTGCAGTGGGACTTATAAGAATGTCAAATTTCTCATAAGCTTTTGCGAAATCATTCATTATTAATGTCCTTACTCTCTGAGATTTACCGTAGTAGGCATCGTAATATCCAGCTGAAAGTGCGTAAGTTCCGAGCATGATTCGACGTTTTACTTCGTCACCAAAACCTTTTGTGCGAGTAGCTGTCATTGTCTCTGCAGTTGTTGCCGCTTCCGTTCTCGGACCAAAGCGTATGCCGTCGTATCTTGCAAGATTAGAAGATGCCTCAGCAGGTGCTATGACGTAATAGGCGGACAGACCGTAAATAGAAGCTGGAACCGAGGCTGATTCAACAATTGCCCCTGCATTAGAAAAGACTTTTATGGCTTCTTCGACTCTAGAACTCACATCCGGTGAAATCCCTTCTAAACCTTTTCCGGAGAGTTCCTCAATCACCCCTATCCGCATTCCGTCAACCCCTTGATTTAAAACTTCTGAAATGTTCAGCGGTTTCTCTGGGATTGAGGTGGAGTCCCTTGGATCATGGCCACTAATAACTTCAAGAGTTAAAGCAGCATCAGAAACTGTATTAGCAAAAGGACCGACCTGGTCAAGGCTGGACGCGAATGCGACGAGGCCATAACGGGACACTCTTCCATATGTAGGCTTAACTCCGACAACACCGCAAAGAGCAGCTGGTTGTCTTATGGATCCTCCGGTGTCACTCCCCAGAGCAAGAGGAGAGAACCCTGCTGCTACAGCTGCTGCGGAACCTCCTGATGATCCCCCTGGAACAAGTTCCAAATTATGAGGATTTCTGGTTGGTCCAAAAGCAGAATTCTCTGTTGAGGAACCC
The DNA here is from genome assembly GCA_002299135.1 of Candidatus Neomicrothrix sp. UBA672. Classification (GTDB taxonomy): domain Bacteria; phylum Actinomycetota; class Acidimicrobiia; order Acidimicrobiales; family MedAcidi-G1; genus MedAcidi-G1. Next base: position 9,443 of record DBNM01000077.1, on the reverse strand, counting down.
ATAGCAAACTCATCTAGATTGGTTTTACCCATGACGACTGCCCCTGCTTCTTTAAGTTTTTCTATAACAGTGGCGTTATAAGGAGGTTTCCAGCCTTCTAAGATTTTCGAACTGCACGTTGTCTCAACTCCACGTGTACAAAGATTGTCTTTAATCGAAATTGGGACTCCTGCTAAAGGTCCCAATGTTTCTCCAGAAGCAATTTTTGAATCTATTTCATCGGCATCTATCAAAGCTTGTTCAGCAGTAACAAGATTGAACGCGTTGACATCAGATTCAATTTTGTTAATAGTTTCAATATGATGCTCAACGACTGAGCGTGCACTTACCTCACCAGACGAAACTTTTTCTGCTATTTCTGTTGCCTCCATTACGACTCCCCCAGAATCGGCGGAACTCTGAATTGTCTTTCTTCTACTTTCGGCGCCACTTCAAGTACTTCCTCAACCTCAAAACCTTCACCGGGTTCATCACCGCGAAGAACATTCTTCAAGGGAAAGGGGTGCGTGCTCGGTTCAACATCATCTACGTTCAAAGCCTCTAAATCAGCTGCATGATCTAAAACAGCAGCTAGCTGAGATGTGAAAGCATCTAACTCATCTTCGCTCAACGCAAGTTGAGCTAAACGTGCCACATGGGCAACTTCTTCACGAGAAATTCTTTGAACCACAGTTCAGAGGGTAGAGGACATATCGTCAAACAAGACTTTTATCCACTGATTAATTCAATAGGGGTTTCCGGTAATCCCAGAGCAGTGCCAGGAGGTTCTTGTCTAGTGATCAAACCGTCGGATGGTCCATCAATTGAAATAGAACGAAATCCAGCTGCAGCTAATCTAGATTCTGCGGCATCGACTGAAAGCCCTACCACATCAGGAATAGGACGTGGCTCAGGTCCAGTCGAGACTAATATTTCAACTTCTGAACCACCTCTAACAGAACTTTGTGACGGAGGTTCAAAGGCTACTACGTAGCCTTTAGGGACAAATTCGTCTCTCACCCCAATACGGCGTGAAATTAGTCCTAAAGTCTCTAACGCCGCTTCAACTTCGGCCACTTCACGGCCTTCTAGACCTATTGGGATAACTACTGGGACCCTTCCATCAGAGACAAGTAAATCAACACTTCCTCCTAGTGGCAGTTCAGTCATAGGCGCAAGGACATCCACGATCATTCCAGCTTCTATAGTTTCACTGTAAGAATATGAAATCTCACCTACTTCCAAGCCAGCTGACTGAATCAATCTTTCTGCGCCTGGAAGACTCTTACCTACCAAGTCAATAGGTATCTGAACGCGTTCCGCACCAAGAGAAATGACCAAAACAACTGTCTCGTTTTCTTCTAGAGCGGTCCCTCCAATGGGCTCGGTCGCTAACACTTCCCCTTCCACTGTGTTATCAAGACGGTCAAAACGTTCCTCCACATTCCATCCAAGAGCAACAATTAATTCCCTTGCGCTGTCTCCTGAAGAACCCACTAGTTGAGGCAGGGTTCTTGATTCTGTCTTCGTTGATTCCCATAGAAAAGCTCCAACAGCGGTCACACCAACTACCAAAAAGCTTGCTATTAAAGCATTTATCCAAAATCGTCTTGGTGGTTTTGATGAATTTACCTGTTTCGGCTCAGGTTGAACGGAGACAGTTTCCATTCGTTCTGTAGGTCGATCCGGTGGAGAAGAAACGCTTGCAGGGACTAGAGGTTCTTCACCTGACAGAGGAGCTGCGCCTACCTCTCCAGGTCCGACAAAAGGTAGAGGCTCTGGGCGGGCCATTTTGTTCGCAACATCAAGTAACATCCTGCCTAGTTCTCCAGCTGTAGGTCGTTCTTCTGCATTAGCAGAACCAGATTTTTGGACTATTGGTGCTAGAGCACCCAAACTTTCGGGAATTGGCACATCTTGACCTTCTCTCGCTCTTAAAGTTCCGAGAACCGTATTCTCAACAAAAGGAAGATGTCCTGTGGATGCTTCGACTATGCACAAAGCCAAGGAATAGATATCAGACTTAACTCCTAAAGTAAGCCCGCTGGCTTGTTCAGGTGAAGCGTACCGAGCGGTTCCCACATAGCCGCGTAAACCGCCTAATTCATCTAATTGTGGTCCAGAATTAGAAATTTCTGCTTGGGTTGCGTCTGCCAATGCAGCTGCTAATCCAAAATCTGCAATGCGTAAATGACCGTCTTGCCCGAATAAAAGATTCGCAGGTTTGAGATCTCGGTGAATTATTCCTTGCGCGTGAGCATGATCAAGAGCTCTGCATGCTTCAAGAGTGATTTGCAATATTTGTGAAGGGCTGAGAGTCCTCCCACTATCCAAAATGCTTCTAAGACTCCCACCACCTAGGTATTCTGTTACCAGATAAGCCTGATCATCAACTCCCCAGTCGAAAACTCGAACTGTGTTAGAACTTGTAAGGGAGGCGGCAATTCTAGCTTCTGTCTGAAATCGTTCTACGAATCCTGGATATTGAGCAAGTTGAGTGTGTAGAACTTTTACTGCTACTTGACGATCCAGACTTAAATCCGTCGCTAGGTACACGGAGCCAGATCCGCCAGTTCCTACAATGTTTTGAAGTCTGTACCTTCCACCAAATGTGCGACCAGACATATTCTGAGGACCCCAAGAATTTCCTTTACCAAAAGATCCAGCATCTCTTCGTTTTTCTACCACACGTAAAGGTTACCTCTAGGTAGCCTTTACGTGTGACGCGTCGCAACTCAATTATTATCTGTTTTCTTCTTGCTATCGGGGTAGCCGTACTGGTATTAGCCGGGCTGATTGCTGATGGGGAAGATAATGACATCGTATTGAACTCGAATCCTGGAGTGTTAGAGCTAATACCAAATCGCGGTGATGAAGTTATCGCCCAAACAAATGTGGGTGTTGTTTTTTCATCTACTTGGACGGGCGAGATTGTTAGTATCGGTGATACTCAAATCCCACTTGATCAACAAAGAGTTGAACCTGCTTTAAATTCGGTGGTATTTAGGCCTGAAGCCGAGAAAATTATTGAACGGCTGCCCGCTGGGAATATTTGTGCTTCCATCGTCTATTGGGAGGTCCAAACGCCCAGTAGACGATCGAGCTTAAGTTGGTGTTTTCGAGTTATTGGGTGAAAATTTATTTCGGTAAATCACCTTTTTTAATTAAATGTTTAAAAGCGGTTTCATCTATGACCGGAATGTCAAACTTTTCTGCTTGGTCTAGTTTTGATCCGCCTGCCTCTCCGGCAAGTAGATAAGTTGTTTTAGCTGAAACACTGCCAGGAGACTTGCCGCCTCTTTCTTTTATAATTCTGCGAGCTTCTTCTCTGCTTAAACCTTGCAACTTGCCTGTTACGACAATAGTTATACCTGAAAGGGTCTTTTCCACATCGCTTGAAAGCGAAATTTCAGATTTTGGGTTTACTCCCAAATCTTGAAGTCTTGATATTAAAAAACCATTACGTTCATTTGTGAACCATTCAAAAACACTCGCAGCGATTTTCGGTCCCAGCCCATCAATAGCCTCTAAGTCTTGCATTTGTACCTTTTTCAATTCTTCAAGATCTTGAAAATTTTCCGCTATTAACTGAGCGACCGTGGTTCCCACATGTGGAATTCTTAAAGCGAACAACAGGCGTCCCAAATTTCTCGAACGAGCCTCTTCGATTGCATTTTTTAGATTCGTAACAGATAATTCTCCAAAACCTTCCATTTCAGAAATGCGTTCGAAATCGATTCGGAAAATGTCAGAAACATCATTTATCAAACCTTCTGAAACAAATAGATCAACTCTTTGCTCACCGAACCCTTCAATATCCATTGCTCCTCGTGACACAAAATGTTCTATTCGCCCGCGAATTTGTCGAGGGCACTCATAGTTGTTGCAGAAAGTTGCCGCTTCTCCCTCTCTTCGTTCTAATTGTTTTTTACAAGCTGGACAAGAAGTTGGAAATTTCCAGGGACGTGAGTTTGCTTGTCTTTCGCTCATAACTGGTCTTAAAACTTCAGGTATTACGTCTCCTGCTTTACGAACTACTACTAAATCACCTGGTCTTACATCTTTTTCTTTCACTTGGTCGGCGTTATGAAGAGTGGCTGTACCTACTGTTGATCCACCTACAAAAACAGGTTCCAATTTCGCGAATGGTGTTGCTTGTCCTCCTGGACCTATTGATACTTCAATGTCAATCAGTCGAGTTGTTCTTTCTTCTGGAGGGAGCTTGTATGCAATTGCCCAACGCGGCGCTCTTGCTGTAGATCCTAATTCTTTCTGTAGAGCTAAATCGTCGACTTTTATGACAACGCCATCTATTTCATAGTCGAGGTCATGACGCATCTTCTCAATATTTTCTATGTATGAAATAGCTTCTTTAAAGTCAGTGAATTTCTTAGCATGCTCATTAATAGGGAGGCCTAAATCTTTCAACCAGTGCAGGGTTTCAAAATGTCCACCTATCTCAGGTGAACCTTTTGTTTCTCCGATCTGGTAAGCCCAAAATGAAAGGTTGCGAGTGGCGGTGACTTTCGAATCTTTTTGTCTCAATGAACCTGCTGCTGTATTGCGTGGATTTGCGAAAGTGGGTTCATTTAAGGACTCCCTCGAACGGTTAAGAGCATTAAAGGCTTCTATGCCTAAATACACTTCACCTCTAACTTCTAAAATTTCTGGGGCTTCTTTAGCTAGAGTCGCAGGAACATCAGAAATGGTTAAAACGTTTTCTGTTACATCTTCTCCAATAATTCCGTTTCCGCGTGTAGCAGCTTGAACTAGTTGACCCTTTTCGTAACGTATCGAAACAGCCAATCCGTCAAACTTCAATTCACACACCCATGTAGAAATTTTCTGTTCACCCTCTAGGCGTCTTTCCACTTTGTCTACCCATGAATCCAGTTGCTCTATATCGAATGCATTGTCTAGTGATTGCATTGGTGCACGATGCTCAACTTCTGCGAACGGTGTGTTGTTTCTGCTCCCTACTGTTGCGCTAGGTGAGCTTAGATCAGCTAAATGGGGATACTTCTGTTCTAGATCTAGTAATTCTCGCCAGAGTAAATCAAAATCGGAGTCGGGTATTTCCGGCGCGCCTTGTCCGTGATATAAATCGTTGTGAAATCTAATAAGTTCGCGAAGTTCATCTAGACGCGATGAGGCTTCCTTTTCGTTCTTTTCCTCTGAAAAATCGCCTTTTGTCACAATTCGATAATACCGTTCACCCACGATTAGTCCGTGACGGTACAGAAACCCTCTAGTCTGCTCTTTGTGAAACTTTTGTTAAATGACACCCTCGGGAGACGTAGTGAGTCTCTTACTACAGCGATAATGAGAGTTATTTGGTTATTTTTGCCTTTGCTCTGCGGCCCATCTCTTGCAGATAGTTTTAATGACTTCAACTTACTTTTAAGAACAACAGTTTCAATTAGCCTTTGGGCTTTCTGGGCTTTAATACTTTTATCAACCTTAATTGCGACTCCAGTTTCTTTAGCAATAATTAGAATAGGGGCACCTGCTGCTGCAGCTCTTAGTCTCTGGAGCGCTTTAGAAACTAGTGGTTCATTCTCAGGAATTATTGGTCTTATAGCTGGTACTGTCGCAGCTTCTATTGCCCTGTCAGCGCCTTTAGGGGACAGATTTTCAGATGGCGTTTCTTACGGCGATGAACGTCGGTTCCTCCTTAGAGCACCAGGTCCTGTGCTGCTTCTGTTTGGGCCTTTAGCCTGGCTAACTTCTTTGGCAGGTTTGACCGTGGGGCCGATTCTGTTATTAAACAAAAACTTATTATTTGGATCGTTAATCTCTTTATGTGGCTTTCCCCTCTCAGCAATAGCGTCAAATGCTATATACCAACTGGGAAGACGTTGGCTTGTATTAGTTCCAGCAGGAATACTCTTACACGACCATCTGTCTGTTGGGGATCCAACTCTTATCCCTAGAAATCAACTAGCAAATTTCTCTCCTGCAAAAGTTGAAACCGATGCTTTAGACCTGAGTCAAAACTCTTTCGGTTTATCATTAGAAATACAGTGCTTGACTCCTCTTTCGATGATGCTGAGAACTGGGCCGAGAAAAACCTCAAGCGAAAGCTCAGTTGTCGAAAGCTTTCTGATAAATCCTGCGAGACCAAATGTTTTACTTGCAGAAGCTCAAAAAAGAGATCTGAGAGTTTAATTAGACGGCAATTGCTCCGCCTGCGACTTGGTCCTCTTCATAGAAGACAAGACTTTGTCCTGAAGCGACTCGCGAATGGGCTTCTTTCCATACAAGTAAATCATCTTCTATATTCGCCAATTTTGGCTTCCCATGTGCACTTGTTTGAACAAGGAATTCACCTTTAATCTCATTTGCAGACCATAGAGGATCTCGAAATTCTGTTTGTTTAACTAAAAGCTGGTCAGGAGTTCCTACAGTAACCGTCGCTGATTCAATATCGATATTGTTCGCGTATCTCGGTTCTTTACCACCTGCTAGAAGCATTCCTCGCCTCTGTCCAACAGTAACTAGTTCTATTGCTTCCACTTGGCCCACTTCGACTCCATTTTCATCTACTACTCGTCCCGGAGTTAGAGGAATCCTTTGCCCCAGAAAGTCAGCTCTTCCCTTCTCACGAGTAATGAAGCAGACATCTTGACTGTCAGGCTTGTTCGCGACCCTAAGTCCTAAACTGTTTGCTTTCTCTCTGACTTGATCTTTAGTCATCTCTCCGACTGGGAGGTGTAATGAAGAAATCTGATTTTGATTCAGCATATAAAGAACATAAGACTGATCTTTGACTTCATCTACCGCTCTTGCAATGCGGAAAGTTTCATCTGTTTGCTTTACTATCCGAGCATGATGGCCTGTAACTATTTTTTCGAAACCGAGTGCTTTTGCTCTATTCAACAGGCGATCGAATTTGATATGCCTATTGCATTCAATGCATGGGTTTGGAGTTAAACCTGCTGAGTGGGCTTTGACGTAAGGAGCTACTACATATTCATCAAAATCGTCTCCCAAATTGAAAACATGATGTTCTATACCTAGTGAATCGGCCGCTCTTCTTGCGTCATCTACGTCTGAGACTGAACAGCATCCAGAATCAGAGTCTCCTCCCCAAAGTTTAAGTGTCACTCCAACCACCTCATCCCCGTTCTCACAGGCAAGAGCAGCTGCAACTGATGAATCAACACCTCCTGACATGGCGACCATAACTCGTGTCATTTTTCAAACTCTCTTAGCTGATCAACAGCATCGGGAACGGCTTTTAACGCATATTCTATTTCTTCGTCGGTTGTAGTTTGACCTAAAGAAAATCTGATTGAACCTCCAGCTGTTTTTAAATCTACGCCCATTGCTTGTAAAACATGTGATGCCTCTTGCGCTCCGCTTGCACATGATGAAGCTGCACTCGCGTATATACCTTGATTTTCTAAAAGAAAAAGTAGTGCTTCGTTTTCTATATTTTTAAAACAAAGATGCGCTATTCCAGGTGTTCTGGGTGTTTCTTTCGGCAGAGTGCGGCTTGTCCCACTAACTTTCCCTATTAATCCATTTTCCAATTTGTCTCTCAACCCAGTAACTCTTTCGTTTATCTTTAATCGTTCAACCTGTATTAAACGAGCCGCTTCTCCAAGTCCCACGATTGCCGGAACGTTTTGGGTTCCGCTTCGTCTTTCCCTCTCTTGCCCTCCTCCACGAATTATAGGAGACAAATTCACACCATCTCTTAGGATTAAAGCTCCTGCACCTTTCGGGCCTCCGAATTTATGTCCAGTAAGACTTATTAAGTGTACTTTTTTTGAAGATTCAGCTATATCCAGCCATGAAGTCGCTTGAACCGCGTCTGTGTGAATCATAGTTTCTGGTGTTTTTTCTGATACCAACTCGGCAATTGTATTAATGTCATTGATCACTCCGGTTTCATTGTTCGCCATCATTACGGAGACTAAAGAAATGTCAGCGAATGAATCTAAAAGATCGGCCAAACTTTCAAGATCAACTCTTCCAGTGTCATCTGTGGGTGCCACTATCCCGCCAGATTCCCTAACAGGTTCCAACACTGCAGGATGTTCGGTTGCGGAACACAGCGCTTGACCGCCTTTGACACCTAGTGTGCCATCTATCGCCAAATTATCTGACTCTGTTCCTCCACTTGTAAAAATCACATTCCCAGGTTCTGCTCCAACTAGTGAAGCTACGTGGTCTCGCGCATCGTCAATAGCTCTACGTGCTTCTCGCGCTAGTCGATGAGATCCTGATGGGTTTCCTGGATGCTCCGAAAGCCAAGGCATCATTGCTTGGATGACTTCTTCTCGCACAGGCGTGCTAGCAGCATGATCGAGGTATATATCCATTCTTTTAGGTTAAAGGAAACTGCTTTACTAGCAAAAAATCGGCATAATTAAGATCTATGTTTATAAGAATTACTGAAGAAATTGAAGCTTCTCCGGAAGTGGTTTGGAACGCTATTTCAGATATTCAGACGCATGTTAATTGGATGGCGGATGCTTCAGAAATAAGAATCACCTCAGAGCAAACTGAGGGTGTTGGTGTTACTTTCGATTGCGATACAAAAGTCGGTCCGCTAAGAACAACTGACAAAATGCAAATTACTGAATGGACCCCCCATCAGACATTGACTATTAGTCATAAAGGTCTTGTCGAAGGAAAAGGCAGTTTCATTCTTGAAAAAAACTCAGATGGGAAAACACTTTTTGTCTGGGAAGAGAATCTAGATTTCCCTCTTCTTTTAGGAGGTAGAATTACTGGATTTTTTGCAAAACCCATACTTAAAAAAATTTGGCAGAAAAATCTTTACAAACTAAAACACCTTGTCGAAACTTCCTGAAAGTCTTGACCCATTAACCCAATATTGGGTCGTACCAATACTCTGAAGCCCAAATGCAAGAAAAACCAAAAGCAACTGCGATTATTAATGGGACTAGAACTCTTGCATAACCTGATATGCGTTTTTTGTTCATCTCATCAATCAACCAGCCAATAAGCAAACCACCTAGAAGCCCACCCAAATGACCTCCAACTGAGATATTGGGTCGAGCGAAAGTAAAGATCAAATTTATGATTAATAGACTTCCAATTCCATTTGACCAAGGACTTACTCCTCGACGGAATTGATAAATAACCGTTGCGCCCATTAGCCCAAATACCGCTCCTGACGCTCCAACGGTTAAAGCAAGAGGGTCAAGCAACATCACTCCTAAGGCTCCTGACAATAAGGAACCAAAATACAAAATTAAATAACTTGTTGTTCCTAACAGTCTTTCTAACTGACTTCCCAACATCCACAAGAGAAACATGTTGAATGCAAGGTGTATGACGCCTGCATGGAGAAAGCCTCCTGTAAACATTCTCCACCATTCGCCTTCAGCAACACCTACATAATCAATTGAGAATGCGGATAGAACTCGGCCATATCCAACTAGACCGAAATCAATAGTTATATCTCCCCCTCCTGAACCTAATGATCC
>DBNM01000116.1:6936-9241 GCA_002299135.1 Candidatus Neomicrothrix sp. UBA672 | reverse complement strand
TAGAACGATCCCTGATTCTTTAGTGGAGCGTATTGCGGGATTTGTGGTTGTTTACGGAATGCTTGTAGTAATTGGGGTTTTCATCTTGACTGCCTTGGGAACTGATTTCCTGACATCTTTAAGCGGAACTTTTAGCGCTTTAGGAAATATAGGTCCAGGATTAGGAGAAATCGGCCCTACTTCTTCGTTTGTTGACGGATTCTCAGCGCCAGGAAGATTAGTCTTACTAATATTCATGTTGATAGGCCGGCTTGAAATATTCCCAATGTTGTTGATGTTCGTGCTTCCATATAGGTCTTCCGTTGAAGCGCTGAAATCCAAAAAATGAATGAGTGATGCTTATTAACTGTTTTTAACCACTAAAATCGTTATTAGTTGAATTACCCAGATCAACGACGCTCAGGGGATTCATTTATTTAATAAATGGACAGAGTATGAGCGTTAAGAACGGGAAAAATCTACAAATCAGCAGGAATCCGCCTGCGCAAGGTCTTTACGATCCAAGATTTGAACATGACTCTTGTGGAGTCAACTTCGTCTGCAATTTACGTGGTGAAGCCAGTCACGAGATTGTACAAATGGGCATTGATGCGTTGTGCACACTGCAACATAGAGGGGCAATAGGGGCTGAAAAAAACACTGGAGACGGAGCCGGGATACTGATGCAAATTCCCGACAAATTGTACAGAAATAGTGTTACTTTCGATTTGCCGCCCAAAAATCAATATGCGACCGGAATTGCTTTTCTTCCTAATGAAGAAAAGCAAACAGAGAGTGTATTGAAGCAATTAGAAAAACTGGCCGAAGAAGAAGATTTAGAAATAATTGGGTGGCGTGAAGTACCCATTGAAATTTCAGGAATAGGTGTGTCTGCAAAAGAGGCAATGCCCTATATGAAACAAATATTCCTCACAGCAAAAGGTAATCCTCATGCCTCAGGATTGGAATTGGATCGTAAAGTTTTCCCATTCAGAAAACGAGCTGAACGTGAAATTCAAGATGAAAAAGAACATGATGAAAAGTTTTCTGGCATGGGGTCTTCAACAAATGAACAAATGGGCGTTTACTTCCCGTCACTTTCCTCGCGAACAATTGTGTATAAAGGAATGTTGACCACTCCACAGCTTGGAAATTTTTTCTTAGACCTGCATGATGAACGAACTGAAAGCGCAATGGTCCTAGTCCATTCTAGATTTTCAACAAATACTTTCCCGTCATGGCCACTTGCTCATCCTTATAGATTCATCGCACATAACGGTGAGATAAACACCGTTCAAGGGAACCGAAACTGGATGAAATCTAGAGAATCACTTCTCAAAACTGATTTACTTTCAGGCAACCTAGATAGATTATTCCCAATTTGCACCCCGGGAGCGAGTGACACCGCAAGCTTTGATGAGGTTCTTGAATTGCTTGTAATGGGCGGTTATTCATTGCCGGGAGCAGTTCTTATGATGATTCCAGAACCCTGGGAAAATCACGAAAATATGACCGAAGAACGGCGTGCCTTCTACCAGTATCACTCGACATTAATGGAACCTTGGGATGGTCCAGCCTCAATAGCTTTCACTGACGGAACATTAATTGGCGCAGTTTTAGATCGAAATGGTTTACGCCCTAGCAGATATTGGGTTACTAGTGATGATCTAGTTGTTATGGCTAGCGAGGTGGGAGTGCTCGAAATCGAACCTGACAAAATTGTTGAAAAAGGAAGACTTGAGCCTGGACGAATGTTTCTGATTGATACAGAAAAAGGACGAATTGTTCGTGATGCTGAAATAAAGGAAAATTTAGAGAATGAAAAACCTTATTCTCAATGGCTAGCGGACAATTTGGTACATCTACGCGATCTGCCAGAAGTTACTTTTGAACATGAAGATTCTTTATCTCTTCAGGAAAAACAGCAAGTTTTCGGATACACACATGAAGAAATTAAACTACTTATTGCTCCAATGGTTCGTGAAGAGAAAGAAGCTATTGGGTCAATGGGTAACGATGCGCCAATAGCAGCTTTATCCCAACGATCAAGGAATTTGTACGACTATTTCCAACAGCTTTTCGCACAAGTGACTAATCCACCGTTGGACGGCATTAGAGAAGAACTTATTACCGCAGTGTGCGTAAATATAGGTTCAAATCAAAATTTACTTTTACCCCAAGAACAGTCATGCAAGAAATTGTTTTTACCGAGTCCTGTACTCACTGAAGAGGAGTTAAGCAAAATTGAAGTCGCTGCAGGTAGCGGCGTGTTGACTGACTTTAAAGCATTTCGAATCGACGCAATTTATGATGTAAAAGAAAATGA
>DBNM01000116.1:5665-6540 GCA_002299135.1 Candidatus Neomicrothrix sp. UBA672 | reverse complement strand
AATATATTGATTATTTCTGACCGATTAGTTTCGAAAACTAAGGCTCCAATTCCCTCACTTCTTGCAGTAGGAGCTGTTCATCACCATCTCATCAACGAAAAAACAAGAAGTTTGGCCGGAATAATCGTTGAAAGTGGAGACGCACGTGAAGTTCACCATATTGCGACTTTGTTGGGATACGGAGCGTCAGCAGTTTGTCCATATACAGCATATGAAACCATTGACTTCCTTATCGAACAAGGCAAACACGGGCTTAGTCAAGAATTAAATCCCAACGACGCAAGAAGAAGTTATATAAAAGCTGTAGAGAAAGGCATTTTGAAAATAATGTCAAAAATGGGGATCTCAACAGTCGCCTCGTACTCTGGCGCTCAAATCTTCGAAGCAATTGGTTTAGGCCATGAAATCATAAGAGAGTGCTTCACTGGAACAGTAAGTCGGTTAGACGGAGTCGGCTTTGGTGTAATAGCTGATGAGGTTAAACAAAATCACAAAGTAGCTTTCCCAAGCAATCCCGGGGCGAATCCTCACCAAACTTTACAACCTGGCGGTGAGTATCAATGGCGGCGTGATGGGGAAATTCACCTATTTAATCCTGAGACCGTTTTCAAACTCCAACATGCAACAAAATCAGGCCGCTATGACATATTCCGTGAGTACACGAAAATGGTTGACTCCCAATCTGAAAAACTTGCAACTTTGCGAGGTTTGTTTAAATTCAAAGAATCTAAAAAAGATTCCATTTCGATCGATGAAGTAGAACCAGTTTCAGAAATAGTTAAAAGATTCGCTACTGGTGCAATGTCCTATGGTTCAATTTCTGGAGAAGCCCATGAGACACTAGCGATCGCAATGAACAGAATCGGAGGGAAATC
>DBNM01000116.1:4557-5279 GCA_002299135.1 Candidatus Neomicrothrix sp. UBA672 | reverse complement strand
CGCAGGTCAGCTATAAAACAAGTCGCATCAGGAAGATTCGGAGTCACAAGCGAATATCTCGTAAACAGTGATGACCTTCAAATAAAAATGGCTCAAGGGGCTAAACCTGGAGAAGGTGGACAACTTCCCGGACATAAGGTTTACCCTTGGATAGCAAAAACTCGTCACTCGACCCCAGGTGTTGGATTGATATCACCTCCACCACATCACGACATATATTCAATCGAAGATTTAGCGCAACTTATTTATGATCTCAAGAATGCAAATCCTGAAGCCCGCGTGCATGTCAAATTAGTCGCAGAAGTTGGTGTGGGAACGGTAGCGGCTGGAGTTTCAAAAGGGCATGCTGATGTTGTTTTGATATCCGGACATGACGGCGGAACGGGTGCATCACCGTTAACGTCAATAAAACATGCGGGAGCTCCATGGGAACTTGGTTTAGCCGAAACCCAGCAAACCCTTCTGTTAAACGGATTACGTGAGCGAATTGTGGTTCAAGTAGACGGTCAGCTTAAAACTGGTCGTGACGTTGTTATAGCGGCTCTACTCGGCGCAGATGAATTTGGTTTCGCAACAGCTCCGTTAGTTGTTATGGGATGCATAATGATGCGAGCCTGCCATCTAGATACCTGTCCTGTAGGTGTTGCTACACAAAATCCAGAATTAAGAAAGAAATTTACAGGCAAACCTGAATTTGTTGTTAATTTCTTCGAATTTATTGC
>DBNM01000116.1:3839-4161 GCA_002299135.1 Candidatus Neomicrothrix sp. UBA672 | reverse complement strand
CAAGTTGAATTTCTTGATACCGAAAGTGCGGTTTCTCACTGGAAAGCGGATGGTTTGGATCTATCGCCAATACTTTACGCTCCGCCGCTAGCTGACGATGCAAATAGACGCCAAACCACATTCCAAGATCATGGCCTAGAAAAAGTATTAGATCGTGAACTCATAGAAAAGTCAAAGAAATCTTTAGAAGGGAATGGATCAACTGTCATAGATACTTCAATTAACAACACTGACCGTTCAGTCGGAACGTTACTTGGCTATGAGTTAACCAAACGCCACGGCGGGGAAGGTTTAGCAGACGAAACTATCTCTGTAAACATGA
>DBNM01000116.1:2130-3417 GCA_002299135.1 Candidatus Neomicrothrix sp. UBA672 | reverse complement strand
GGTCTTTCAGGAGGGAAAATATACATACGTCCTCCTGAAACCGCGGTATTTAATGCAAGTGAACAAATTATCGCAGGAAATGTCCTTTTATACGGAGCTACGGCTGGCGAAGCCTTTTTCAGAGGAAGGGTAGGGGAAAGATTTTGTGTAAGGAATTCCGGAGCAGTCGCTGTAGTGGAGGGTATAGGCGATCATGGTTGCGAGTACATGACTGGTGGAAGGGTTGTGGTACTGGGGAATACCGGACGAAACTTCGCTGCGGGAATGTCAGGAGGGATTGCTTTTGTTTATGATCCAGCAAATCTATTTCACCCGAAAGTAAATCCAGAAATGGTTATTCTCGAAGCAATTGACTCAGATGACTCACATTGGCTCAGAGAACTCATAAGTAGGTATGTAGACGAAACTAAATCTGACCTAGCGGAAAAGCTCTTAAGTGACTGGAATAATTCAGCCGAACATTTCGTAAAGGTGGTACCAGTTGATTATAAGCGTGTCCTAGAAGCAGCAGAAGCCGCGAAAATCACCGGCAAGGATGAAACAGAAGCAGTTATGGCTGCTTCAAGAAAGTAACGAGATGGGCGACGCTAGAGGATTTTTAGAACACGACCGTGAAGTGCCGGAAAGACGACCAGTTTCAGTCCGATTAAAAGATTGGAAGGAAGTGTATGAAGACTTTTCAAAAGAACGCCTTGAAGTTCAAGCAAGCCGTTGCATGGACTGCGGCATACCTTTCTGCAATGACGGTTGCCCGCTAGGAAACCTAATCCCTGAATGGAACGATCTTGTTTACCGAGACCAATGGGAAGAAGCCAATCACCGTCTACATGCAACAAACAATTTTCCAGAATTTACAGGACGACTATGCCCAGCTCCTTGCGAAGGGTCGTGTGTTCTGGGAATAAACGAACCACCTGTAACTATCAAACAGGTTGAAGTTTCAATAATCGACCACGCATGGGAAATGGGGTGGGTGAAACCAATAATTTCACAAATTCAGACAGGGAAACGAATAGCCGTAGTCGGTTCTGGCCCTGCCGGATTAGCAGCAGCTCAACAGCTAACGCGTGTTGGGCATGAGGTTGTAGTTTTCGAAAAAGCGGATCGCATAGGAGGTCTCTTAAGATACGGAATACCAGAATTTAAACTTGAGAAAAAGCATCTTGACCGTCGACTAGCGCAAATGGAAGTTGAGGGGACAGAGTTTCGTACCAACACTGAAATTGGGATTGACATCTCTGCAGAGGAGTTAATGAAAGGTTTTGATGCAGTGGTGCTAGCTGGCGG
>DBNM01000116.1:0-1734 GCA_002299135.1 Candidatus Neomicrothrix sp. UBA672 | reverse complement strand
AATACCTTCCGCAAGCAAATCGGATTCAAGAAGGTGACAGAAACACCGAAACTATTTCCGCAAAAGACAAAAAGGTAGTGATCATAGGTGGTGGAGACACGGGAGCGGATTGTCTCGGAACAGCACTTCGTCAAGGTGCTGAAATAGTAAATCAGTTTGAGATAATGCCCCGCCCTCCAGAAGACCGTTCTGATTCCAACCCATGGCCGACTTGGCCTTTGATTTACAGAGTTTCTTCTGCACATGAGGAAGGCGGTAAAAGAATATTTGCTATCAACACTTCAGAATTTGTAGGAGAAAATGGGAATGTCAAGTATTTGAAAACTCATAAGGTCGAACAGGTATTTGAAAATGGAAAAATGTCTTTCCAGGAGATCGAAAACTCTGAGGAGAATATAGAAGCCGATATCGTCCTTTTAGCGCTTGGTTTCACAGGCCCGGAAAAATCACCGATCCTTGAACAGCTCGGAGTTTCATTAGATGACAAAGGGAACGT
Organism: Candidatus Neomicrothrix sp. UBA672; assembly: GCA_002299135.1. GTDB lineage: Bacteria > Actinomycetota > Acidimicrobiia > Acidimicrobiales > MedAcidi-G1 > MedAcidi-G1. The sequence continues at coordinate 1,238 of DBNM01000116.1, read as the reverse complement.
TGACAGATCTGAAGATTACGAAACTTCAATAGAAGGAGTATTTACCTGTGGGGATATGGGGAGAGGTCAGTCATTAATAGTTTGGGCTATAGCTGAGGGTAGAAGCTGTGCAGCTTCGGTCGATGAATTTTTAATGGGTGCCACTGAGTTGCCCGCACCCGTTACAGCAAAAGAAACACCTTTAAATTAGAAAGGTTGAGCGTCTAAAAAATCTAAAGCTGCATCAATAAAACCAAAATTTTTAGGTGTGGCAAAATGATCCACTCCTGGAAGGGTTACTAGTTTCACATCCGATAAAGCATCTACTAGCTGATCAGGTGGATATACGAAGTCATTCTCTCCCACCACAACAAGAGTCGGAGTGGTCAAATTTGAAAGAGTTTGAGTTGAAAATACAGGCGCGTTCTTTCGTCGCATAAAAGCAGCCAAAGCCTCACGATTAGCGTCCGGAGCTTCTGGTAACTGAGCGAAATACCTGAGTTCAGGATTGTCGGCTGAACCTGTTTCTACAGCGTTTGCTATCGAATCCCGAAAGTTTTGATCTCTTTCAAATAGATTTTTGCCGATGCCTGAAACTACAAGTCGGTTGAATCTCTCAGGAGTGATGGAGGCTAAATGCAGAAGAACAGCTGCTCCCATAGAGAACCCGATAGCGTCAACCGGAGAATCTGGGAAATAAGAAAGAACATCGTCCTCTAGGCTCTCATAGGCGTTCGGGTCAGTCGGTTTTTCAGCTGTGCCATGTCCGAGCATGTCTATTCCGATTACCTCACGTCCGGCATCTTCGAGTAATGCTGTCCAACCATTGGTAACCCAGGTTGAATTGTAAGAGGTTCCGAAACCGTGCACACAAACAACTGGCGGAGAGGTCATTACAAAACCTTACTAGCGTGGTTTGTTTGTATAGCGACTGTTTAACAATTCGTAAAATGCTGCAGCGGCAATAAGCAGCACAGCTGTTACACCGAGTATGTGGAAACGTTCGAAAAATAGTGGCCATACAAAATCTCGCGGGTATCTTTCTTTTATTTGATCGAGCATGATCAAAATTGATGATAAGCCCATGAATAAAAATGAAGAAAGTAGAAGTATGTAGTCCTCTAAATGCGATCTTGAAACTAAAAAGAAGAGCAGAGCCAGAACTAATGAAATAACTAGCATATTCGGAAGGTTTAAAAGGGTGAATATGAGAACGCAAATACTGCATGATGTTGCTTTAGAGAGTTTAAATTTTTGAG
>DBNM01000161.1:13014-13144 GCA_002299135.1 Candidatus Neomicrothrix sp. UBA672 | reverse complement strand
GCGCTGATGCGATCTTGGAAAGATTCAACAAGTTTTGGATCACCAAACCCAGATCGTACCTCCCAGTGAGGAGCGGCTGGCCCAAGATAAATTACTTGAACTTCGCCTACTGGAGCTTGCTGAACTTGAT
>DBNM01000161.1:12262-12834 GCA_002299135.1 Candidatus Neomicrothrix sp. UBA672 | reverse complement strand
GGGGAAGAAGCATAAGACGGGCGCTAATGCGATCTTGGAAAGATTCAACAAGTTTTGGATCACCAAACCCAGATCGTACCTCCCAGTGAGGAGCGGCTGGCCCAAGATAAATTACTTGAACTTCTCCTACTGGAGCTTGCTGAACTTGATCTTCGCTGATGTCACTCATGAGAGCATCTTTCCCTTATTTAGTCGTAGGCAAAAGTTTACCGATAAGAACACTTCAGGAGAATATAAATTCTTTTGTTAAGACGATTCGTCTTTATTTTCGGTATCGTCACTATCTTCCTTGGAACCTTCAGCCATTCCTTCCTGGAGCTCACGCTGAGCGCGTCCAAGGTTTCGAGCCAGTTTCGGAAGTTGACTGCCGCCAAAAAGAACGACCGCCACAATTGCAACGATTATTAATTCATTGCTGCTTAAAAACGCAAGTGTGTTCATAATTAAAGGTTAGCCGCGTATGACTCTAGGCGGCATGCTTAAGCACTTCGATGATCAGCTAATTTTTCAATTTCTGCGGTACGTTCAGCAATAGCAGCTCTTTCAAGAGCACGCTGGCGTCTAATTCGACG
>DBNM01000161.1:0-11944 GCA_002299135.1 Candidatus Neomicrothrix sp. UBA672 | reverse complement strand
GTCTAATTCGACGTCTTTCTCTTTCACTCATTCCGCCCCAAATGCCAAACTTTTCGCCATTCTGTAGAGCAAACTCAAGACAATCATCTTTTACTACGCATCCCTGACATACTTCTTTGGCTTCGCGAGTGCTTGCTCCTCTTTCAGGAAAAAACAAGTCAGGATCAACACCAAGGCAATTTGCCTCATCTTGCCAAGAAGTGTCTAAATCAGCTTTCGCATAGATTCCCATGATGTAATTACACCATTGTTATTAGTAAAAAAGCAATACCGCGATAAGAAAAAACAAGAAAATTGCTGAAAATGTAGGTTTTTTGGTTTTATCTTGAAGAGGTAAATGTTCGACGTTGCTCAACAAAATCAACAAGCAGATAGTCCCCTAAACTCTGATTGGTCGTAAAGAACGCTCTCCCACCATTCATTTTGGTTACATGCTCGATGAAACGTTTGAGATATGGAGTCGCATCTAACATGAAAACATTTATTCGAATATCTTCTCGTGTGCAACGTTTAACTTCTAGAAGAGTTTTTTCGACTGTCTCTGGTGAAGGTGGATAATTGAAAAAAGGGTAGCCGTCTTCAGTGATGTGTGCAGTTGGCTCTCCATCTGTGACCATAATTATTTGTTTAGTTCCGCTCTGTTTAGCCAACATCTTTCTAGCGAGCATTAAACCGTGTTGCATGTTTGTTCCGTATACATAATCCCAGGAGACTTCCGGCAGTTTTTCTGGTCGTATCTCTCTAGCAATTTCACTAAACGTAACGACACCTAAAAAATCTCTAGGGAATTGACCCGATATTAAGGAGTTCAAAGCCATCGCTACTTTCTTTGCGGGTAAAAAATTGTCACGCATCGGCATTGAAAGTGAAAGATCAAGCATCAAAACTGTTGAAGCTTGGACGGTTGCTTCTGTTCTTTCAATTTCGAAATCCTCAGGTTTAATATCTACAGGTGTTCCTGAACCGTTTCGAACAAGCCCGTTTCTGACTGTTCGTTCTATATTCAGATTGAAAGGATCACCAAACTCGTAACTTTTAGTCGCATAGTCTCGTTCGTGGCCTGCACCGGTCTTTTCAGCATTGTGCCTACCGGCACGATCTTTAGAAATCCGTCGGTAAAGATCTCCTAAAGCATTCTGACCAAGTTTTCTAATTGCTTTAGGGGTCAAACTAAGTTGACCATCTTTATTTTCAACTAACCCAGCTTCTTCGAGCATTTTGCTCATTTCTGCAAGCCGTTCAAGACTCTCTGCAGATTCATCTCCTAGGAGTTCTCTTACTTTTTCAGTATCTACCTCTGATAAGGCTCCTGGTGATGAAACATTTCGCAACATTTGATCTAATCGATCTAGATCTGAGAGGTCTTCAAAAGTCTGGATTGCTTCTGGAAGGTTTAAAGAATTATCTCCTTGGAATTCGACTGATTGTTCCCAACCCATTTTCGGAAAAGCTTCCCTTAGATTCTCAGCTAATTGATCCATCTGCCAGCGCAAATCCATGTCTTCTAAAAGTTGCTCTGAAAGTTCTTCCAACTGTGCTCTTTGCTCAGGGGTCATAGAATTTAGAATTTGCGACATTGTCGCCATTCTCTGAGCCATAACCTCTAAAAGTTCTTCAAGGCTTTCAGGATTTTCAGGAAAAAAATCACCAAAGTCTTCCATAAATTTCTCGAAGTTCGGAGTCTCACCTTCCTGATGTTGATTTAACATCTGATTCAAAGCAGACAACATGTCTTTCATTCTCGACATGTCTTCTGAACTCATATTCTTCATTTCACCAGCCATTTGATCAATTGCTTGTTGCATTAATTGCTCGCGTAAATCGTCTACAAGCTCTTCAAATCTTTGTGCTGCGGTAGTCGAAGTGAAATCGTAATCGCTTAAACCTTTCACTCGACTCGCTAGATTTTCATGTTCCAACATGTCAAGTTGATCACGTCTAGACTGCAGTGCTTCTTCATTGATTTCTTGTTGTCTGTCATCATCTCTGAATCGATTTTCGACTGCATCAAGCGATTCTCGCTCAGTTGACATTACTTGTTCTAGCGCTTCATTAATTTCATCATAAATACCACCCAAATTGTGCTGTTCAATAGTTTCTTGTCTTTTTTGACGCAATTTCTGCAGTATTTCTCTTAAACCTTCTAAGTGCCCACCTTCAAAATCCAAACCTCTTTGCATCAATCTCCGTAAAGCTGAATTGGGATCTCCGTTTTCAATGAGCTCATCTCCCAAAGCTTCCATTAAAGAATTTGCGTCTAATTCCGATATTTGTTGAGTACCGTCCCACTTCGAGTAAGTGAAACGGCGAATCCCAGCTGGATATTTACTATTGCTGTCCACTAAATCTCCAAGTACCACTCAACTGTCATTTGATAGAACTTACTTCCATACCATTTAATCAATAGTTAGCGGACAAAATATAAATTTTTCACTACTTGAGTGCACCTTTATTATTTTTAGAAGATTTTCTTACCACTCTTCAGCTTCAGGAATAAAATGAATTGCTTGATCGATAAGCTTGACCACCATTTCACCTAAAAAAGGTGTTGTCTCTCTTGTTGCGTCTTCGACTTGTCGGACGTAGACACCTTCTAACATGCACGCAAGTTTGAACTTGCTCATCACTACGTACCAGCCGAGTGAATCTGGTTCGATTCCTGACCGCTCAACCCATAAAGAAACTGCTTGTGCTCTAGTAGGCATGTTCTTGTTTTCAAAATTGAGCGTCCCCATCAAATATCCCAAATCCATGAGAGGATCCCCTATGGTTGCATTTTCCCAATCTAAAACAGCTAACAAACTAGTATTTCTACCTCTAGAAAAAAGCATGTTATGAAAGTTGTAATCACCATGCATTATCCCGGAAATTGAGTTTTTTGGCCTGTTCTCATCTAGCCATTTCGCAACGTCATCAATTCCAGGTATTTCCCTATTTTGATATGAGTCGAGTTGACTTTTCCATCGTCCCACTTGTCTTTCTAAAAAACCTTCCGGGCGTCCTAAATCTGCTAATCCAGCATTCTCATAGTCGATTGACGCTAATTCTCCTAATGCACTAAGAAGCTGAATGGAAATGTCATGATAAGCATCAGCGCCTCCCAATTCTTCAGGGATTGGATCAGAAGGCACCAGACCATCTACCCATTCCATTACATAGAAAAAAGAACCTGTTACCGAAATATCAGTACATAATGAGATCGCTTTAGCATGGGGTACTTTCGTTCCTTCTAAAGCGGATTGGAATCTGAACTCTCTCTCCATGATTGTGTTAGAACCATCGAAAGACAAAGGAACTAATGAAGGTCTGCGTAGAACCCAAAAGTTGTCAGAACGTTTAACTATAAAAACTTCGTTTGATTCACCAGCTTTTACACGTTCGAAAGAAATCTCTTCTCCTCGTCCGAGTCCTTGCGTGTCGAACCATTCTCTTAGTGAGTTTTCGTCGATCAGTTCTGGGAACAAATTCATTATGAAAACACTCTAATAGAGACAACTTGTGATTCTATTTATCACTCTTGTTGGCTATGAGCTTCAAGGTACGTAGATTCATATTTAGACAGTAGGAGGGAATAATGCCAATTAATCCAGATGCTTCAGGCTCCATCGGAGAACCTGCAGAATTTTCATGGACATCGAAAGATAGTTTGTTGTACGCACTTGGTGTAGGAGCTGGAGTCTCCGATCCAACAGGTTTCGAACTTGAATTCACAACTGAGAACAGTAACGGAATAAATCAAGTAGCTTTTCCCACACAAGTTGTAGTTATGGGAGGCGGGAGTACTCCTAGTTTTGGGGATTTCAATCCGGTCAACCTTCTTCACGCTGAACAAGCAATCACCTTGCATCAACCTCTTCCAGCAGCTGGAACTGCAGTATCAACTGGAAAAATTGGACCTATCTATGACAAAGGTAAAGCTGCGCTTGTCTATCTGGAAACAGATGTTGCAGATACTGACGGAAATCCCATGTGGAGTACAAAATCAGGTTTGTTCATCGGAGGAGAAGGAGGTTGGGGTGGAGATCGTGGCCCTACAACTGAATGGAACCTACCAGATCGTGAAGCTGACCATAGAGTCTCATATGAAACAAGAAATGATCAAGCTCTTCTTTATAGATTAAATGGTGACCGTAATCCTTTGCATTCGGATCCTTCATTTGCTTCAGCAGCAGGATTTGATAAACCAATACTCCATGGACTGTGTACATATGGTTTCACTGGACGAGCATTATTACATGCCTTGTGCGACTCCGACCCTGCACGTTTTGGAAGCATGGGCGGAAGATTCAAATCACCTGTAATGCCTGGTGAAGTATTAGAAATCCACGCTTGGGAAGAATCGGATCAAGTTTTATTCCAGACACGCGTTGGAGACAGAGTCGTTTTCGATAATGGAGTTATGACTCGAAATTAATTCGTAAAAAAATTTATGTGCGTGTGGCGTAACTTGCTCTAGCACCCGAAGCATATTTATTTAATCTCTTCGACAAATGAAGCCCTTCGAGAATTAGCTCAACGGCACTAGCTGTCATCGCCGACCCATTTGAATTGCTACCTTCTAAAACGGCTTTAACTGCTGGTTCAAGTGCAGGGACTTTCGAATTTACTACATCCTGATATTCATCTGATCGAATGTCTTCACCGGTTGAAATTCCTTCCAAATTCTCAAAAGCTTCGATAATCGGCTGATGAAACTCAGCAGGAACAAGATCTCTAAAAACATTTAATACAGCTTCATTTAATAGCTGATTAACAATTTCAGAATCACGTTCTTCATCGAGACTTTCAATTTCTACTTTGCCGGCCGTTGCAGCAATTAATGCATTTAAATCTGAAATCCTAGGAACTGCTTCTTTTTCTTTATTACGTAATGCACGTCGTACAGAATTGGCAACCATTGCTTCTTGATTGGTCACACTCATACGAACTGATACTCCAGATCTTTGGTTTAGATGAGGACTTTTACGTGCTTCCTGTGTCAAAACCGCTATCACTCTGGTCATGAAACTCGGAATGTTCACATCTAATTCACCTACTGATGGGATAGATGCTTCTTGTTCAACTATGTCCATTTCTATCTCTGTGTCAGTTGGATAGTGAGTTCTGATCTGCGAACCAAAACGATCCTTAAGAGGTGTAATGATCCGACCTCGGTTTGTGTAATCCTCGGGGTTAGCTGATGCGAACAGAACAACATCAAGCGGAAGTCTGATTTTGTAGCCTCTTATTTGGATATCTCGTTCTTCCAAAACATTTAAAAGCCCTACTTGGATTCTCTCCGCTAAATCTGGAAGTTCGTTAATCGCGAATAGTCCACGATTTGTACGTGGCACCAGACCGTAATGAAGAGTTAATTCATCTGAGAGATACCTACCTTCAGCAACTTTAATTGGGTCCACTTCACCTATCAGATCAGCTATAGAGGTGTCAGGGGTTGCCAATTTTTCTCCATAACGAAGATCCCTATGCACCCAGTCGATTGGGGTGTTTTCTCCGAGTTGACTTACTAGATCTTTTGCATACTTCGATACCGGTGAGTAGGGGTCATCGTTGATTTCTGATCCTGCAACTACTGGCATCCACTCATCTAATAGTTCAATTAATCCTCGTATCAACCGAGTCTTAGCTTGTCCTCTCTCCCCAAGAAAAATTACATCGTGTCCTGCAAGTATCGCGTTTTCTAATTGCGGCATTACGGTCTCTTCGTAGCCATGGACTCCTGAAAATAATGAATCTTCGTTTCGAATTCTTTCAACCAGATTCCTTCTGAGTTCCTCTTTTACTGGAACTGATTCCCAACCACTAGATTTGAGCCCACCCAAAGTGGTTGGTCTTTGAACATTCTTATTTCTTGAGAACAAATTACCCATGGCGGCACCCTAGCGATCCTTTTGCCTTATTTAAATGCCGGAACGAAGCGAATATAAATTTTTCAATCTAATCCTCAGACTAATCCCTAGGTTTATCTACAACACTTTGTCAATTAAGCCCATTTTGTAGGGACTTACCAAATTTATAGTGTGACCTTTTGCATGGATACATGTACTGAGAGGTACTCTCAGGTAGCTTTTAAAGTAGCGTTTAAAGTGTCATTTTGCCCAGATAAACCGGCTTAAGTCGGGAGATACCATGACCCAAACAACTAGTGAACGGTACCGAGTGAAACCCATTCGAGACCGTCGTCGCGAATGGCCTTTTCCTCTAAATCTTTACCAAACAGCTGTCGGTAGAAAATGGGTGATGGCTGTTACGGGAATAGGGCTTTTGGGTTTCGTTCTAATTCATATGATCGGAAATCTTCATGTATATGAAGGTCCTGCAAAAATGCACGAATACGCAGAGTCCCTTAGAAATCTTGGAAGTGGAATATTTCCGCGTTCACTGATTTTGTGGCTGTTGAGATTAGGCCTGATGGTTATGTTTGGATTGCATCTTCATTCAGCTATCACTTTGAAAGAAATGAGTAGAAAATCGAGTCTAAATGCTTCTTTTCAGGGTGGAGAAAAAAAATATGAAGGAGGAAGGGAATACATAGCTGCAAGTTATGCGAGCCGTACAATGCGTTGGACCGGTCCGATAATCGCTTTATTTCTTATTTACCACCTTGCAGATCTAACTTGGGGATGGTGGCTTGGTAACGAATTTGTTCCCGGCGATCCATACCACAACCTCTACTCTTCACTTTCTAGGATCCCAGTTGCGATTTTTTATGTGATAGCAAACATGGCTTTAGCTTGGCATATCTTTCATGGAGCTTGGTCAATGTTTCAGAGCCTCGGAATAAATAATCCTAAATACAACCATTTACGTAAAGGATTTGCTGCAAGCTTTGCAGGGCTGATCCTTTTAGGAAATCTAAGCTTTCCAATCATGACACAGGCAAATCTGATTGATGAAGAAGAACGTCTGTGTCAAGTAAGCATCGGGGACACCGATGAAATTTTGGCATGCCTTACAAAACAACTAGAGGATCACTAAATCATGGCAACTAATAACAAAACTGTGCTTGATTCTCGAGTGCCTTCAGGTTCATTAGAAGAGAAATGGGAGAACCATAAATTCTCAATGAACTTGGTAAACCCAAATAACAAAAGAAAATTCGACGTTATTGTTGTTGGTACTGGTCTAGCTGGTGCATCTGCTGCAGCCTCTCTAGGGGAACTCGGCTACAAAGTTAAAGCTTTTACATTCCATGACAGTCCTCGTCGAGCACACAGTATTGCTGCACAGGGCGGAATCAATGCTGCAAAGAACTATAAAAATGATGGTGATTCTGTTTACAGACTTTTCTACGACACAATTAAAGGCGGAGACTACAGATCCAGGGAAGCTAATGTGCATCGTCTTGCAGAAGTCTCAACGAACATAATCGATCAAGCAACAGCTCAGGGAGTTCCTTTTGCTAGAGAGTATGGCGGCCTTTTAGATAACCGCTCTTTTGGCGGTGCTCAAGTTTCTAGAACTTTTTATGCAAGAGGTCAGACCGGACAACAACTTCTATTAGGCGCTTACTCAGCAATGATGCGTCAAGTCGCAGCTGGGAGTGTTGAATTACATACTCGTGCAGAATTACTCGATGTAGTTACCAAAGATGGCCAAGCTTGCGGAATAGTTACACGTGACTTGCTTTCCGGTGAAATCATTCCTCATTCAGCTCATGCTGTTGTTTTAGCAACAGGTGGTTACGGAAATGTTTATTTCCTATCAACTAATGCGATGATGAGTAATGTCACCGCTGCATGGAGAGCCCACCGTCGTGGAGCTTTTTTCGCAAATCCTTGTTACACACAAATACATCCGACTTGTATTCCTGCTAGCGATGATTTCCAATCAAAGTTGACTTTGATGTCTGAATCACTCCGAAACGACGGACGCATATGGGTTCCGGAAGCATTTGATGATTCAAGACCTGCTCACGAAATCCCCGAAAATGAAAGAGATTACTATCTAGAAAATAAATACCCGGCTTTTGGCAACTTAGTGCCTAGGGACGTTGCTTCTAGAAACGCTAAAAATGTAGTTGATCAGGGGCATGGGGTAGGTCCATTAAAAAATGGGGTTTACTTAGATTTTTCTGCCGCTGTTGAAAGGGATGGTCATGATGCTATTTCCGCAAAATACGGAAATCTCTTCGATATGTACGAAAGCATTACTGGTGAAAACCCGTATGAAATACCAATGCGTATTTATCCCGCAATCCATTACACAATGGGTGGGGTGTGGGTTGACTACAACCTAATGACGACCATCCCTGGTCTCTATGCCATAGGCGAAGCAAACTTTTCTGACCATGGTGCGAATCGTTTAGGTGCAAGTGCTCTAATGCAAGGTCTAGCCGATGGTTATTTTGTACTTCCTTACACGATTGGTGACGGTCTGGCAGATCAACTAGGAGAACCAGCAGTTTCAACTGATGATCCAGTTTTCACAAATGCTGTAAGTGCTATAGAAGACGAAACAGCAAGATGGCTTTCAATTAATGGCACTCGCTCAGTTGACTATTTCCATAGAGAGCTTGGAAGACTTGTTTGGGACCACATCGGAATGAGCAGAAATAAAGAAGGCCTTAAAAAAGCGGTTTCTGAAATTGGCGCTTTGAAGGAAGAATTTTATAACGATCTACGAGTTTTAGGTAGCGCAGATACTTTAAATCTTTCCTTAGAAAAAGCTGGAAGGGTTTCAGATTTCTTCGAATTAGCAGAATTAATGGCACATGACGCTCTAGAAAGAAAAGAGTCCTGCGGCGGACACTTTAGAGAGGAACACCAAACCCCTGAGGGTGAAGCTCAAAGAGACGATGATAATTTTGCTCATGTTGCTGCTTGGGAATGGACTGGAAAAGATGCTTTGCAAACTCGGCATGTTGAAAAACTAGACTTCGAAAATGTGACCCTTACCCAGCGGAGTTATAAGTGAGAAAAAAATGTCAGAAGTAATTACCGTAAATTTAAAGATTTGGCGTCAAGAAGGTCCTGAAAAATCTGGGCACTTCGAAGAGTACGCTCAGAAAATAACAACTGAAGCTTCTTTTTTGGAGATGATAGATCTTCTTAATGAGGATCTAAACAGTAAAGGACTTGAACCTGTCGCGATTGAAAGTGATTGCCGCGAAGGAATTTGTGGTACTTGCGGGGTGATGATAAACGGACAGGCTCACGGACCTCGAAAAGCAACAACAACTTGCCAATTACATATGCGCGAATTTTCTGACGGTGACGAAATTGTTATTGAACCTTTTAGGGCAAGTTCTTTTCCGGTGATTAGAGACTTGGTAGTTGATAGATCTCCTTTTGATCAAATTATCGAATCAGGAGGTTACATATCTGTCAACACCGGTGCCGCTTCTGATGCGAATCTAACCCCAGTTCCTAAAGAAGCTGCCGATCAGGCTTTTGACGCAGCTGCATGCATAGGATGTGGCGCTTGTGTAGCTGCTTGCCCAAATTCTGCTGCACAGTTATTTACTTCTGCCAAACTTGCACATATGGCATCTTTGCCTCAAGGTCAGCCAGAGAGGTGGAAGAGAACTGAAATGATGGTTGGGACTATGGAAGAATTTTTTGGTTCTTGCACAAATCATGGAGAATGCCATGAGGCTTGCCCTAAGGAGATAACTCTTGATTTTATTGCTTTTATGAATCGCGATTACATGAAAGCAAAAGTCAAAAACCGCGCTCTGTCTGGTCAACGTTAAAGAAAGTAGAGATAAAATTACATTATGAGTCCAATAGCAACAATTATCTGGTTTGTTGGCATAGCATTTTGGATTAAATTCCTTTTAGATATTAGAAAAAGACCTGATCTTAAAAAATCTTGGTTTCTGCCATTTTTGATCATCGGATTTGTCTGCGCTCTACTTGGGATAGGAATAGGTCTTCTTGTACTTTGTGGGGTCTATTGGTATAAAGCCGGCAGGATTTCCCCCTCTGACGGGGCAGAAAATAGTAACCCTTTTAACTAAGGAATAATAAATTCTTTTTGTTATTGAGAACGACGCCACAGAACCTATATGTCGGACTAACGTAATTTTGTGCCTCATAGTCATAAAGTAAAAGTTCGTTTCTACGAATTAGACCCATACGGTCATTTAAATCATTCTGCCTATGTTCAGTTATTTGAAACCGGTCGTATAGAAATGCTTGAACAAGTTGGCTTAGCTCTGCATGAAATTGAGAAAAATAACTTTAGGTTCGTCGTATCGCAAATAGAGACAGCGTTTCTAAAACCTGTAGAAGCAGGTTCTTTTCTGACAATAGAAACTGAAATTCTGGAAATGCGTAGAGCTTCATCTCTGTGGTGGCAGCAGATCATGGATGAGAATGACGTAGTAGCTACACAACGTGTCAGAGTTGCAATCACTAACTGTGATGGGAAACCGATTCGCGCTCCACAACAGATAATCGAGGCATTGACTCCCTTTTTGTCAAGTTTTAAAAACGATGAATAATCTTGCCTCAGTCTTTTTTCGCTTAAAAAAATTCACTAATAACCTCTTTAGAGGAGTTGCTATGGGTATTGCTGATGTAGTGCCTGGAGTGTCTGGAGGAACAATCGCTCTAGTCCTTGGCATCTATGAGCAACTTCTGGAGAGCATAAGCAATTGTGCTTTGAGTCTGGGAAAACTCCTGAAGGGAGACTTCTCAGGATTCATTCAACAACTCAAAAAAGTTAACTTCTTCTTCCTGATTCCAGTTATTGCTGGGATGTTCGTAACTATTATTTCAGTTTCAGGACCTATGGTCGATCTACTTGAAAAGCATCCTGAACCAATGTCAGGTTTATTTTTTGGTTTGGTGGCGGCATCTGCATTCATCGCTTTTTCATTAATAAATTATTGGAATTTGCAAAAAATTGTATTTTCATTAGCTACAGCAATTATTTTCTTCGCTCTACTGGGTTTTCGCTCTAGTGCTTTTGAAGACCCGTCGTCGTGGGTCTTCTTTCTTTCAGGATTCGTTGCTATTTGTGCATGGATACTCCCTGGAGTGTCTGGCGCATTCTTGCTTCTCGTAATGGGAAATTATGCTTCTGTTTTAACTGCGATTGATAATCAAGACTTTGAGAAACTTTCGATGCTTTCACTTGGTGCGATTATTGGTCTTGCAGTTTTTTCTACTGTCTTAAAGTTTTTATTGGATAAACACAGGGACATAGTTCTGTCTTGTTTAATTGGTTTGATGCTTGGATCATCTAGGGTTCTCTGGCCTTGGCCTAATGGAGTCGGTGTGATTAACGAAGATGGAAATGAGATACTTTCTGGAACAAATGTCAACTGGCCTAATTCAACGAATTTTCTCACCCCTCTGCTTTTAGGTTTTTTAGCTTTCGGACTTGTTCTGATAATTGATTCAGTCTCTAAAAGATCTACCAAACCCTAAATCAGTAATTCTTAATTATCTCTGAGGTTGGTTGAACTCAATCCATGCATGACCTTTACGACCATCATTAGCTTGTATAGAAACTAGGCCACGTGGAAAACGTGAAATACGACCATTGTCGGGATCTGTTAGGAGAACAGGCGCCCATCCAATTGGTTCAAATTCAATAATCGTTTCACCAAGTTTTACATGACCGCTTGTTGGAATTCCTTCTTGCCCTAATTGTGGATTTGATGCGACCCTATACTCTGCAATGAGCCCATCAGGAGAAGAGTGGTACCCGATTCCTGAATCATGTCCCTCTACAGAAACCGCATGGAATCTTGACCCATCATCAAAACGTCCTGAAAACCAAGTCCATCCTTTATCCCACCAATCTCTTTCTGCCCATGAATGATCGCGTTGACCCCATCCGTCTATTTGAGATTTTGTTTCACCTATTTGTATCTCACCTGAAACTTTGCATGGAATTTCATATCGGGTAGTCACGTCATAATGAAACGCCCAGGGTTCTGATCCATCAGATTTATTTTCATGAGAATCAGTTGCCCACCCTAAATCTATTC
>DBNM01000057.1:1261-2792 GCA_002299135.1 Candidatus Neomicrothrix sp. UBA672 | reverse complement strand
CCCACAAGAGCTGCCTCTCCTGTAGGGTCTGGCAGTTTGTCTATATATTTGTGTTTCCAACGTCGCGGACACTGCTTAAAGGTTGAAGCAGATGAGTGTGAAAATGATCGTGGGAAGTCAGACATCAGATGTCTAGAGCCGATTGGTCTAGAAGATTACTGTTGGCAATTAAATAATCACGACGTTTGCCTACATCTGAACCCATTAAAGTGTCGAATGCTTTTGCTGCTTTTTTAGCAGCAGCTACGTCACTCATTTTCATTTGACGCAGTATTCGTGTTTTAGGATTTAGAGCGCATTCAGCTAATTCATCCACGTTCATTTCCCCTAACCCTTTAAATCTATTCCATGTTATGTTTTCGGCTTTTCGGCCACCTTTTGTTAATTTAGCTGTGATGGTATCGCGTTCACTTTCTGAGAAAGCTCTGTGGATCGTATCCCCGATTCTTGTTGAAAAGAGTGGGGGTTGAGCAGCGAAGACACGTCCTTCTTCGAGCATTGGCCGCATGTATTTATGCATGAGTGTTAATAGAAGGCAGCGTATGTGACTTCCATCGACATCAGCGTCACAAAGAATGATTATCCGCCCGTATCTTGCAGCTTCTATTTCAAATTCTTCACCAGATCCTGCGCCTACTGCTGTAAAGAGAGCCTGAGCTTCAGTGTTGTCTAGAACCTGTTTCAGAGACGACTTTTCTGCATTAACAACTTTTCCTCTTAGCGGTAAAATGGCCATGTTCTCTGAGTTTCTTCCAGCTTTCGCTGGGCCTGCGGCAGAATCCCCCTCGACAATAATTAGTTCAGAATCAGATCCATGAACTCGGCAGTCAGCTAATTTTTCCGGCATTCCAGTTGAACCCATACTCGCAGCTCGACGCTTCGTTTCAAGTAGTTGTTTAGAACTGACTCTATTTATTATTGCATTAGACATTTTGTCTCTGAGTAGATTTACGTGGCGTTTGGGGCCAGCGCCGTTGAACCAATCTGTTAATCCTTGTTTAACAATGTCATAGACTATTTTTTCAATTGCTGGCGTTCCGAGCTCTTGTTTGGTTTGTCCCCGGAATTGAGGTTCGGGAAAGATTACTTTTATAGCTGCTGTTAGTCCTTCTTGAACGTCTTCCTTGGTGGCGCGGTTTTTATTTTCTTTTGCGAGTTTTGCAAGTTTGCGAGTGTCCTTTAGGAGAATGTCGTTTACAGCTCGTGTCAGGGCTCTATCAAAGCCTGCTATATGTGTTCCTCCTTGAGTGGTAGGAATTGTGTTTACGAAAGATTGGATTGTGTTGTCGAACCCACTTGTCCATCTGATTGCTATTTCCACTTTGCAATCTCTATCAACCTCTTGCATTTTCCCGTCAACTGGAACTTTTTCCAAAAAAGACTCAAACCCTGAAAGTGTTATTATTTCAGTTACATTTTCACCCATCGAAAGATGATTAACTAAATCCGCAAGCCCGCCCCTTGATACGAAATCAAAAGGTTTCGAGCTATTACCGCTTCTTTTATCAGTTGCAGTGACTTTTAGACCTGG
>DBNM01000057.1:0-845 GCA_002299135.1 Candidatus Neomicrothrix sp. UBA672 | reverse complement strand
GGCCAAAAGCGTATACGTGTCCCGGATTTTGTTGGCCCTATTTTTTTTATTTTCTGAACCTGATGACCTTGCTTGAAGGATGAGCCGCTGAAGGTTCCTGGAACCCTTGCTTTGAAACCAAGTTCGTGAGTATTACCTTCTCGGTCAACTTGGGCAATGAGTTTTGAGGACAAAGCATTTACTACTGAAGCTCCCACACCATGCAATCCTCCGGAGGCCCCATATGCCCCTCCTCCAAATTTTCCACCTGCATGCAGTTCAGTTAGAACTACTTCCAGAGCTGAAACTTTTTTACCTGAATGGATATCTACAGGTATTCCTCGACCGTTGTCAGATATTTCAACAGATCCATCGCGGTTGAGAACGACGTCCAAACGAGTTGCAAAGCCGGCGGCAGCTTCGTCAACGGCATTATCCACTAATTCCCATACCAGATGCATGAGTCCTTGGCTTCCCGTTCCGCCTATGTACATGCCAGGTCTTTTTCTTACAGCTTCGAGACCCTCTAAAGTTTGTATATCATCTGCGTCGTAACCGTTCAGGTTATTTTTTTTAGTTTTAGAAGTTTTGGCTTTAGATGATGCCGGTTTTTTTGATGACGTTTTAGGTGCAGCAACTTTTGTTTTTGGCTTTGATGCAGTCATAAAATTTTCACCATCTGCTTATTCCAAGAGCAAGAATCTGTCTCTCGGTTGTTGTTCCGACAAGGTCTCTCTTAGTTGATTCGATCAGAAGCTGGACAGGGTTTGGATCGGGTTTTTTTGGATCTTCGTCTGTGGCCATTACGGCAAGAAGGTTTGTTAGGGATCCGATTTTAGCGATCGTCACCTTTGAGTCTTCAGAGA
>DBNM01000165.1:3817-6868 GCA_002299135.1 Candidatus Neomicrothrix sp. UBA672 | reverse complement strand
AATGATGCGCGAACAGAAGGTGGCTTAGTAGTTGGAGAGTCAGGTGGTGGATGGTCAGTCGCAATGGGAACGCTTGCTTTCGAAAGAGGGGCATCAACCCTCGGACAACAAACCGCCTTTAGTCAGGAACTGGATGAGTTGATTCAAATAGCCAAACAAACCGGTGTGATATATGACCCTTTGGTTAGGCAAGAATTAGCGAAAAGTTTTTCTGAATTGCAGATCATGCGTTACAACCAAATGCGGATGCTTTCTTCGTTAAGTAGAGGAGGTGTGCCAGGACCGGAAATGTCGATAGGGAAACTTTATTGGGCGTCATGGCATCGTCGTTTAGGAGAATTGGGAATAAGAATTCGCGGAAGTTCCGGAATGGTAGGTATGGAGCCAACTCCACCTTTAGAGGATTCTTTAAATCTCGGCTACTTACTGGACTCCTTACAACGAACTTTTCTTTACAGTCGTGCGCACACTATTTATGCAGGTTCCAACCAAGTGCAAAGAAATATCATTGGTGAAAGAGTGCTGGGTCTACCTAGAGAGCCGCGCGAGGACTGATTGATGCCTCATGGAAGATATTCTGAAGTTGGAAGATTAGGAGAAACTATGAATGACGCATACATAGTTGATGCAGTTAGAACCCCAACAGGAAGAAAAGGCGGAGGTCTCGCAGAGGTCCATCCAGCTGACATGGGAGCTCATGTCATAAGTTCTCTTTTGGAACGAAATGCTGTCGACCCTAATCTGGTGGAAGATGTCATATTTGGGTGCGTCGACACTTTAGGCCCGCAAGCGGGAGATATAGCTAGGACAGCTTGGCTCGCAGCAGGGTTGCCCGAAACTGTTCCCGGAACAACGATCGACCGGCAATGTGGATCAGGACAACAGGCCGTTAGTTTCGCAGCTATGGGCATCTGGGCAGGTGTGCAGGACCTTGTCGTAGCAGGTGGAGTGCAAAATATGAGCATGGTTCCAATCGGAATGGCTCTCGAAGCAGCAGCTCCATTAGGTCACGAGGATCCTTTTTCAGGCTCTGAGGGTTGGGTTGCAAGATACGGAACACAAGAAATATCACAATTCAGGGGAGCGGAGATGATTGCTGAAAAATGGGATATTTCTAGAGAAAAAATGGAAGAATTCGCTTTTGAAAGCCACCAAAGAGCGCTAACTGCTATAGATGAAGGGCGATTTGACAACGAGATAGTTCCTATTGCTCAGACAGAAATGGATGAAGGTCCTCGACGTGACATTTCCATGGATCGTATGCGTACTTTAAATCCACTTGTTGAAGGAGGGCGATTAACAGCTGCGCTTGCCAGCCAGATAAGCGACGGTGCTGCTGCGTTGCTGATAGCTTCCGAAAAAGCTGTAAAAGAGTTTGGATTAACACCAAGAGCTAGGATCCATCACGTAAGTGTCAGAGGGGACGATCCAGTTTTCATGCTCACAGGACCGATACCTGCAACTACCTACGCGTTGAATAAAGCCGGAATGTCTATCGACGAATTTGATCTTTTCGAATGCAATGAAGCATTTGCTCCCGTTCCTTTAGCTTGGATGAAAGAATTGCAAGTACCTTACGAAAAAGTAAATGTAAATGGGGGCGCTATTTCTCTTGGTCACCCGTTGGGTTGTTCGGGAGCGAAACTCATGACAACTTTATTAAACGAACTTGAAAGAAGTGGTGGTCGTTGGGGATTGCAGACCATGTGTGAAGGCGGCGGTCAAGCCAACGTTACAATTATCGAAAATCTGAACTAGAACTATTCAACCAGAGCGTCCACTAAACCCCAGTTGAGTGCGGTAGTAGCGTCAACACGTTCTCCAGTTAGGCACATTCGTACAGTTAGCTGTCTTCCAATTCTTCTGCTTACACTCACTGTGCCTCCTGCTCCAGGTATTAAACCCATACTCACTTCCGGAAGAGAAAACCAGGCATTTTCGCTAGCTTCAACTCGGCTAGCAAACGCAGCTAATTCAATTCCTGCACCTATTGCAGCTCCGCGTATTTGTACAGTAATTCGTTCAGACAGAAGGTCTAACCAAGGAGCGGCATTAGCTGTGGATCTGATCATGTGACCAGTCGCAGAATTTTCAACAGTTCCAAATTCGGCTGGATCTCCACCTATGCAAAAAGTCGAACCTTTCCCAGTTATTAGAATCGACCGACTGTCACCCTCAGTTGCTAGACCCCTGAGAGCCTCTACTAGTGAATCACGCATAGAAGCTGAA
Organism: Candidatus Neomicrothrix sp. UBA672; assembly: GCA_002299135.1. GTDB lineage: Bacteria > Actinomycetota > Acidimicrobiia > Acidimicrobiales > MedAcidi-G1 > MedAcidi-G1. The sequence continues at coordinate 4,639 of DBNM01000165.1, read as the reverse complement.
AAAGCATTTTTAAGTTTCGGACGGTTCAATTGGAGTTCCACATTTTCAACTCCAGCATTAACGAGAATGGTCGGACTTGCCTCCTCAGGCCTAACTCTACGACCCCTACCATCCAGCCATTTTTCAAATTCATTTCCATTTTGCAATGTTCCGTATGCAACGGATTCAAGTAGCAAACCAAGATTCGTGGAAACATTTTCGCTATGCCTTAAGACCTGACAACAAGTGACAGAAGCAATCGGGTTTAGAGCAATGCGTTCAAGAAGAGCGTCGAGTTCTTCTTCTGAATGAACGACTATGTCCACATGAGAGGAAGTGTCACCGTTACCTGAGAGTTCTATCAGAACAACGGGTAGAGCTCGAAGTGACCTCACAGAGCTTTCCGATAGCTTATGGGCCTCATTAATTACCAATACTGGTAATTCGTTGCGCCAATCGAATCTGAGATCAGCAGTTTGGCTGCTTAAAGCATCAGAAAGGTCCTCTGCTTGCCACAGAACAAAAGACTTGCTTAAAGGGGCATCGGTATTTTGATCAGACAGTTGAACCATCGCCTAAATCAACCAGCTGTTCCTTCAAAACTCTCCTTAGGAGCTTTCCTGTTTCGTTGTAGGGAAGTTCATCCAGAAAAACAATCTCATCAGGCGTCCTGTTCGAACGAAGCTTTTCTTTTACAGAATCCTTTAATTCTCCTTCATCAACTTCTTGTGCTTCATGCAAAACAACAGCTGCCACAATTTTTTCACCCCACTGCTGATCAGGAACTCCTATAGTGGCAGCATCCGCTACTGCAGAATGCTGCAGTAAGACTTCCTCAATCTC
>DBNM01000165.1:0-3414 GCA_002299135.1 Candidatus Neomicrothrix sp. UBA672 | reverse complement strand
TATCAAGCCATCCTCCGTCATGAGTTGGAAACCACCCATCTTCGGTAAGAGTCAATTGCAGTCCTTTGTATTCGCCTGAAACCTGCTCACCTCTTACCCATATTTCGCCTGGTTCATCGGATGGAAGTTCATTTCCTTCTTCATCTCGAATGGAAACCTCAATAGTGGGAAGTGGACGACCAACTGAACTAATTCGTCTACGAACTGACTCATCAGAGCTAGAAAAGGCTTCTCTGTGCTCTTCAGGCCCAAGTAGGGCAACAGTGGAACTTGTCTCGGTTAAACCGTAGGCATTCACGAAATTGGTATCTGGTAGAAGCTCTAAAGCATTTTCAATAGTAGGTTGTGGCATTTTCCCGCCCCCATAGGAAAGAGCTCTAAGGGTGGGAAGGCCTGGCGAGTCTTGACCCTCGGAAACCAGATAGTCGACAATACGAGAAAGCATTGTTGGTACGACCATGGCACTGGTGACTGACTCTGAACGAACCAATTCAACCCATTTTTCAGCATCGAATTCTGGAAGTTGAACTACACGTCGGCCTGCATAGAGGTTAGAAAGAGTAGCTGCTATACCAGCTATGTGATAGGGGGGGACACTTATTAGGGCTGCTTCTTCTTCGCCGGCGCTCATAAATTCTACTGAACCAAGAATGTATGAAACTAGATGACGTTGTCGAAGAACTGCTGCTTTTGGCTCTCCAGTGGTGCCGCTAGTGAAGAGTAAAATTGCTGTGTCCTCTCCATCCATATTCCAATCTGTTGAAACTTCAATTTCTGGGTCATTAGAAGCAACAAGGTCGTCTCGGGTAACTGAATGAACCTGCGAAGTGCCGGAAATCCTTTCTTGTGTTTCCGGTTGCATTAACGCAATCGAAGGTGAGATTCTTTCCAACAAAGCATCCAATTCTTCATTGGTTAAACGGTAATTCAGTGGCACGAAAGGAAGCCCTGCCCAAGAAGCCCCAAAAAGGCAAATAGGTAGCGAAGGTGAAGTGATATCTATCATTGCCACATTTTCGACATTTGCACTTCGAAAACGTTGAGCCGCCGCTCCTGCATGGTCAAAAATCTGTTTAACAGTTAGACCGTCACTCAATGACCCAACTGCTACCCGGTCACCGAAACCTCCAGCGGCCATTTCAAGAAGCATCATTAAGTTCACGTGTTCACCTAACCTTAGAAATTAGTCAGAAGCTGGCAGAGGCTTGGCGTCTTTTAACTGAAGAGCATTCCCATTAGCTCCCAATGAGCCTGCTCCCGGCTTGGTGCAAAGAACTTCTATCGTGTCGTCATCATCCACATAGCGTTTACCCAATTGCGTGCCATCCCCACTGTCATCGAAATCTCCAGAAGCAGGGTCGCTACCTGCTTCGACCATATCTACACCCCCACAAGTGAGAGAAACTTCGTCTTCAGGTCCCTTCACAACGATTACTTCCGTGTCGCAGACACTGCTAGCCCATCTGCCTCCAACTTTAAGTAGCGCCATTAGACTTCCTCCTCATTTTTTAAATAGTCTTCCAATCAAGATAATTGATGAAACTGGGATTAAGCACCACTCTGAGGCAAGATAATTGAGATTAAAGTACGATTTTAAGGTTTATGAATCAAAGATTTAACGATCCTCAGACAGTTCTAGTCCGATTAAGTGAAGAAGTGGGCCAAGATGTCGCAGATATTGGCTCAAGATGGGCAATGTCAGGGGCAATGTCTCTTACCGGTGAATCTTCAGGGCCGCCACGGCAGGTTCCCATGGGAGTCACTTTACGAATGGAGCAACTAGCCACAATAATTGAGGAAATAACCAAATTATCAATTGACGGACCTGCTTTGCTTGGTGAGAGAGCTGCCATAGCTGGATTGACAAGACAGGGGAGTAGATCTGTTGGAGGTCATGCACAACTTGTCGAATCCATCGATAAACCAATATGTATAAATTTTGCCAGACCTGACGACCTTCTTTTAATACCAGCTTGGCTGAAAGAAGAAATCGACCCAAATAATCGTAAAGAATTACTTTCAGCCTTAGAAAAATCCGAAAGTGAACAGTTGCTGAAACAAGCAGATCTACTAGGTATTCCCTTAGGGGTACCCGATATGGAAGAGCGTAAACAACCTGCACAATTAACTGAAGGAAAAACGTCTAATAAACGAACAGCGAAAACATTAGTGATTGAATTTGGTTCCTTATGGGCGAGCCCATTATGTGGAGACCTGCTTCGAAGATCCGGTTGTCGTGTCATAAAAATAGAAAGTTTAGCTAGGCCGGATGGTGCAAGAAGAGGGCCAACAGGTTTTTTTGATTTACTCAATGGAGGCAAAGAGTCGTTAGCGTTGGATTTCAGTGATGACAGATCTCTAGAATTTCTAAGGAAAATTGTAAAAGAAGCTGATGTTATTGTCGAAGGCAGTCGACCAAGAGCCCTAAGACAATTAGGCATAGATGCGGAAAAGGAAGTTGAAGCTGGAAAAGTCTGGATTTCTATCACCGGTTACGGGAGAACCGGTCCACGTTCAAAAGGAGTGGCTTTCGGAGACGACGCCGCTGTCTCAGGCGGACTATTTTTAAAAGATCCGCTAAGTTTCATAGCAGATGCGGTAGCGGACCCGTCGGCGGGCGTGCTGGCAGCAACCCTCGCTTTATCAGCTTTAAAATCTGGAAAAGGATGGTTAATAGATATACCTCTTTCAGCGGTAGCTAATTGGATGCTGGGAACAGGAGAGACACCCGAAGAAGTAGCAGAAAACATCGTTGCGGAACCGCGTGCTCGAAAAATTGAAATTAGCGCCACAAAAATAGGTCAACATAACAGCCAGTTGAAAAATGAGTTTTCATAACATAACCAATCTCTACTGAGCATCTGACTTTCTTGCTTTTATATCCGTTAGCGTTCTCATAATGAAACCCCGAGTTCGTTTCGCCCCATCACCTACAGGCTTCTTGCATGTAGGAAGCGCTCGAACGGCTTTGTTTAATTGGATGTACGCCCGATCCACAGGCGGGACTTACATACTGCGTGTTGAAGATACTGACCAAGAACGCAACCGACCTGAATTGACCCAACAGTTGCTACAGGAACTGGAATGGTTAGGTCTCGACTGGGATGAAGGTCCTATTTTTCAATCAGAGAAACTAGAAAGACATCGTGAGGTTGTAAAAACTTTCTTAGAAGATGGTCATGCATATCTTTGTGACGATGAAAACAGGGAAGTTGAAGGGAGTGTTTTGGCGGAAGGTTTGGCAGTCAGGTTCCGCATGCCTGAAGACAAAACCATCTCCTTTACTGACCTAGTTCGTGGTGAAGTAACTTTCAACACAGGTGATCTTGAAGATTTTGTTATTTGGCGCTCAAACGGAACTCCTATGTTCCTTTTAGCAAATGCAGTTGACGACGCAGACATGGGGATCACACA
>DBNM01000001.1:11700-12228 GCA_002299135.1 Candidatus Neomicrothrix sp. UBA672 | reverse complement strand
GGATCCACGTTTTCATCAATTTCTCTAGAAAGTTCTTCAACAGGATCAAAAGTATTGTTATTTGTTTTACTCTCACCATCTAGCAAAGCATCTACAGGGCTCTCTTTCGGTGTCGCTGGGCGTGAGCGTGTAGCTTCAGGGTCATAAGTAGCCATCAGAATCCTCCTCATCAGAATCATTTTCAGAATAGCCATCTTCTAACAGGAGCGTCAAAAGATGATCAAACTCTGCTGCAGCTTCTACTGCACCTGATCGATTACCTAAACCATGTATTGGTAAAGATTGAGCCGAAGCTTCGGCTACTGCTGTACGTAGGTGAATTTTGGGCAATTGGAATTCTGAATAAGCTTCTTCAAGTTTTGCGTTCCAGTAACTATCATCTCGAGTTCTTCCAAGTCGGTTTACAGCAATTCCAGCAATACTTGGTTTGGAATCGATTCGACGCATTTGAATCTTTTCTATTGTCTGGATCATTCTCGCTACGCCATCGACAGACCATGCTCCAGGCTCTGTAACCACAAGGGCCAT
>DBNM01000001.1:6165-11364 GCA_002299135.1 Candidatus Neomicrothrix sp. UBA672 | reverse complement strand
GCAAAAAGAGCGTTTACTGTAAGCAACCCAAGAGAAGGTGGACAATCAACAATAACGAGAGGCCAATTTGAATTTTCAAGAGAAAATGACAATCGATTCTGAGCTCCTAGGGGATCTGTGGCAAGTCGTGGTTCACAAACAGAAAGGTCTGGGGTTGAAGCAGCTACATGAGGAATTTGACCACAATCTGATGGCCAGTTTGATCTTTCTGAAACCTTATTGATCCCTCCGGAAAACTCATCCTCCAGTACATTTACCACCCCTTTAGAAGGTTCGTATATACCCAACCCTGTGGTTGCATTTCCTTGTGGATCCAAATCCACGATCAAGGTTTCTAAATCTTTTTTGGCAGCAGATGAAGCAAGTCCTAAAGTCACACTGGTTTTACCCACGCCACCCTTTTGATTCACTATCGCTATTGAGACCACATAGAAAACCTAGACCAGTTCGCGACACAAAAGTTGTAAATAACTTAAACAGGTATCGTGTACCGATGCCGGAACTACCTGAAGTTGAATCAATCCGTTGCCAATTAGAGCCTTTAATTACTGGAAAAACAATAATTAAAGGACATTCTTTTCCTTCAAAAAAATTTTCACAAGCAAAATTAGCTTCAGGTTTTCATGTGCAAACTGTAAAACGGAGAGGTAAATATCTACTAATAAATCTAGATAAGGAATTGGGTGGGAAAATAAAACTTAAAGAACTTATCATCCATCTGGGAATGACTGGAAGTGTCTCGATAGCAAAAGAAAAAACAGATGATCCTTATGTCAGGGCTCAATGGCAACTCAATGACGGTCAGATTTTACTTTTCAGGGATATCAGGCGTTTTGGCAGAATTGCAGTTGTAAATCCAAATGATTACAAATCGCTCCCAACTCTAAATAACATCGGCCCTGAACCTTTTGACCCGAATTTAACTGCTGCCAGCTTCCACAAATCTCTGTCATCCTCAAGAAGTCACATAAAAACGAAACTTCTTTCTCAAAGAATCATCGCTGGGCTAGGAAACATTTACGCGGATGAATCACTTTGGAGGTCACACATAAGCCCCGTTGCTAGGCGAATTGGAAAAGACCGTTCAGAATCTTTACTTATTTCAATTAGAGAGGTTTTATCCGAGGCAATCAAAAACGGCGGCACTACTTTCCGTGACTATAGGACGCCTGATGGACTGACAGGAAAAAATCAGCACAACCTCGATTGCTACGGCAGAGCTGGAAAAGCATGCAATAAGTGCTCTTCCATTTTAAAGAATCGAATTGTTGGTCAACGCTCGACAACCTGGTGTCCACAGTGTCAAATTAGCTAATTACTCTATGAGCTAACGCAAGGGTAATGTGAGTATGATCGCTTTGAAGAGGTGAAAATTGAATCGAGATCTTTCTCAAGCTAATGAAACAGCTGAAACAGCTAGCGAACAAACCCATTTTTACAATTCGCTAACATCTGAAGTTGGTTCTGCCGGAAAAATCGAAGTGGCACGCGACAGCGTCAGTGAACCTGTGATTCGCTCATGGTGTGACGCTATGTCAGAAAGTAACCCTCTTTACATCAATCAAGATTTTGCTAACGATTCAAAACACGGCGGGATTATTGCCCCGCCTGCAATGCTGCAAGTTTGGACTATGTCTGGTCTCCATCTAGGCAATCAATTTCAAAGAAATACTGAGGATTCACCTAGCGCTGGGGTTTATCAACTTCTTGACGAAGCTGGTTTCACAGGTGTGGTGGCGACAAACGCGACTTACCACTACAACGAAGTAATTAGACCCGGTGATTTAATTTCCGCTAGCCAGAAATTACTTGACGTTTCAGAAGAAAAAACAACGGCTATCGGTATGGGTCATTTTGTTACGACTGAAACAATATATTCTGATGCATCTGGAAAACAGGTTGGCTCAATGGAATTCCGGGTGCTCAAATTTCGACCGGGTACTGGGAACAAAAGTGAACGATCGGAAATAAAACCCCCAAGACCCAAACCAGCTTCCAACAGTTCAACTGACTGGTTTTGGGATGCCTGCAACATTAAGGAACTACGTATCCAATCGTGCAATGAATGCACAAATCTGCAACATCCGCCTGCTGTGCGTTGCCTCTCATGTGGTTCCGTTTCGCTTGACAGTGTTATTGCAACTGGTAAAGGCACTCTTCATAGCTGGGCTATTGCGCACTACCCTCAAGTTCCAGCTTTCGACTATCCGCTAATCGTTGGCTTAGTCGAATTAGAAGAAGGAGTTCGATTGGTTTCCAATGTTACCAATGTTGAACCAGAGGAACTCGAAATAGGAATGCCGTTAGAAGTTGACTGGCTAAATGTTGATAATGAATTTACATTGCATCAGTTCAAACCAGTGCACAATGAAAACCAAGAGGCAGAATTTGAGAATACCGAAACAGGTGACAGTAATGATCAGACCTTTGATTCCGGTCAAAATAATCCAGAAACGGAAAGTACTCAAAGACAAGTTTTAAAACTCGATCCAGACAATGTCCAAATCGGTGATGAACTGCCAATCTCTCCAGTGCCGGTAACAACGCTTCTTATAGTCTCAACTGCTTTAGCTACTCGCGACTACCAAGATGTGCATCATGATCCTAAAGCTGCTCAATCAAAAGGAATGCCTGATATTTTCATGAACATCCTCACTTCAGCGGGAATCGTCAGCCGTTGGATAAATGATTGGGCTGGGTCAGAGATTGATTGGGGTTCTATTGAATTAAGACTAGGCGCACCCAACCATCCTGATGACACCATGACTCTTTCAGGCTCAATTACGGAAAAAACTCAACATGGAAGCCAAGTGTCTTTAAATATCGCCTTCTTAGGTAAAAATGATAGAGGCGTTCATGTCTCTGGCAATGCGAAAATACTTCTCCCAGAAAATAGCAAGGGGGATTAAAATGAACGCTAATTTTTCTTCTGAAACAGCGATTGTAGGAATCGGTGCCACTGAATTTTCGAAAGAGTCAGGTCGAACCCCTATGGAACTTGCTGTTGAGGCTTGTGAAGCAGCGTTAGGAGATGCTGGGGTTGATGCTTCAGATGTTGATGGGATAGTAACTTTCAGCTCAGAACAGAATTTCGAAATTGAAGTTGCACGAAATTTAAGAATCCCTTCCTTGAGTCATTTCAGTATGATTCCCCACGGCGGAGGTGCAGCGTGTGGAACTATTGGTCAAGCTGCTGCAGCAATTTTTTCGGGATCTGCCAACTACGTACTTTGCTACCGAGCTTTTAACGAAAGGTCTTGGCACAGGTTCGGTAGCGGAGTTCAAGGCAGGCATGCTGGAGCGGAAGCATTCGATGTTACTTTCGGCTGGACTTCACCATTTGGTCTTCTAACCCCTGCAAGCTGGGTTGCGATGTTCGCCACTCGCTACATGCACTTGTCTGGAGCTACTTCTGAAGATTTTGGACGTGTAGCAGTTACCGATAGAAAATTCGCTGCAACAAACCCCGCAGCTTTTTTCTACGAAAGGCCAATCACTTTAGAAGAGCATCAAGAAAGCAGGTGGATTGTTGAACCTCTTCATCTATTGGACTGCTGCCAAGAATCTGATGGTGGACAAGCGATTCTTGTCACTTCCCTCGAACGCGCTAGAGACCTTCCTAATCCTCCAGCGGTAATAGCATCAGCCGCTCAAGGATCGACGGATGATCAGCAAGCCATGAGGAGCTACTACAGAGATGACATTGCAAGAATTCCTGAAATGAAATTATGCGCAGATCAATTATGGAAAAACACCGGTCTTGGACCATCAGATATCCAAGTCGCAAACATTTATGATCACTTCACTCCTCTGTTTCTTCCTCAACTGGAAGAATTTGGATTCTGTGAAAAAGGGGAAGCAAAGGAATTTTTGCGTGATGGCAATATTGAGATGGATGGCCAGTTGCCAACAAATACTAATGGAGGCCAATTAGGGGAGGCCTATATACATGGCATGAACGGTATAGCGGAAGCTGTCCGCCAAATCCGAGGAACCTCAGTCAATCAGGTTGAAAATGTTGAGAACGCGTTAGTTACGGCAGGAACTTCCGTACCTACTAGTGCGCTAATCCTGAGTCAAGACCACTAAAAAATTCACCATATGACCCCTCTCAGGGTGGTGGGAGATCTACGCTCGCATTATGGGTGTTAGGCGTTTTATCTTTTGCTTTTGTTCCGTCGCTATTTTGGCTACCACTACCCTCCCAAATGCTCATGCGGGGCCTTATGACAAGGAAATAGAGGACTTGCAAAAGCAGATTGATGAAGTAAATTCTGACATCGACGATATAAAAAATGACGTTAAAACAGAAGAACAAAAAATCGTCGACCTTCAAAACGAACTTTTAGAAATAGATGAAACTATCGCGGAAACTGAGGCTTTGATAAACAGCGAAGACTCACAACTTGTAAAACACCCGATAAGACTAGAGCTATTGGCAGACGACTACATAGAAGTATGGTCATCTCGCTCAGAACCGTTCCAGCTTCGACGTGAACTAGCCATCGATTCCTACGTGCGAAACGATGAAAGAATGAACTCCGTTCTAACGCAGTCAGCCCAATTAACTGATGAAACTCTTCGCGGTATAAGAAGCCAGATACTTTACAAGGCCTTAATTGACGAAACAGAAGGGAGACTTGAATCCGTTGATTCCAAAATGCGTATTACTGGAGAGCGTGTTTCAGGAGTCCATGAGGAAATTGCTGCAGCTCGAAGTAAACAAAAAGATTATGTTCTACTTCAAGAAGAAGCTCGTTCCCGTATACCTGCGGTGAAAGAAAGAATTTCGAACCTGCGTTCGGGGATAATCACCCTAGAGAGCAACATAGACAATTTAAAGATTGAAATAGACATACTTGATGGAGAAATAGAAAGATACCGTCTTTTAGAGCTGTCAAAACAATGGACTGGACTGCCGGGGACTGATATTCGCCGGCCAGCTCTTGCAGTTAAAATAGATAATGTCTCAATTGCAAGACCGCAGGCTGGAATCAATCAAGCTGACGTTGTTTATGAAGAACTTGTAGAGGCAGGTTTGACACGTCTTATTGCGATTTTTCAAACAACAGATTCGCGAGTAGTTGGACCTGTTCGTTCAGCCAGAACTTCTGATCCCCCTCTGCTAACCGGTTTTGATAGTCCACTTTTTGCTTATTCTGGAGCTAACCGTGGAACCAGAGAAGTGGTAAAAGACTC
>DBNM01000001.1:0-5831 GCA_002299135.1 Candidatus Neomicrothrix sp. UBA672 | reverse complement strand
GACCTGACTGACGTTGGATATGACACTTCTCGTGAAAGTTACTGGCGTTCGACATCGAGAAGAGCGCCACACAATCTTTTCACTTCTACAGAAAGACTATGGGCTGAGCATCCAAATAGAGATGAGATTCCTGCACCTCCATTTACTTTCAGAACCGAAAATTCACCTCTTCACGCAAACGCTAAAAAAGCAACCGGTGTTTTTGTAGATTTCGGTCATGCGGAAATAGATTATGCATGGAATGGCACAGGATGGGAACGCACTCACAATGGTGAACCTCATGGCGATGGTGATGGTGTGCGAGTAGCCCCCACAAACATAGTCATTCAATTCATTTCCTATGGGAAAAGTGCCGCTGACTCAAGATCTCCTGAAGCTGTAACAGAAGGAAGTGGCAAGGTTTGGGTATTTACTGACGGGCACCTAATCGAAGGCGAATGGAAACGAAAGAAAGATTCAGAGCCAGCAGAAATAACTTCAGATGGAACACCTATCAGATTGACCCCCGGTAATACATGGGTTGCGCTGGCAAAAACTGGAACAGCAACTTGGCGTTAAAAAACTTTGATTAGATCGAAAGAAGATCCGATGGGGCGCTTCCATCACCCGTTACGGTAAGACGTTTTACTCCATCCTCTAGAACCAGAATTGTATGTTCGAATTGAGCAGTGCGTCTTCCATCTCTGGTGACCGCTGTCCAATTGTCACTCCACATCAGTGCTGATGGATCACCTAGTGTCAACATAGGCTCAATTGTAAAAGTCATCCCTGGAAGTATCTCTGTAGAAGCATACGGATCGTAATAATGAGGGATTTGAAGCGAACTATGAAACTCAGTCCCAACACCATGTCCGATAAATTCCCGAACAACTCCTAAAGAATGACGTTTTGCGTGTCTTTCGATCGCTCTACCAATTACGTTCACAGGTCTTCCGGGCTTGACTGCTTCTATCCCTAAATCCATTGCCTTTCGCGTCTCTTTGATTAAACGAATATCTCGTTCGTTTACTTCTCCAACCGGAAAGGTAACTGAGGTATCTCCGTGAACACCATCGCGATAAACCGTAACGTCTATATTCACAATGTCGCCTTCTTGCAATGGACGGCTATCTGGAATTCCATGACATATAACCTCGTTCACTGATGTGCAAACAGATTTTGGGAATCCTCTGTAATTAAGTGGGCTGGGATAAGCATCGAAAGACAGGATCATCTCATGCACTATCTCGTCAATTTTGTCTGTTGTAACTCCGGGGTCGACATTAGAACCCGCTTCTAATAAAACTAAAGCCGCTATCTCTCCTGCTTTTTCCATACGTTTTATCTCATCGTCATCTCTTATCAATGAAGAAGTTGAATTCCCTGGATCACCTGTCAGTGCATAGGGAGGTTTTTTTATATTAGACGGCACCAGTCTGGTAGGACTTAGAATTCCTGCCTCTACAGGTGGAACTGAGGGAGGGGCTATGGGAGTTGCTTTTCTTTTCCTTTTAGACACCGAACAAGGCTACCTTTATTTGACTACCAGATGAAACGACTAAGACTATCTACAACGCATGCGGGTTTTTCCATGTCTTCTATTTCGACAGTCGCACGAACCACAGTTTGCACGCCAACTTCTACTTCTAAGGCATCGACCAGTTCAGCGCCTACGCGAATCGTTGATCCAACCGTTAATGGTGTGGGAAATCTAACACGGTCTGTGCCGTAGTTGATTCCCATTGATATCCCATCGACTTGAAAAATTTCAGGCAGGAGACGATTAGTCAGAGAAAGGGTCAGGTACCCATGTGCAATTGTTTTCCCAAAAGGTCCTTCAGAAGCTTTTTGTGGATCAACATGTATCCACTGCTTATCTCCTGTTGCTTCTGCAAATAGATCTATACGTTCCTGATCAACCACCATCCAGTCGCTGTAGCCAAGATGATCCCCCACCGCTTCAAACAGTTCAGATGGTGATCTAAAAATCTTCATTCTGTCTTTCCCATATTCTCTATTTAGTAGCAAAACTATTAGATCATCTGAAGATACACGAAATCGAGTTTTTCTGATAGAAATAATCAAGTCCCTATAAACAAAATGGAACTAATGGCAACAACTGGTAAAAAAACTATCCTTGCTGCACTGATAGCAAATGTAGGAATAGCTATTGCGAAATTCGCAGGTTTCGCAATAACTAAATCCTCCACGATGCTTGCTGAAGGAATTCACTCTAGTGCTGATTCAGCGAACCAACTTCTCTTACTGTTAGGGACGCGAAGAGCAAAACGTGAACCCAGTTCTAAGCACCCTTTCGGTTATGGTCGTGAAAGATATTTTTGGTCTTTTGTAGTGGCTCTGATTTTGTTTTCTTTAGGTTCATTATTTGCGATTTATGAAGGTATAGAAAAAATCCGTCATCCTCATGCCCTTAATAATGCAAGTTGGGCTATAGGGATTCTAATTTTCGGAATATTTATTGAATCTTTTTCCTTCAGAACTGCAATTGTTGAGGCAAAAACGATAAAAGGTGAAACTAGTTGGTCTAAATTTGTAGTCCGGTCAAAGCAACCTGAAATCCCAGTGGTTCTTCTAGAAGATGCTGGAGCGTTATTTGGAATGGTTATTGCTCTAGGAGCAATAACTCTAGTGAAAACAACTGGAGAGCCTATATGGGATGGAATCGGCACTCTCTCTATAGGGGTTCTTTTAGGTGTAATCGCCATTATTCTTGCCCGCGAAATGCATAGTCTTATTATTGGTGAAGCTGCGAGTGAAACAGATCTTTCAAAAATCGTGAGTGTCATTGAAAACAACATTCAGGTTGTTCAGTTAGTGGAAATAAGAACTCAACATCTAGGGCCAGAAGAAATCCTCATAGGGGTGAGGGTCGCTTTTCATGAAACTCTTCAAACCAAAGATATAGCTAGACTCATAAATAAGTTGGAAGATGACATCAGAACTGAGATCAAAAATGCTGGTCCTATTTTCATAGAGCCCGAGATGACTAAAGGCAACTAATTTGAGGAAGTAATACAAACTGCTATTATCGAATCAGCGATCGGAAAAGTTATGAAGATGGAAGATATAGACCTTTTAGATCTAGACAGATTCCTCGCACAAGAACATCATGAAATGTTTAGTTATCTTCGAAAAGAGAATCCTGTAAGTTGGCACGAGGAACCAGATGGACCTGGTTTCTGGAATGTTGTCCGCTATGCAGATCTAGTTGAAGTAAATAGGGATGCTGAAGTTTTCTCTTCCGAGACTGGGGGGATCTCTATAGCGGACCCACATGAACATGAAGACGGCTCAAAAGGCTTCGACCTTCGAGGAACCCAGATGCTTTATACGGATCCGCCGAAGCACACTCGTTACAGAAAATTGGTGAACCGGGGTTTTACTCCACGAATGATCGGCCTGCTTGAAAAATACTTGCGATTTCGAACCATTCTGATAGTTGACGAAGTCATCGAAAAAGGAAGTTGTGATTTTGTAGTAGACGTAGCCGCCGAACTTCCCTTACAAGCCATTGCCGAAATAATGGGCGTCCCTCAAGAAGAAAGAAACAAACTCTTTGAATGGTCCAACCGGATGATTGGAATCGAAGACCCTGAGTATGCAGGACAAGACAACCAAGCTGCCGCATTCGAGCTATATGCATACGCAAATGACTTGGCAAATAAAAGACGTGAAGAACCTAAAGATGACCTGATTACTCGCTTGATCAATGCCGAGATAATAGGAGATGATGGTGAACCAACTGTTCTCAACGAGCAAGAAATCGACGGATTTATGCTACTGATGGCCGTTGCTGGAAATGAAACGACACGTAATGCGACTTCACAAGGATTATGGGCACTGATAGAGCACCCTGATCAGTTTGATTTATTAAAATCAAATACCGCAGATCTGATCGATACAGCAGTTGATGAAATCGTGAGATATGCAAGTCCGGTTTTACATTTCAGAAGGACGGCAACGCGGGATACAGAGATAAACGGCCAAAAGATTAATGCTGGAGAAAAAGTAGTGATGTGGCACATTTCAGCCAATAGGGATGAGTCAGAATTTGAAAATCCTTTCTCATTAGATGTTAAACGTTCACCGAATAACCACGTCGGATTTGGTGGTGGTGGGCCTCACTATTGTCTCGGTGCAAACCTTGCAAGACTTGAATTGAGAATAATTTTTGAAGAGATCTGTAAAAGAATGCCTGATGTTTCTCTTAATGGAGAGCCATCACGTCTTAGATCAAATTTTATTAACGGGATTAAACATATGCCAGTCTCGTTTACCCCAGGAGAAAAGGTCGATCCTGAACCAATTTTTGACAACTAACCAATGCTTGTTCCGAGGAGACTTCCAATCAAATAAGTAGCTGAACAAGCTCCAGCTGCCACCAGCATTTGTCTTAGCGAAGTCTTAAATAGTGAACGTCCAGACAGTTGAGCCAGAACACCTCCTACTAATGCGGTACATGCAATGCCAACTATCGCCGAAGTCCAGATTGCCGAATTTCCTTCTCCCACTAACCAAGGTATGAGAGGCACAAAAGCTCCAAAAGAGAATGACACAAAGCTTGAGGCTGCTGCCATTAATGGATTCCCAAGTTGTTCAGGATTCACTCCGAGTTCTTCACGTATATGAACTTCAAGAGCAATTTCAGAATTGGACATAATTTGTCTAGCTACTTCTCCTGCTAAATCTGAATCAATGCCTCTTTCTTCATATATGGCTTTCAATTCTGCTGTTTCATCTTCAAGATTAGTGTCAATCGATTCTTTCTCTATCAACAGCTCCCTTTCAACTAATTCCTTCTGGGCTTGTAAAGAAACGTACTCTCCTGCCGCCATGGAAATAGCACCTGCTAATAAACCAGAAATGCCTGCAACTCTAATAATTGATGGGTCGGTACTAGCTCCTGCTATGCCAAGAATTAGCGAGACATTTGATACGAGGCCATCGCTTATACCAAAAACAGCAGCTCTAGCTGTTCCATCTTGCACGTCGCGGTGGTAATGGACCCCCTGTACTTTCATACTAAGAACTTACCCAACAGAAACGGGTCCTGCCTTTTCGGCTATCAAATCAATTGGATCATTACATGGATCCAAGTCAAATCGGGGATTTTTAAGCCACTCTCCCTCTTCCCATCCGGAAATAATTTCAAAATCAGAAAAAATAGAAACATGTTTAATTATCAATTCGGCGGCTATTCTTGCACCAAATCTACATAGGTGAACTCCATCAATTTTTCTAATTGGCCAATACTCGCCTGACCTCTCGACCTCTTCGATATATTTTCCATTCTTGTCAGTAAATACTGGAGTTAGATCAATCACGTCTACTCTCTGATCTCTATCAGCCAATTCGTAAATCAATTTATTTAAACGTTCATGCTTGTCGTTGTCATGGGTGGGAAGCATTGTTAACCAAAAAATATGAGCCTCTCTCTCTGACAATACGTCCACTGCAACCTCCATCAAGAAATTGAATTGTTCAACCCAGTCTGAATCAGTCGGTAAGGGTTGCCTTGTAGGTCCATTAACCACATCGTCCATATCCCAAATTCCGGTTTGAAAAATTACTATCTCAGGTTCAACCTGATCAAAAAAAGATGGCCAAATTTCCCACCACTTGTACCTAGGCCATTGGCTCAACCCAAACCCGAACTGAGTTCGATTAGCTGACTCCACTACTCCTGTTTTCTGAAGAGCTGCTGACAAAGCAGGCTCTATTTCGTATGTCGTACTGTCACCTATGATCATTACACGCAGAGGGTCTTCTTTAGTCGGACTTCTACTTAATCGAATTTCAGACGCCACAGGCACAACACTCGTAGAAGACGC
>DBNM01000068.1:14698-16687 GCA_002299135.1 Candidatus Neomicrothrix sp. UBA672 | reverse complement strand
TTATTTCTATTATTTCTATTATTTTATATTACCTTCTCAGTAGGTAAAGCCTATTCACCGCGAATCCGGGTGACAATCTCTTCCTGAACTGATGAAGGAGTTTTTTGATACGAATCGAACTGCATTGTATACGTCGCACGCCCTTGAGTGCGCGAACGCAGATCTGTAGCATAACCGAACATCTCAGATAGCGGTACGTCTGCGGTAACTACTTGATTATTTCCCCTTGCTTCCATTTGCCCGACTTTGCCTCGTCTAGAATTTAAATCACCAACTACATCACCCATATAATCCTCTGGTGTTACAACTTCTACAGAAAAAATTGGCTCTAAAAGAACTGGCTTAGCCTGTTTTATAACCTCTCTAAACCAAGCCTGTGCAGCGATTTTAAAAGCCATCTCAGATGAATCAACATCATGATGTTTTCCATCGTTAAGCGTCACCTTCATACCCAAAACTTGAAAACCTGCAAGGACACCAGAAGTCATAGCCGATTGGATACCAGCATCAACAGCTGGAATATATTCCTTAGGAATACGCCCTCCCGAAACTTTGTCTACGAAATTATAAGTTTCTTCACCTTCTGTCAGAGGCTCCACCGTTGCAACAATCTCAGCAAATTGGCCTGATCCGCCAGATTGTTTCTTATGAGTGTAACGATAATTTTCTACTGCCTTAGTAATTGTTTCCCGGTACGCAACTTGAGGTTTTCCTACATTTGCATCAACACGAAACTCACGCAACATTCGATCAACTAGAACTTCAAGGTGCAACTCACCCATGCCACCAATAATTGTCTGACCCGTTTCTTCATCGCTTCTAACTGTAAACGTAGGGTCTTCATCAGAAAGAGCTCCTAAAGCCTTCCCCATTTTGTCCTGATCAGCTTTCGACCGAGGTTCAACAGCTACATGAATTACAGGATCCGGAAAGTCAAACTGTTCGAGCATAAGAGGGTGGTCAGGTGAACAAAGAGTGTCACCTGTCTTTGAGTCTTTGATCCCTACACCGGCAACTATGTCACCTGTTCGAACAATGTCAAGATCTTCCCGGTCATTGGCGTGCATCTCTAAAATACGTCCAATCCGCTCTTTAGAACCCGACCGGGTGTTTAAAACAGTTGAACCTTTTTCCAAGGTGCCACTATAAACACGGAAGTAAGTCAATTTTCCTACATGAGGATCCGTCATAATCTTAAAAGCAAGAGCAGCAAATGGCTCATCATCACTCACACCGCGCTTCGTGATTTCTTCACTCCGAGGTTCAACACCTTCAACAGGTGGAAGATCAAGTGGTGATGGTAAATACTCAACAACAGAATCAAGAAGAGGCTGAACACCCTTATTCTTAAAAGCTGTACCAGTTAAAATTGGCACACAATCTCCTGAAAGAGTTCCTTGACGAATTGCTGTTTTCAAATCCTCAATTGTAATTTCTTCCTCACCAACAAATTTTTCAAGGATATTTTCATCAAATTCAGCAAGAAGATCCACAAGTTCTGCCCTATATTCATCAGCTTGGGATTTCAAATCATCTGGAATCTCTACCTCATTCCAAGAAGCACCTAAATCTTCACCTTCCCAGACCAAAGCCTTCATGGTTACCAAATCAATAACGCCAGCAAAATCGGCTTCTGCCCCTATGGGCAATTGGATCACAGCAGCTTTACATCCAAGACGTTCTTTAATAGTTCCTAAAACAAAGAAAAAATCAGCTCCGGTTCGATCCATTTTGTTGATAAAACACATCCTTGGAACATTATGACGATCAGCTTGGCGCCAAACTGTTTCAGTTTGTGGCTCCACACCTGCAACTCCATCAAAAACTGCAATCGCACCATCTAAAACTCTTAAAGAACGTTCTACCTCAACTGTAAAATCAACATGTCCAGGAGTATCAATAATGTTTATCCTGTGATCGTTCCAGAAACAGCTAGTAGCAGCAGAGGTAATCGTGATTCCCCTCTCTTGCTCTTGCTCCATCCAATCC
>DBNM01000068.1:13142-14387 GCA_002299135.1 Candidatus Neomicrothrix sp. UBA672 | reverse complement strand
TCTTGCTCCATCCAATCCATAGTCGCAGTGCCATCATGCACTTCACCAATTTTGTAATTCACACCTGTGTAATAAAGAATTCTTTCTGTAGTGGTGGTTTTACCCGCGTCAATATGAGCCATAATTCCAATATTGCGAGTTCTCTCAAGAGGGTGTCGATCAGCCATACCTATTTACCTGTTGTCTAACTTTTTACCAACGATAATGTGCAAACGCTTTGTTAGCTTCAGCCATTTTATGCAAGTCCTCACGGCGCTTAACGGATGAACCAATTCCATTGGCAGCATCCATTATCTCATTAGCTAGGCGTTCAGACATGGATCGTTCTCTTCTTTCTCGTGCATAATCAACAAGCCAGCGAACGGCTAAAGTATTAGCTCGACGGGGCTTAACCTCAACAGGCACTTGATAAGTGGCACCCCCCACACGACGACTTCTCACTTCAAGCTGTGGTCTTATACTTTCCAAGGCGTCTTTTAAAACTCCAACAGGTTCACTCCCTGTTTTTGTTTCAACTACCTTTAAAGCGCCATATACAATCTGCTCTGCAGTGGAACGTTTCCCGTGCTTTAATACTTTATTTACCAACTGGGTAACTGCACTCGAACGATATACAGGATCTGGGGTAAGAGTCCTTCTAACAGCTGGTCCCTTTCTAGGCATAATTAATTATCCTTCTTTGCGCCATATCGGCTACGAGACTGGCTTCTTTCCGAAACACCAGAAGTATCAAGAGTTCCCCTAACAATCTTGTAACGAACACCTGGTAAATCTTTCACACGACCACCTCGCAATAAAACAATTGAGTGCTCTTGTAAATTGTGTCCCTCGCCAGGTATATAAGCCGTTACTTCCATTCCGCTGGTTAAACGAACCCTTGCAACCTTGCGAAGAGCCGAATTTGGTTTTTTTGGTGTAGTCGTAAAAACTCTTGTACACACGCCGCGCCTCTGAGGCGCTCCCTTCAAAGCAGGAGTAGCTTCTTTTCTACGCTTTGATTGACGGCCCTTGCGAACCAGTTGTTGAATTGTGGGCACGACTTACCTCAAACCTTGCCTATTGAAATTGAAAAACGGTCCAGAACTTACTAAGACACGAAGTATTGAGTCTACGGTCGGCATCTTCACGTCACAATAAAAAATCTAAGTATCTCAATCAATTTCTTCAATGGCTTCTTCAATAGCACCATTAGCTAAAGCTATTACATCAGCTTCATAAGCACCGGCCAAACTATCATCAGTCTCG
>DBNM01000068.1:12577-12717 GCA_002299135.1 Candidatus Neomicrothrix sp. UBA672 | reverse complement strand
TGAGTTCCTACACGCCTGTACTCTTCGCGTCCGGTTCCGGCAGGAATTAATTTTCCAATAATAATATTTTCTTTTAGACCTACCAATTTGTCCTGTCTGCTTTCTATTGCAGCTTCTGTAAGAACTCGAGTCGTTTCTTG
>DBNM01000068.1:9929-12151 GCA_002299135.1 Candidatus Neomicrothrix sp. UBA672 | reverse complement strand
TCAACCAAGTTTCTATTAGTCGTTGCAAAAATAGGCTGATCTACTTGTTCTCCTGGAAGGAAATCTGAATCAGCAGAGTCAGTAATCTGCACCCTTCGAGTCATCTGTCTTACAACTAATTCAATATGTTTGTCATGAATTGACACACCTTGATCTCGATAAACCTTCTGAACTTCATCTACCAAATACTGTTGAGTTTCTCTAACTCCTTTAATCTCAAGAAGTTCCTTTGGATCCCTTGGCCCCTCGACTATTGCATCACCTGCAGAAATCTCATCTCCATCTTTGAATTCAAGACGAGAAATACCTGGAATAAGATGAACCTCTTCCGTGCCGTCATCAGCTATAACAGTGACCTCTCGGCCTCGTCCTTCATCTTCTCCTATTCTGATAACACCTGAAATCCTTGACAAAGTTGCTTTGCCTTTAGGTGTGCGCGCTTCGAACAATTCGACGACACGAGGTAGACCTGCAGCAATATCTCTTCCAGCAGCAGCTACACCACCTGTATGGAAGGTTCTCATAGTCAACTGCGTACCTGGCTCACCAATTGACTGGGCAGCTATTACTCCTACTGCTTCACCTATTTCTATAGGCTTGCCGGTTGCTAAAGACATCCCATAACAAGCTCCAGACACTCCTTGATCTGAATCGTCAGTTAAAGGCGAAAGAACTCTAACTCTTTCAACTGCTGGATCATCTCGAAGTGCGTGCATTTCGTCTTCACCAACGATCGTTCCTTTTTCGTAAACAGTTCCATCAGAAAGTTCCACGTCTTCAGCAAGACTTCTACTAAATAGTTTCGTCTCTATATGTGAGCGAAAGCCTGGTTCGTCTTCTCGTATATTTTCTACCCAAACCGAACGTACAGGTTTCCCTGCAGCAAAAACATCTTCGTCATTAATTATTAATTCTTGACAAACATCAACCAATCTTCTTGTCAAATAACCTGAATCAGCTGTCCTCAATGCAGTATCGACCAGACCTTTTCGGGCTCCAGGAGTAGCAATAAAGTACTCCAACATAGCCAATCCTTCTCGGAAGTTAGATTTAATTGGACGAGGTATCAAGTCTCCTCGAGGGTTAGCGACAAGGCCTCTCATGCCAGCAATTTGTCTCACTTGCATCATGTTTCCTCGAGCACCAGATTTCATCATCATGTCAATGGGGTTAAATGGATCGTCTTCTAAGACTTCAGCCATTCTTTCGGTAATCTCAGCAGTTGCGGCATTCCAAATCTCAATTTCTTTCTGCCTTCTTTCACCATCTGTAATGATTCCTCGTCGGAACTGATTCTCTACTTTTTCAGCATCTTTCTCATATTTGTCCAAAATTGCCTGTTTGTCAGATGGTGTCTTCACGTCTTCAATGGAGACAGTAATTCCAGACTGTGAGGCATAACGAAAACATTTGTCTTTAAGGCTGTCAAGACTATTTGATACAACTTTCTTTGGGTAATGTCTTGCTAAATCATCGACAATCGAACCCATAGATTTTTTGTCAACTTTATAATTTACATAACCAAAACCTGCTGGAAGAGCTTCATTAAACAAAACACGTCCAGCAGTAGTCTTCTCCCAGACAAGACCGTCTCCATTTTCGGATTCAAGTGCTAAATCTGGATAACTATCTGATCTGAATTCAATTAACGCATGCAAATGCAGGGAACCACTATCTAAAGCTTGCTCAATTTCATGTATTCTTCGGAATGTTCTTCCTTCTCCTGTGGCTCCTTCCACTTCACTAGTCAAGTAAAAACCGCCAATGATCATATCTTGCGTTGGAGTGACCAACGGCCTACCGTGAGCTGGACTCAGTACGTTATTAGCAGAAAGCATTAAGACTCTAGCTTCTGCCTGTGCTTCAGCCGATAAAGGCAAATGGACTGCCATCTGGTCTCCATCAAAATCTGCATTAAAAGCAGTACAAACTAAAGGATGAATTCGAATAGCTTTTCCTTCAACCAAAACAGGCTCAAATGCTTGAATACCTAATCTGTGGAGGGTGGGGGCTCGGTTCAACATAACCGGATGTTCCTGAATGACTTCTTCTAAAACATCCCAGACTTGTGGCTTTCGCCTTTCGACCATTCTTTTCGCTGATTTAATATTCTGAGCGAGTTCTCCATCCACTAAACGTTTCATTACAAAAGGTTTAAACAATTCAAGAGCCATCAGTTTAGGAAGTCCACATTGATGGAACTTTAGAGTGGGTCCTGCAAC
>DBNM01000068.1:4116-9550 GCA_002299135.1 Candidatus Neomicrothrix sp. UBA672 | reverse complement strand
AATCTTCCCTGCTTTCCTTTCAACATGTCAGATAGAGATTTAAGAGGACGATTACCTGGTCCGGTAACAGGTCTACCTCGTCTACCATTATCAAATAACGCATCCACAGCCTCTTGTAGCATGCGTTTTTCATTATTAACGATAATTCGAGGCGCACCTAAATCTAACAACCTCTTTAAACGGTTGTTTCTATTAATTACACGCCTATACAAATCATTTAAGTCAGAAGTTGCAAAACGTCCACCATCTAATTGCACCATTGGTCGAAGATCAGGAGGTATAACTGGAACAGCATCAAGAATCATCGCTCCCGGTTCATTAACACGACGACCATGCTCATCTCGACGATTAAAAGAAGCGACTATTTTTAATCTCTTAATTGCCTTTTGTCGACGCTGCGTTGACAAAGGTTTTTGATCCTTAGGCGGATCAATCATTCCCCTTAAAGTAATTTCTTCTTCATCAAAATCGATGCGGTCAATTAGTTGCGACAAAGCATCAGCGCCCATGCCACCTTCAAAATACTCTCCCCAACGATCTTCTAACTCACGCCAAAGAAGTTCATCTTCAACTATCTGACGTGGGAAAAGACCCTTAAATTCTTCCCAAGCTCTGTCTAAAACATCCAACTCCTGCTCGTACTGTTCGCGTATAAACTGCATGTCCTTTTCGGCAGCTTTCTGACGAGCCTTTAGGTCAGCATCTTTCAGACCTTCATTTTCCATTTCGGCTAATTCGGCCTCAAGATCCTCTTTGCGACGATCAAGTTCTCGATCTCGTTCTTCTTCAATTGCATTTCGTTCTTCGGAAAGTTCTTTCTCTAATTCAGGGAGGTCATTGTGCCTTCCTTCCGCATCAACAGTCACAACTAAATTGGCTGCAAAATAAATTACTTTTTCTAGTTGCTTTGCTTTTAATTCCTCTTTGGGTTCATTACCTGTTAATAAATAAGCCAACCATGAACGCGTTCCACGCAAGTACCAAATATGAACTGCAGGTGCTGCCAACTCGATGTGACCCATACGTTCACGACGAACTTTCGACCTGGTTACTTCCACACCGCAGCGTTCACAAATAATTCCCTTAAATCTGACTCTTTTATATTTTCCGCAATAGCATTCCCAATCTTTGGTAGGACCAAAAATCTTCTCACAAAAAAGGCCATCTTTTTCAGGCTTAAGCGTTCGATAATTAATAGTCTCAGGTTTTTTTACTTCACCATTTGACCACATGCGAATGTCATCGGCAGTAGCCAAACCAATTCGAATATTTGAAAATTCGTTGACGTCTATCACTCTTTGATTCCCTTATTTTCCTATTGCCAATTTCTCTTAATTACGAAAACGCTCTAACCGCACGTGCAGCTTCGCGTGCTGCGTCTTCTTCATCAGATCCTCGTTCTGGACGAGAAAGATCAATTCCGAGAGCTTCAGTTGTCCTATAGACATCTTCATCCATCTCTCTGATTTCAACTTGTTTACCGTCAGTATCCAGAACTTCGACATTCAAACACAAAGACTGCATCTCTTTAATCAGAACTTTGAAACTCTCAGGTATGCCAGGTTCCGGAATATTATCGCCTTTGACAATTGCCTCATAAACTCTTACACGTCCGAGTACATCGTCAGACTTGATAGTTAAAAGCTCTTGAAGGCAGTAAGCAGCACCATATGCTTCCAGAGCCCAAACTTCCATTTCTCCAAACCTCTGACCACCGAACTGGGCCTTGCCACCTAACGGTTGCTGAGTAATCATCGAATAAGGTCCTGTGGATCTAGCGTGAATTTTGTCATCTACTAGATGCGCTAGTTTCAAAATATAAACATATCCAATCCCGATTGGCTCGTCATAGGCTTCACCAGTACGGCCGTTGAAAAGTATTGCTTTACCATCTTCTCTGACTAGTTTGTCTCCTTCAACTGAGTCTGAACGGAGATTTGCAAGTATCTCAAGTATTGTCGGCTGATCACCTACCGCGGTTGTATCGTTTTCATCCCAACTAGCACCATCAAAAACAGGCGTAGCTATATGTATAGAAGGTTTTGTACTTGTCCTTGTTTTCTTAGCCTCGGAATCACGATCTACAGGATTCCCAACACCTTCGCCATTAATTTCCCATCCCCATCTAGCGCAATATCCCAAATGTGTTTCAAGAACCTGACCTACATTCATTCTGGAAGGAACACCTAATGGATTAAGAATGATGTCTACAGGTGTTCCATCTTTCATATATGGCATATCTTCAATTGGAAGAATCTTTGAAATAACACCTTTATTTCCATGTCGTCCGGCTAATTTGTCGCCGACACTAATCTTTCGTTTTTGCGCAACATGGACTCTTACCAACTGATTTACGCCTGGTGGTAACTCATCTCCAGCTTCCCTGTCAAAGACTTTTACATCTATAACTTTTCCTGATTCTCCATGAGGTAATTTGAGTGAGGTGTCACGCACTTCACGAGCTTTCTCACCGAAGATAGCTCGCAAAAGTCTCTCTTCAGGAGTCAACTCTGTTTCACCTTTAGGAGTAACTTTCCCGACGAGAACATCGCCAGGTGAAACTTCAGCACCAATTCTGATAATTCCTCGATCATCAAGATCAGCAAGTATCTCATCGGAAAGATTAGGGATATCTCTAGTTATCTCTTCGGCACCGAGTTTTGTATCACGCGCGTCTATTTCGTGCTCATGAATATGTATCGACGTTAGAACATCGTCTTTTACCAAACGCTCCGAAACGATAATCGCATCTTCATAATTGAAACCTTCCCAAGACATATAGGCGACTAGAAGATTTTTACCTAAAGCAAGTTCTCCACTGTCTGTTGAAGACCCATCGGCTAAAAGGTCACCGGCCTTAAATTTTTGACCTGGTACAACTCTTGCTTGCTGATTAACACAAGTGTCTTGATTAGACCTTTCAAATTTAACCAATTCATGTGTAGTTATTCCTGCTTTACGATATTCAACAACAACAGAATTTGCATCAACGTCAACGACAGTCCCAGCTTCTTCGGCGAGGAGCATGTCAGCTGCATCATGTGCTGCAGGGGCTTCCATTCCAGTGCCGATAAAGGGAGCTTCAGCACGTATAAGTGGAACTGCTTGACGTTGCATGTTGGCTCCCATAAGAGCGCGGTTTGCATCATCATGTTCTACGAATGGGATTAGAGCAGTAGCGACCGAAACAATTTGCTGAGCTGAAACATCCATAAGCTGTACTTCCTCAGGTGGCACATAAGAAATTTCTGTAGTAGCACCAAAGAAAACGTCTTGTTCCAACTGTTGTTTATGATCCTGAAGAGATGCTGATTGAGGTGAACGACGAACCAACACCCGATCATTTTTAAAAGATTTATCTGGGTTTAATGGTGCATTGGCTTGTGCAACAACGTACTCTTCCTCTTCTGCTGCATCTAGATGAACAATTTCATTAGTAACTTTGCCTTTAACTACTTTTCTGTAAGGCGCCTCGATGAAACCGAAATCATTTACACGACCATAAGTCGCAAGCCCTCCGATCAAACCAATATTTGGACCTTCAGGTGTCTCAATAGGACACATTCTTCCATAATGAGAAAAATGAACATCTCTAACTTCGAAACCAGCCCTTTCACGCGATAAACCTCCTGGCCCTAAAGCAGACAAACGACGCCTATGAGTCAAACCAGACAAGGGGTTCACCTGATCCATAAATTGAGAAAGTTGACTTGTCCCAAAAAATTCTTTGATTGAAGCGACGACAGGTCGAATATTGATTAGCGACTGTGGAGTTATAGCTTCTACATCCTGAGTAGTCATTCGTTCACGCACTACACGTTCAAGCCGTGATAGACCTATCCTCACTTGATTTTGAATAAGTTCACCTACGCAACGAATCCTGCGGTTTGCAAAATGATCTTGGTCATCTAGTCGGTATCCCGGTTCTCCAGCTGCTAAATGTAAAAGATACGTACATGTTGCCAGAACTTCTGCTTTAGATAAAACAGTCTGATCACGAGTAGGTCTTTCTAGCTCGACACCAAGATTTTTTTCGATCCATTCAATTTCTGGACCAAGTTTACGATTCAACTTATAGCGACCAACTCGAGATAAGTCATACCTTCGTGATTCAAAAAAGGCATTACGTAAATAAGCTCTTGCAGCTTCTACTGAAGGTGGTTCACCTGGATGAACTCTTCGATAAATTTCTAGAAGAGCTTCTTCTTCTGTCGCATTGGACTCACGGTCATTTTCCCACTGCCCTTCAAGATAATTAAAGTGATTAACAAGACGGTCAAGAAAGCCAGGAAAGTTCTCGTCGTCGAAACCTAGAGCTCTGAGAAGAGTGAACATTGACAATCGACGTTTCCTAGCAACTCGACAACCAGCAGTAACGTCTTTACCTGGCTTCTGTTCTACATCGAATTCAATCCACTCTCCCCTATAAGGATGGACTGTTGCTGTTACAAGCTGGTTTTTTGCAAGATTTCTCAATCTGTAGCGTTCTCCAGGTTGAAAAATGACACCCGGCGATCTAACTAGCTGAGAAACAACTACCCTCTCGGTTCCATTGATTATGAAAGTGCCTTTTTCCGTCATAAGAGGAAAATCGCCTAAGAAAACAGTTTGTTCCTTTATTTCACCAGTATGCGCATTTTTGAAACGAGCGCGTACGAATATTGGCCCTGAATAGGTCATATCCTTTTCTTTGCACTCATCTACTGTGAACTTTGGAGGTGGTCTAAGATCTTCGTCTTTAGGATCAAACTCCAATTCAAGTGAAAGTGTTTCACTTACATCGGTTATAGGACTTATATCTGAGAAGATACCCTTCAACCCTGATTCCATGAGCCAATTAAATGACTCATGTTGAACAGCAATTAAATCTGGTAATTCTAAAACCTGTTCAAGGTTTCCAAACGAGTATCGATCTCGAAGTAATGGTCGAGCAGACAACAATAAACTCCCGGCAGAAGCTAATAAATGCGGACAAACCGTATCAAGACGAAATCACACCACAAATCATGGAGAAATTTTGACGCAACACAGCGAAGTGAAATCCTAATAGAACAAGACCCCTATGAACAACCCAAGAGGCTTATTCTTTTAATGAATTTTAAAGTAATTGAAAGTAACTTTTCTAGCTTTCGCGAACAATAAAATCCTAAACCAACGGTTTATTAGGAATAAATAGTTATTTTAATTCAATTGTGGCGCCAGCAGCTTCAAGAGCTTCTTTTGCCTTTTCTGCGTCTTCTTTCGAAGCACCTTCCATGATTGTGCTCGGCGCACCATCAACAAGGTCCTTAGCATCTTTAAGACCCAAGTTGGTAAGAGTTCTAACCTCTTTAATTACTTGGATTTTCTTATCTCCTGCTTCGGCAAGTTGTACATCAAAGCTGTCTTTCTCTTCAGCTTCCCCATCCTCAGCACCAGCTGCAGCTGGTGCTGC
>DBNM01000068.1:0-3795 GCA_002299135.1 Candidatus Neomicrothrix sp. UBA672 | reverse complement strand
CTGCAGCTGGTGCTGCTGCTGCTGCAACTGGAGCCGCTGCAGTCACGTCAAACTTGTCTTCGAACTCTTTTAATAGTTCACTAAGTTCAAGGACACTCATCTCACCGATAGCGTCCAAAATTTCTTCTTTAGTAGCCATTAGGCCTCCTTTT
Organism: Candidatus Neomicrothrix sp. UBA672; assembly: GCA_002299135.1. GTDB lineage: Bacteria > Actinomycetota > Acidimicrobiia > Acidimicrobiales > MedAcidi-G1 > MedAcidi-G1. Next base: position 3,643 of record DBNM01000068.1, on the reverse strand, counting down.
CATCGGTCTCTGCATCAGAAGCATCATCTGCCTCCGAGCTTTCATCTTCCTCGGTCTCTGCATCAGAAGCATCATCTGCCTCCGAGCTTTCCTCCGGTTCAGTTCCTACATCAGAAGCATCATCTGCCTCCGAGCTTTCGATCACTCCACCTGATTTTTCAACCAATGCCTGGAGAGCGTAAGCAAACTTCTGAGGTAATGCATTAAGCAAACCAGCAAACTGTTGCATTGGGGCCACCAAAAGTCCTGCTAATTGTGACAAGAGAACATCTCTAGGTGCTATCTCAGCTAGTTGGTTAATTTCCTCAACTGTGAGTCTCCGGTTCTCTAGAATTCCACCCTTTATAATTAAAGCTTCATTTTTTTTAGCGAAATCCTTCAGAGCTTTAGCTATGGAAACTGGGTCGCCTGAAGACCCATCTGGTTTTTTTCCTACAAAAGCTATAGCGGTTGGTCCTGACAATAAATCATCAATCTCCAAATCAAGATTTTCAATTGCGAAACGAACCAAAGTATTTTTGTAAATTTTGTAATCGCCACCGACCTCACGTAAAGCCTCTCGTAAAGAAGCCATGGCTGGAACATCTAAATTCCTATATTCGGTTAAAACAAGAGAATCAGAATCAGAAAAGCGTTCTCTTACTTCATCTACAACAGCAACTTTCGCCGCTCGTGTCTCTGACATTGCTCACCCTCTCCCAAAATCGTTAACACACACCAAAGAATTTCAGATATGGTCTGAAACCGATCCGGAAGGCTCTCCTGCTAGGGCGAAAAATCGTTCTGCAAATAAATGCAACCCAGAGGTCTTCGGTGAGCGTCTATATTGTGATAGTCAGACTATCCAATGGCTATCAATACACAAACCAAATTTTTTTCAGTGACCAAATAATTAATTTTCTAATTATTCAGTTATTCGAGATGGATCAATTCTGACCCCAGGGCTCATCGTCGAAGAAACAGAAATAGTTTTGATGTAACGGCCTTTTGTAGATGCCGGCTTCAATCTTTCAAGTTCATCAACTACTACATTTAGATTTGATACTAAATCATCTAGTGAAAAACTTGCTTTCCCTATTGGTAAATGAACATTCCCATGACGATCTGTTCGAAACTCCACTTTTCCACCTTTAAAATCTTCAACAGCCTTAGCTACTTCTTCGGTAACCGTCCCAGACTTAGGATTCGGCATTAAACCTCTTGGCCCCAACATCCTTCCAAGTTTTCCGACTGTAGCCATCATTTCAGGAGTTGAAATCGCAATTTCAAAATCAAGCATTCCGCCTTCAACTTCTGAAGCAAGATCATCTGCGCCAACATGATCAGCACCTGCTTCACGTGCCGCATTGGCCGCTTCACCTTGCGCAAAGACAGCAATACGAACTGCTTTACCTGTGCCTGATGGCAAAGCAACTGTGCTCCGAATCATCTCTTCAGTTTTTCTAGGATCAACTCCTAAACGAACAACAAGATCAATAGATTCATCAAACTTCGTTCTTTCGAACGATTTGAGCACCTCTAAAGCTTCACGACCAGACAAAAATCCATCTGGGTCAAACTTCTCAAGAGAATTCTGATACCTCTTACTCTTACTCATTTAGCCGTTCCTCCTGGCTCCCTCAATTAAATAAATTCTGTTGAGGCGAGGTCCTCCTCTTTACAGAATTAATTAGATTACTAAAAATATATTTTCTCTAATTAACTGCTATACCCATACTTCTAGCTGTTCCTGCCACTTGTTGTTTTGCGCCTTCGATATCAATCGCGTTTAGATCAGGCATTTTCATTTCAGCAATTTCCTCGACCTGATTCCATGTAATCGAACCAGCTTCCTCTCGCCCGGCTAAACCCGAAGCTTTTTCTAAACCAGCTGCTTGGCGAATAAGAAAAGATGTAGGAGGCGTTTTGGTAATAAATGTGAAAGACCGATCTTCATAAATCGTTATCTCTACAGGAATTATCTGTCCTCTTTTGTCTTCAGTCTTAGCATTATATTCCTTGCAAAAATCCATAATCGCAACACCATGAGGACCAAGAGCGGTACCTACGGGTGGCGCAGGAGAAGCTTGCCCCGCTGGGATCTGAATTTTCACTAAAGCTGCTACTTGCTTTTGTGCCATAACTTTTCTCTCTTAATTTTCTAATACTTTGTCAAAACTTTTAACTAAACAGCGTCACAAGTCTGCTGTAACCCACGCATATTGGCAACCTCTAAATATTAGAGTTGAGCAATTTGTGAGAATTCTAATTCTACAGGGGTCTCCCGACCGAAGATGTCTACGAGGACCTTTACTTTTAATTGATCTTCATTTATCTCAACAATGGCACCAGAGAAATCTGCAAATGGACCTTCTTTGACTCGTACTGTTTCATTTATTTCAAAACCAAGTCTTGCTCTAGTCTTTTTTGGAGCATCAGGTTTTGTCTCGTCTGGGACATAAAGAAAGTTTTCCACTTCCTTCCTGCTTAGAGGTGATGGTTTACCACCAGCTCCTACAAAATTTACAATCCCAGGCGTATCTCTGATTGCAGCCCAAGAAGCATCATCAAGAAAACATCTGACCAATAGATAACCAGGAAACATCTTTTTTGAAACGTTTACCTTTTTGCCATTGCGAAACTCAACCACATCTTCCATTGGAATAACAATTTCAAGAATTCTGTCTTCCAAATTCATTGAAGATGTTCGGGTTTCTAAATTCTGCTTAACTTTGTTTTCATAACCAGATTGAGTATGCACCACAAACCATCTCCCAGGACGGTCATAAGGACTCTCTTTTTTTGGAGTTACATCTTCTTCTTCAAAAAGCTCCTCTTCATCAATAACAACGCTCGCATCAACCACAGTGTTATCAGCGCTAGAAATATCCGCCTCTTCTGAAGAAGATATTTCCCCTCCATCTGCTTGCTCTAATGAACCGATCGGAAGTAAATCCTCAGCTCCGGTGTTTTCATTAGATGTCTCAGCCTCTTCCACCTCAGTATCATCTACCTGAAGCAGGTCAGATTCAACGGTGTTGGCTTCGGAGTCGTTATTAGAATTCATCAGACATCAAACAATTCGAGTACTGATTGGGAAAATATCCAATCTAGACCTGCAACAATTGCGGTAATAGCCACAATTGTTATTACTACAACTACCGTATAATTTGTGGTTTCAGAACGAGTAGGCCAAACAACTTTCCTAAGTTCTGAACGAACTTCTCTTGCAAATTGAGTTACTCCAGCCCTTTCTTCAGTATGTGATGCTTGTTGAGGCTGACGGCGTTCGCGTACTGGCTCTCCTTCAGCATCTACTTCTCCTTGGCGTTGGAGCATACGTTTTTGTTCACGGTTCATGGACATTAGAAATCTCGTATCTTATATATTTGTCTTAATCAGGTTATTGGCCTGACAGTGATTACGTGCTTTTATGCAGTAATCTAAAACCAATTGGCAGGGCAGGAGGGACTTGAACCCCCAACCGCCGGTTTTGGAGACCGGAGCTCTACCAATTGAGCCACTGCCCTTTGAACCAAAAAGAAAACAAAAGAATTCTAAAAATCGGTTCATTGGCAGGATACCAGTGGGGTTTGATGAGGCCGCACGAGTTTTAGATGAACATTCCATTAGAAATATTAATATTTAACGTTCTTCTTTAAAA
>DBNM01000158.1:6057-10554 GCA_002299135.1 Candidatus Neomicrothrix sp. UBA672 | reverse complement strand
TCGGAGTAAAAAGTCCGGTCACGTAATTGTGTTATCACTACCCTTTCAAGAGTCGCAGAAAAAGTCTCCATGACTGTCACGAAAAGATCGTGCGTCATAGGCCTGGGTGGTTCTTGACCAGCGAGGGTCAAACCAATAGCAGTTGCTTCTGGCAAACCAATGAAAATCGGAAGGAGTCTCTCACCTTCTTTCTCACGAAGAAGTATCACGGGTGTGTTGGAAGGCAAGACTTGCTGAACTCCAACTACTACCATTTCATTCATTACTACCTCCAAAACTGTTAACTAACATTCAACTGTTTCTTTACCGCGTGCGATTTTTACTATCTCATCCGCCAATTTAGATTCTCCTCTTGCAAACTCTTCATCAAGAAGTGTTTGATTCGCTGTAACAACTGAAGGGAGATTTCTGAACATTCCCAGGTGGTCAATTCCATATCCAACAATAAAACCCTCTTGTAAAACAAAACCGGAGTACTCAACCTTGACAGGAAGTATTCTGCGATCCGAACGGTCAAAAAGTGTACAAACCCTAACTTCTGCTGGTTCATGAGTCTCTAGATGACGCCTGAGAAAATCTAGTCTAAAACCTGTGTCAACTACGTCTTCAACCAATAAGACATTGCGACCTGAAACATCAATTCCTAAGTCTCTTGTAAGGCGGACTCTTCCCGTATTCTCCTCAAAAGAAGTTAAAGCTAAAAAGTCTGTTTCTATTTCATGATTTAGTTTCCTAACTAAATCGGCGAGAAAAGGCAAGCAGCCTTTTAACACACCCACAACCACGTCCCCCTCACTCAAATAGTCGTCAAGTTCAGTGGCCAGTTCCGTAATTCTGACATCAATTTCTTGTTGGTTTTGTAATAATTTCGGAAAATCCATCTCACCAAGTTTCTAGTCCATCCAGAGAGAGTTTTAGTAGACACTTGTGAATTTCTCTGCCTAAGACGACGACTTCATCCAATTCTCGCTTAGCTGCAGTTCTGGATTCAACATCTCCACTCTTAGTTTTAGCTGAAAATAACTGCTCTATTACTCCTGCTTCCCTTTGAGCGGCGACTAGATACATACGTAAATGTCTAGTTTCCATTCCTAGTTCAAAAAGACGTTTAGCGGACTTTATTGTCAACAAAGAGTCGCCTTCGAAAATTTCTTTGCTCCCGACTCGCCTCCCCTTAACTACCCCTAATTCGATTAATTCTTGAATTTTCTCTGTTGCAACACCTGACGCTCTAGACAAGCCGTCAATGTCTAAGCTGATCCCTGTAACCACAGGATCCTTGCTGTCTGTTGCTTTTGAATTCGGGGGGTTACTTTCAGCACTCGACTCGAAGTCAACACCATTACGCTCTAGCCGTTCTTTCAGGGTTCCCAGTGGTACAAAATAATCTCTTTGTTGCCTCAGGACCCAAACTAGTTGCTCCAAGTCACCGGTAGAAAACTTTCGGTAACCCGATTCAGTTCTGACTGGATTTACCAACCCTTGGGATTCGAGGTAACGAATCTTCGAAACAGTGAGTTCAGGAAACTCTCCAATGAGACTTTCGCAGACTTGACTTATGTTAAATAGTTCCTGTTCCGACAAATTAACATTCCATCAGTTCTGAGCAATTCCATGAAAAAAGACAAGTTTAAATCGTCCGATTTGAAGAACATCACCATCTGTTAACTCTTCGGAGCGTACGATTTTCGCATTTAAATAAGTACCATTTAATGAACCGACATCAGCGACTCTGTATACGCTTCTGTTTCTTTCAATAATTGCATGTTGTCTTGAAACCGTTACGTCATCAAGGAAAATGTCGGCGTCTTTTTCTCGCCCTATTGAAATAAGTTCAGAATCCAGAGCGTAACGAGAGCCTGATCTGGGCCCAGACTCAATAACAAGTATTCCTGTGTCTGTTTCAAAAATTTCTCTATCTAAACGGTGCGGAATTTCCGGTTCAATTTCAATCGCATCAGTGATTTCATCATCAGTCATAATTTCAAACCCTCCATTTCTGGGATCAGCCCTCCAAAAGCAACCGGTAAGAATCCGGCTCTAGAAGCCCGACTATCGGATTTGAGTCATCTCGACTCATTAGACAAATCCATCCCTCTCCATATGGATCCTCATTTACCTTCATAGGGTGAAACTCTAAGTCATCATTCACCTCGGAAACTCTTCCAGTAAAAGGAGAAGATATTTCTGAAACTGACTTACTTGACTCCACCTCCCCTAAAACTCCCCCCTTTTCTACTAATAGGTCGACTTCTGGAAGGTCAACGAAAACAACTTCCCCTAGCGCATCTTGTGCATAATCGGTTATCCCCACTCGAATCAGACCATCCTCTTCCAATCGGACCCATTGGTGGTCCTCGGAATACATAAGATCATCTGGGATGTTCATAAATTTGAAACTAGCGCCAAATGAATCATTTTTATAGTGGGAGCAAGAAATTAATGGTCTAACTGCTTTCTATCGCGAGTTTCCCTCAGAGCTTCAGATGCGAGAGGTATGTACATAAATGCAGCAAACCAAGAAATAAGTAATCCCGGAATTCCAGAAACGTAGGCTAATACAGCAAAAAAATCACTTATAGAAATTGTTGACTCACCCGCTAGAAAGGAAGGCACAGCGAACAACATTGCAAAAGTTCCTGTTTTACCCCACCATAAAACGTCAATTCTTCTGGCTCCAATAAGAGCTAATGAAACGGTTGCCCCGCCAACAAGCAATTCTCTGATAAGAGCGAGCAGGGCAAACCAAAGTGGAATAGATCCATCAATTATAAGTGAAGGAATGGAAACTATGAGTAACAGCCTGTCAGCAGTAGGGTCGAGAATTTTTCCCAGTTCTGAAGTTTGATTAAACCTCCTAGCTATCCATCCATCAACCCAGTCCGTAGCTCCAAGTACCGCTAAAAGAATCGCTGCCGCTGATCTATTTTCAGCCCCAAACAGAACCCATACGAAAAGAGGGATACAAAGAAGACGTAGAACACTTATCAAATTAGGAACAGTAAAAATCCTGTCATTCATAATTTCAATCTACCTATCTTCGAATACAGAATATCGATATCTCCGCATGGCCGCGTTTGACCAAAGTGTTAATACTTGAAAAGCTAGGCTGATGGCGACTATTTTCACCAAAATACACGCGAGAGAAATACCTGGACACATACTTTGGGAAGATTCAACATGTTTCGCATTTCTCGATATAAGACCGATAAATCGTGGCCACACTCTGGTTGTACCTATTCAGGAAATCGACATGTGGACTGACTTGTCTGAAGAGACAGCTACGCATTGCATGAAGATTGCAAAATTAATCGGAGAAGCTCAAATGGAAGCATTCAAACCAAAACGTGTTGGACTAATGATCGCAGGATTCGAAGTTCCGCATGTTCATTTACATGTAATACCAATAAACGATATGAGTCACCTCGATTTCGCTAATGCCAATGCAGATGTCTCAGATGATGATTTGATAGCAGATTTAAACCACCTTAAAAGCTGTCTTGTAAAAACTGATTGAAAAACGATTGAAAATTAATCTGATCCGGGTTTGCGAATCCATGTATGAATGCCTTTCGAGTCATAACGTCTGTCAAATCCGAGTTCCCCCATTTTCCTTTCAAATTTGATCAACTCTGCATTAGTCCAAGCAACAATATTTTCATCAAAAATTACTGCATCTAAATGTTTCAGTTGTTCAGAACTAGGTTCGAAAGGAACGTCGATTTTTATAACGAAAGCGTTTTTACGTTCTGAGATTTCTGGATACAAGTTAGCCGGCGCAGCGACACTCGCATCTGGCCCCAACCAAAAAACTGATGTAACTCTGGCTATATCAGTCTCATCTCTTCTGCCCCATTCCCAAGGTTTTTCGAATGGAGAGGAAGCCGAGTCACGGATAAAGAAAACGGTCGCTGTCAATAACAGGACGGTTAATATCCTTCGCCCAACAAGAATTCGACTGACACCTGTGGACCCCATTTTCATCAATGCATAGGTCGCCGCAATGAATACAACAGCCAGTACAGCCACATCTTGCTGGGGGTTGCCCAACACTCCAACTGGAACATCAGCTATCAAATAAAAAATAAGCAAAGGGACTGCCGGTAGAACATAACGCAAATGTATAAGTGGCAAAAATAACACTGGAGCAATAATGAGGATTACTTGCTCAAAGTTGCTTCGCACTAATAAGTCCTTAAGTAAACCAAAAGGATCAGACAACATTCCGAAAATCACATCTAAAGAACCCTCTCCGAAATGTCGAAAAGCAGCAATATGAGGATACTGGCCTAAGCCGATTGAAGGTTGCACCCAAAAAGCCATTAACAGAAACCAAAGTAAGCCCAAAAAAGTAACTACCCTGCCGACAACTTTTCTATTTTCTAAGAAAAAAATCACCCCAATAGCTGCTACTGCAAGCCCTAAATCAGCTCGTGAAAGCAAAACGAGTGCTAATAAACCCGAACTGGTCAACCATTTTTCATAGTGACCGGCTAA
>DBNM01000158.1:4772-5719 GCA_002299135.1 Candidatus Neomicrothrix sp. UBA672 | reverse complement strand
GCCGCCAGTAAAGCAGGAATAGCTACTGCCTCAGGGTGAAAACCTGCGAGATTCAAATTATGTATAGATGGATGAAGAGAATAAGCAAAAGTAAGAACAAGTGCTCCACCAGTTCTTAAATTCGCGGGACCTCTTGCGATCCGCCATATCGGTACAACAGCAAGTCCTAATGCGAGAGCCTGAACCGTTAGGAGAAACTCTCCTGTTGGGAATAGTCGTGAGACTAACGATATTGGCCAAAATAACCATGCCGCTTGGAGTGCGAAAATATTTAACCCAAGTTGTGTGATCTCGGGCGATTCTCCCATCTCCATTAGGTGCGAGGCCTGTATATAGTAACCAATTTGCTCTCCTACACTCAGATCCCTGAATCTTGATAAAGAAAGAAGAGCAAGCGACAAACTGAGCAGAAAAGCCCCGCACCATGGAATGACACGGTCAGCTATCGGAGAATCAAAACGTGCTTGCCAACGCAAAAGCGTTATGTCTGCTTTTCGGCGGAGACCGACCATAGTGGTAGCAACTTGTTCACTAGTGCGTTCGAAACCTTTAACGCCAAATGCGCCATCTTGATCGAAAAGGAATTTTTTCCTATTCAATTATGCACGACCCTGCTATCGGACCTTCAGAATCCATACCCAAATCTATTTCAAGCTGGTCTCCTGTTGCACCACCAAATTTTGGTATGACTACATTTTCGACACCTTCTGGGACTTCAATTGTCCCCCTCACTGAAAGCACCTCCCAACCATCCAACTCTGGTGCAGGGCTTTCAATAGAAAATCTGACCTTTTCAGCCCAACCGACACCACCTTCAGGAAGTTTTTGTGGATTGCTTCTCTGAGGGATAGATATTGGGAGAATAAGAACAGAACTACCTAAACAGGTGGGACTAGTTTTCGTGCCTTGAATCCGCGACGGGCAATCAGTGCCGGAACCTGCGTAAT
>DBNM01000158.1:0-4423 GCA_002299135.1 Candidatus Neomicrothrix sp. UBA672 | reverse complement strand
AGGTCTTAAATTACTTGTTGTTACAGACACCATTATGCATGAATCCGCGACCCACCCTTCAGGTCCCACGAGAGCAATTTGCCCTTCCCTGTATTGAAAAACAGTAGCACTCAGTGCACCAGGAAGAATTGGAAGGATTTCATAAGGAACATCAACCTTTATACGTTCCATCAATTGTTCTTCACCCTGTTTGACTGCCACGATCCGCTCAGCAGTAGCCACTAGGGCCGGTTCAGTTATTGGGTTATATAAGTTCAGATCACTGTTATTAGATTCAATATTCTCAACACTCGACACTTCCGAAAAACGCAAACCTAAGCCGACTTTCTCTTCAGAGTCTCCTGTTAAAGACTTGAGTGCAAAGAAAACAACAAGAATCAAACCGATACCTATTCCTGCTGTTATCAAACGCCTAAATACAGCACTCTGCAGTTCTGATGCCACAGCCGCTTCACTACGTCTTTCGGCTCTAGATCTTGGTCCAAAAGCTTCTGATCTGCTACCCCCGCTCAATAAAGTAGCCCAGTTCTTTACAGTTTCTTCAGGAAAGCGTAAAGCCAACCGAGCAAATTCTTCCTCCTCGTCGGGTCCAAAAAGTAAAAGCAGGTCATTTTCCTGTGCTAGCTGAACTGGGTCTTCTACTTCAACAAGGTCGCGATCTCCAGCCAAACGTGTTAAAAACTTCTTTATTTCCTCATCAGCTTCCTCAGGAGACCATTTAGACCCTGGCGAAACCTGGTATGCATCTACTGGAGACTTTGAAAATTTTCTGGCACGGAAAAAAGTTTGTCTCCGGGCACGCGTTTCTTCTTCAGAGGGTTCTATCTCTTCATCTGGTTCTTTCGCCAATTCGTCTACGTCTTGGTCTGAACTTTCTTCGTCTAGTTGGTTTTCGCTATCCGTATCGTCCATTATTGCCTTCTGGTGCCTCATCAAGAGGCTACGCAATAGACACTCTTGAAGTGAGTCACTTAAAAGTTTTTATCTACAATTCTTAACTTGACACTTCAATCGCAATACTAGGCATTAGTCTCATCCGACGGTCGACATTTTATGGATTTCAGGAGATTCACCAATGACAAAGAGAAGCGTAAGATTTATTCTTCTAATCTCTTTAATAGCATCAGCCTGTTCTGGTAACGATAATCAGACAAGTGAAACAACACCTTCCGAGAAAGCAATAAATGCATCAGTTGCTCAGAGCACTACAAGCTCAACTATTGAAATTAGCGACAACACTCCTTCTGGACAAACAGCAAATACCGAAAAAAGGATTACTGAGTTTTCTGATAGTACCGGCATATTTGAATATTTTTCTTCGAATTTCTCTGATGGAAACCCTGAAATCAACCGAACCCATCCTTTTCAAAGTCTGAACACATTCTGTACCACTTACCCTCCCATAAAAGAAGAAATTGTTCCTGCAACTGTTGAAGTTAAAAGAGGTGACTCGCTCGCAAAAATAGCCTCTAAAAATGACCTTACTCTTCAAGAAATACTCGAAATAAATGACATTGATAATCCAAACTTAATTTTCGTCGGACAAGAGATTCGTGTGGGTGAAGAACTTCAAATAGGGCTCGGGCCTCAAGCTACTGGTCCAGGCATAACCGAAAACTCAGTCTCTATAGTCAACATAAAGACTTCAAATGATGAGTTAAAAGCTTTGAGTTTTGAAGATTTCAGCGGTGATACATCAGAAATATTTTCCGTTTTCATAAAAATCCTAAATGAAGAATGCGGAGGTTTCCATGGCAGGAGAATCGACTTTCAAGAAATCACCACTTTCCCATTAGAAGCCTTCGATATTGATACTCCAACTTTAAGCACCATCGCTTGCCTAAACGCAACTAAAGATATTCCATCTGTAATAGTGATCGACATTTCTCAATTCTCAGGACCTCTGGAGAATTGCATCGTAAATGAGCAGAAAACAGCTTTGGTGTCGACAAAAGTTTCATCTGATCAAAATGCAATTAGCTCCGACAATAGGCTTCTGATTGATTCTTTTAGTGCTAAACAGGCTTTTTCTTTGATGGTCATGTTCGCTGAAGAAAAAGGATTATTAACGAACCGATCCATTGCCATAGTCGCCGATGACTCATTAGGTAATTTCGAGTCCGTTGTAACAGGACTCCTGGAACCACTTCGAGAGCTCAACTATGATCCTGAATTTCACTTTCTTAACTGCGAAGGTGGAATCTTTTGCAATATAGGAATAGAAAAAACTATTGATGCCTTCATCGAGAATCCTCCTGACGTCCTCTTCCCTACACTGAATCCTGTTTCATTACCTGAACTCTTAACTCAGATGATTTCAAATGCCATACCGAAACCACAAATAATTCAGTCCGGCTTTAACCAACAAGACGATGAACGCTCAACTAATCACATCTTCAACTATGGAGGAAGTGAAGTTGCCAGCTACTACGACGGAACAATAATTTTTTCCCATCCCTACGTGGTAAATCAAAGAATCTTTGAGAGTCAATTTTCACCTTTCGAAGAGATGTGCATCGAAGAATATTCACGTGTTTCTGATCTGGATCAACACTTAATTGACCCTCGAAGGAGTGAAACAGTTTTCAAAATTTGCTCCATCACTCGCTATATTGCAAGGGCACTCTACGACGCAGGTGTTAATCCAAATCGGCGTAGAATTCACGAATCCCTATCTAGTCTTGGGCCTGTAGACAGCCCTGGACTTTCCTTTGGTTCTTTTACTTTGGAGAAACCGACAAGACCTTCATCAATCCAACACATGGAGTATCAGTTCCCCTGTGTCATCAGTGAAGAAGCTGAAAATCAAAACTACTCAGGTTGCATTCTCCCTATTTCTCCCCCTGAAAATATTTTTACAAATTAAGTCAAGGTCGGATTTCGTAATAAAGATTTGTTGGATCTTCAACTTCGTGTTGATGAAAAGAAGTGAATCCAGCATCCTTTATCATTACCGACAGCAATTCTGGATTTAAACCTAAAGTTCCTAGTCCCAGTGTGTCTGTGTCTGACATCGCTGAAGATAAACAGGTTGTGATCGAAGTCGCATACATCATTGCAAGGACAGGGTTTCTCAAATTATCAGTCCATGTCGCAGAGGATTTGATTTCTTTAACTAAAAGAGTCCCGTCGTCTTTCATAGCGTCACGAATTGCTTTAAGCGCAATATCAGGTCTTGGCATGTCGTGAAGGCAATCTAATGTCATGACAAAATCAGCGTTAGTGGAATCAGGAATACTTTCTGCACCAAGGTCAAAAAGTTCCACATTTTCATGTGAGGAAAATCTTTCTCTAGCTACTGCTATAGCTCTGCTCGATGGGTCATACCCGATAAAAGTTGATGCAGGAAACGCCTCCGATAAAAGTTCTATTGCTAGTCCTGTTCCACAACCTACATCAACAACTCGTGCCCCTTCTCTCATTTTTTCCTCTATACCGTTCAACAAAGGCAAGACTTGTGACACCAGCAGTGCTTTTGACATCGGTCCGCACATAGCTTCCACTGCATGTTCCGAACCATCCCCTTGGCCGTCATAGCTGAGCCCAATACCAGTTTTGAAAGCTTCAGCTATCCCGTCTATAACTTCAATTGGTTTAAGGTTTGCAAAAACTGCAGCTGCATAAGTGGGTTTATCTGACTGAGCTAGAACCGCAGCAGCTTCTGGTTCTAGTTCAAAATTACTCCCATCAGAAGTTTTGATAAGACCTGCAGCCGCATTACAACGAAGCCATTCCAAAATCCACCTTTCGTGACATTCTGTAGACTTTGACAATTCTTCTGCCGTGGTGTTCCCGATTCCGTCCATCGCTTCATAGAGGCCCAAACGGTGACCTAGGTGTATGACTAAAGACACCATTTCACCTTGTTTGAATAGCCACGTGTCTAACGAGTATTTTAGTAATTTTTCTAAATCAAGATCTTCATCCATTTAGTCTCCTTATCCGCCTGTAGCAATCCAAATTTTGCCGTCTTTCTCATAACAAGGGATAACTTCAATACTCCCTTTAGGGTCTCGCCTACCTTTTACGTTTTCTTTGCAACCCTCTCCTGTTTTTGAAAAACGCCAAAAGTGAGTTGTGCAAATAATTTCTTCTCCAGAAACTACCCCTTCATAAGCAAGATGTGTCCACTGGTGCGGACAACGCGCCTCCATGACACACAATTCGCCCTTTTCCGTTCGCCATACGACCAGGTCCTGACCATCTAGCGAGGTTTCATTTATTTGACCACTCTCAGGTGGTTCTACATCAGCTATTTGATAGCTAACTTCTGCTGACAAAGGTCAGACATCCAAATATCTAGTTACAGCAAAGGCCGAGCCGATCATTCCAATCGCTGCCCCAATAACAAGTATCCAAATACTTGTATTCCATGCAAATCCCTCTGGAACTGCGAAACCTCTAAAAAGAGGAACTGCTTCTG
>DBNM01000021.1:3445-4023 GCA_002299135.1 Candidatus Neomicrothrix sp. UBA672 | reverse complement strand
GCATTGAAAAGATACGTAAGTCCGGCTGGGCTTGTGATGTTAGCGATCAAAGCATTTTCACGTCCTATGAGCAGAGGAGCTGCGCTGTGTGATGCAACATAGTGTGCTCGTAGACCTATGCCGACCTGGTCGTCCCATATCTGTAAGGGATGTTCCCAAAACCCGCCGGTCCATGCTGGAGTATCGGGGATTTTGAAAACGTTATTTACAAGAATGTCCAGCCCTTCATGTTCTGCTTCTACTTGTTTGAAGAGTTCTTGTATCTGATCGTCTTGGAAATGGTCGACTTCAACAGCGATACCTTTTCCTCCTGCCTGGGTTACAAGTGCAGCTGTCGTGTCGATTGTTCTGTCGCCATCTCCACGTGTTCGCCCTGTCACATAAACAGTTGCTCCCTTTTCACCGAGTGCTATGGCTATTCCTTTTCCAATTCCTCGGCTTGCGCCTGTGACTACAGCGACTCGATCTACTAACCTGCCACTCATATGTTCCCCCTTTTGGAGATCTTCCTCTTGAGAATAAAAGTACCGGTTAGAAACTAGAAAGCAAATTATGCCTGCTCCATTGATTCTTTTACC
>DBNM01000021.1:0-3057 GCA_002299135.1 Candidatus Neomicrothrix sp. UBA672 | reverse complement strand
TCTTTTCCGGAGCTTGAATCAGCCCGTAAAGAGGTTATAAAAGCCCTAAAAACAGCTATGAAAGCACCTGTTGGGGAACGTTCAAAACTCTTGGGTGTTGGCGAAGCTAAGACTGATGAGGCTACTAAAGCGAATCTTTCAGTAGGTACAGGGAAAACGCTTCCGGCTATAGATCGTTATACGGGAGTTCTTTATGATGCTTTGGAATATGGCTCTCTTTCAGAGAAACTGAAAAAGAGAGTGGATTCACAGGTGGTAATTTTTTCCGGACTTTGGGGCATCCTTCGACCTGGGGACCATGTCCCTGATTACAAACTTAAAATGGGAGCGAAACTTCCTGCACTCGGTAAGTCGTCGAGTTTTTGGAAACCTCTGATTTCTTCAAGCCTTGCTAAGGCTGCTTCAGGTGTCGTCTGGGATCTTCTACCTAATGAACACTCAGCTGGGTGGGACCCTTCAATTGCCGGCACGAGGATCAGGGTTAGTTTTCTTGATGATGTTATAAAAAACAAAAAGCGTACTTTGGTAACTGTTTCTCATTGGAACAAACTTCTAAAAGGTTCACTTGTTCGTTTTCTTGTTGAAAATCAGATTGACGATCCGTCTGGTTTGAAAGGTTTCAAACATCCAGAAGGGTATGTATACAAGCCCAATCTGAGTACTGAGGATGGTTCTTTCGTGGATGTTTTCCTTGTGGCGAAACGTTGAGAGCCTAAGGTTTCACAATTCCTAGGCTTGCTAATAGTTTCTCTGGCATGTCATCCGGCCACTTATCTGAATCTATAGCAAGCCGAAACGTGAAATAAGCTCCCACAAGCATCGCTGCAGCGTAGTTAGGATCTATTCCTTCTGGCAGAATTCCAGCTTCGATCGCTCGCTCTAAAGCAGGACGGAGCATCTGCATATGCCTGTTACGTGTCATGTCCTCACGGATAATATGCCGAACCTCTACCGCTTCGTCCGTGTCCATCATTGCTATCGCCGGGATAGTACAAGCGTGCTGAGCCCCTATCGAGTTGTGTGTTTCCCTGACAACGAAAACCAAGTCATCATAAGGGTCGTCTGTGGTTCTGTCTCTCGTGTTATCCGAGTGTGAACGGTGTACGTGTTCAATAATTGCGGCGAACATGTCGTGCTTGTCAAAGAACCGCGTGTAAACCGCCCCTGGTCTCACACCAGCTCTCTTTGCTACAGAAGCCAGAGTCATTGGTCCATATCCGTTTTGATGAAACTCATCGGCGGCGGCTTGTATGATTTTTTGGTCTAATTCTTCATCTCTTGGTCTGGCCATGTTTATTTTTTCCCTTTGTTTGAAGCAACTTTAACATAAAAAAAAGAATTTACGCAAATTATTTCCGAAATATGTTGCATGAAACTAATTACCGTTATATAGTTTCGGTTATGAGTTTACGCAAACTAATGACGGTCTTAACGTTATTACTCTCTGCTTTCCTGGTTTTAGGGTTCGTAGCAGAAAGTAATGCAAGCACAATCCCAAACCCAGTAAAGCAGAACGCAGAACACGCGCATGAAAACAGCTGGTCCGAGAACCTCCGTGACAGGAACTGGCAGGCTTACCTCTCCCCTGAGGTCAAACAAATTCTTACACTCGAAGATCCAAACCCAGCTAATCACAATCCACACACCTCACTGCATGATTCCGGTGTGACACCAATGGTTAACACTGAAACCGGAGTCGCCTTGTGGGGTAACTGCAGAACCATAAACATCTCAACTCTCATCGATTCCTCACTTGTAGAAAAAGAAGAAATGTTCAATGTTGTAGATGGAGTTACAGAAGTAGTAAGCGCCTACACCGGATTGACAATGTCACACAAGAGCAACTACACGTCAACTCGAATCGACAGCTCAAACCTCCAAATACCAGAAACAGGATCGATCCTAATAATTTGGGTCCCAAAAGATTCAGAGTCCCTTTCATCTCAACAACTCGGAACCACCAAAGTCTGGCACACAGTTGAAAACGACGGCACTCCAACAATAACAAGAGCTCAAATCCTACTTTCTGAAAAAATATTCGAAGAATACGACTCGGGAGTTGTCGGTCGCGGAGACAACATAGAAACTGCCGTAATGCACGAAATGACACACGCAATGGGTATTGGACATTCAACTCATGAAAACTCTTTTATGCATACAGAACTCACGAATAATACTTTCGCAACTATCGCTGATATAGCTTCACTAGTTTTCGCCGGTAGTAGATCCTGCTAACGCAGTTACGCTTACTCCCATCAAATACAAGAATGACTGGTTTTCAACCCAGATAAATATCACCAAAATTTGCTTTTATAGACAAATAATTGGAATAACTCTTTAGCGGTTGTGTTATGAAAATACGTAAACTGCTTTGGCTTATCCCACTTCTCTTAGCAAGCCTTTTAGCAATAGCAATTTACGAAGAATTTTTCGCAAGTAGCAATTATGAAAGAATCGAAATAGCAGACTACGACTCAGATCCGACTCTAAGCCGTGAAGATAAGAAAACATGGACTAGAAACCTGCGTGATGAAAAATGGCAAGTTGAAAGATCCCCTAAAATAGACGAATTCTTCTACCAACCTGAGCAAACGACCATGGTTCATCCGATGATAAGTGTCAATCCCTACATTGGGCTTAACGATGCAGGTGTGACCCCAATGGTCTCCACTGAAAACGGTGTTGCCCTGTGGGCAAACTGTCACAAAATAGAAGTTTTAACGGGAGTCGATTTTTCCCTGGAACAAGTAGAGGAAATGTACGATGTGATTGACGGTGTCACCGAGGTTATGAAAACCTACACAGGTTTAAAAATGACACACTCGCTACAAACCACCGGAAACCACCCCGTATACGGTCCATCTCTTATTAATACCGCCGAAATTCCCAACCCTAAAAAAAATTCAATTCATGCAATTTGGATTCCTAGAGAGTCACCTCATCTAGAAGATAACGAACTGGGTCGTGCGGAAGTCTGGCACAAAATAGAAGCTGATGGAACTCCAACAATAACAAGAGCTCGAATGATTCTTTCTGAAAAGCTCTTTGACGAATACG
>DBNM01000117.1:2546-4893 GCA_002299135.1 Candidatus Neomicrothrix sp. UBA672 | reverse complement strand
TTGCGCTGGCGCAAGATGCTAGAGGAGCAGCCTCATAGTTATTGCCGTTGTTTTCTGTGTTTTGATTTCCAGCAGAAGAAAACACATTGCAAACAGGACGGAATCGCATTTCAGCCGTCGTACCAACTAATTGAAGTGCTCTATCTTGATCCTTAACACCTGGCAGCGATACCATGACTCCACCCTCTATACGGGATATCTCCGGTTCCGCTACGCCTAAGCCATCGACTCGATTACGAATTATTTCCACAGTCTGATCAAGCATGATGTCATCAGCTGGTTGAGTGGCAATAAGTCGAACGGAAACTCCTCCTTGAAGGTCAAGACCAAGTAAAGGTTCATTCTTCCAAAGAACTGTTCCTGCTATTGAAGCAACTGTTATTGCAAGAATTCCAATAAGGAGAGTTAGTTGTCGACGCATTCTATTTTCCCCTATAGGGCTTAATCCTCCGAGGAACTCTCATCTATATCTGTTTGAAATTTTCGTTCAACAGCCGTTCGAAGAACTTTCAACTCAAGATCTTGGGCTACTTCGAGCCATACCACTCCACTCTCTTCCTCAACTTCTTTAACCACTCCATGGATACCTGAGTTGAGTAGCACCTCGTCTCCTGCTGCTAAGGAGCGCACCAAGGCTTGTTGTTCTTTAACACGTTTTTGTTGTGGTCGTATAAGAAACATATACATCAACAACATGATTACTATGAGTGGCAAAAATGACATTTGGACTCTCTAATTTAGGGGATACTTACACTTATATCTTACGCCGAGTGAGGATGTTAAAGTTCGAACTTACTGACTTAGGACCAAATATCTAAAGTTTCTTTTCGGAACTCATCAAATTTATTTTCATTTATAGAAGTCCTCATACATCCCACAAAATTAAAAAGCCATGCAAGATTGTGCAAAGTCAAAATGCGGGCTCCGGTGGGTTCATCCGTAGCCATCAGGTGACGCAAATACGCTCTGGACCAATGATTTCCAGGGCTTTGCGGGAATCCAGGATCAAGCGGATCATCGTCTTTCGCAAAACGAGCATTACCGATATTGATTCTTCCTCCTGAAGTTAAAACAGTACCGTGTCGAGCCAAGCGAGTTGGCAAAACACAATCGAACATGTCTATTCCTCTTTCAACGACATTCACTAAACCGACCGGATCACCTAAACCCATAAAGTATCGAGGTTGATCTTCAGGAATTAAATCAGTTACTACTGAGACCGAATCAAGCATTTCGTTTCTACCCTCACCAACGCTCAATCCTCCTATGGCATAACCGTCAAAACCAATTTCCAAAGTGCGTTTTGCGCTCTCAACTCTCAATACAGAATTAGTTCCTCCTTGAACTATGCCAAATTGACTTTGCCGAGAAGAAGCATCAGGGTGACCAATAAAAGTTTTTCTTCCTCTCTCAGCCCACACAGCAGTCATTTCCACAGACTCTCTTATGGTCTCTTCCGGTGCTGGTAAAGCAGGACAGATATCTAAGACCATCTGAATATCTGCACCGATGTCAGCTTGTATGTCAGCAGAAGTTTCTGGAGTTAATTTATGGAAAGAACCGTCGTATACAGAACGAAATGTCGCCCCCTCTTCATCTATCTTTGGTTCAAGTGAGAAAATCTGATACCCGCCTGAATCCGTTAGTGTCAAGCCTGTCCAGTTTGCAAATGATGCTATACCTCCAGCATTTTTTACTATTTCTGCACCTGGTCTAAGCATTAGATGATACGTGTTTGCTAGAACCACCTGGGCTCCTAGGTCTTTTAGATCCAAAGAAGACAAATGTCTAACTGACCCTCTTGTCCCCACGGGCATAAAGCAGGGGGTGTTAAAAGAACCGGTTGAAAGTCTTACAGTTCCTGCTCTTGCTCCTCCATCTGCATTTTCTAAATCAAAGTCAGCTTTCATTTGTGATCAGCATAGTTTCCGAAAAATTGTCTTTGCACAAGCATTGCGTCTCCAAAAGAAAGAAACCTGTAATTCTCATATAGTGCCTCTTTATATAAAGACTGCCACCTTTCCCCTAAGAACGCGTCGAGCATTATAAGTAAAGTTGACTTTGGAAGATGAAAATTAGTTAAAAGAAGGTCAACAATTTTAAAGTCAAAAGGCCGTTTTATGAAAATGTCAGTTCTCCCTTCTAATTCTCCTAGTGCTGCTGTTTCAAGAGCTCGTACTGTTGTTGTACCCACAGCTATCACTCTCTTGGCTTCTTCGCATGCTTTAATAACATTTTCAGACACACTATAAAATTCAGAATGCATTTTATGTTCCTCAACGTTTTCTGAATTAAGTGGTCGGAATGTGTCTAACCCGACTACAAGCTCCACAAATTCTATTTTTGC
>DBNM01000117.1:0-2129 GCA_002299135.1 Candidatus Neomicrothrix sp. UBA672 | reverse complement strand
TACACAGTCTGGTATCTGTCTTTATCTTCAAGTTTTGTTCTTATGTATGGAGGGAGAGGCATTTCTCCGTATTTTTCAAGTATCTGAATAAACTCTCCCTCAACATCGAGTCGGACTTTCCTTAAGCCTTCTCCAAGGTCATCCTGTACTTCAATTTTAAAATCTTCACCCAGTTTGAAAATAGTGCCGGGTTCTATTTTTCGGCTTGGTTTCACCAGCGCTTCCCATTGGTTTGCCTCTTTACTTTCTTCTAGTAAAAGAATCTCTACTTTCCCACCAGTAGCTTTACGTGTATAAAACCGTGCCGGCAGAACTCTTGTGTTGTTCATTACAATCAGGTCACCCGGTTTTATAATCTCTGGAAAATCAGAAATTTTTGAATGCTGGATATGGTTTTCAATATCTACTAACAGACGTGATTCTGTCCTGATAGGCAATGGCTCTTGCGCTATTGCAGAATCAGGCAGGTTGTAGTCAAACTCATTAAGATTCATCGAGCATTATTTTAGAAGATTTTCAATTTGTTTATCAGTTGTCAAATAATGATTGCTTTTTATTAGATGGAACGCTTAAACCTAAATGTTTGTAAGCAGCTGGAGTTGCCACTCTGCCTTTTGGAGTTCTAATAAGTAAGCCTTGTTGGATTAAAAACGGTTCGTAAACATCCTCAACAGTGTCTTCTGGTTCACTGACGCTAATAGCTAAAGTTTTTATACCAACTGGGCCGCCAGAAAATTTTTCACATAAAGAAATCAAAATCGCTCTTGAGGCTTTATCTAGACCAATATCATCAACTCCAAAAAATGTAAGTCCGTCACGCGCTACGTCTCCGTCAACTTTCCCTTCTCGCTCAACTTGAGCGAAGTCGCGCACTTGTCGCAATAATCGATTTGCAATTCTGGGTGTACCTCTTGAACGTTTCGCTATTTCAGCAGCTCCATCAACATCTATATCAACTTCAAGTATCCCAGCTGTTCTTAGAACAATGGATTGCAACTCTTCGGATTCGTAATAGTCCAACCTTGCTGTAAGCCCAAACCTGTCACGTAGAGGTCCGGTAATAAGTCCGGTGCGAGTTGTAGCCCCGACCAAGGTAAACGGAGGCAAATCAAGTCTGATTGAACGTGCCGCGGGTCCTTTACCTAGGACGATATCCAGTTCAAAATCCTCCATAGCCGGATACAGAACTTCTTCTACAGCTCTTGCGAGTCTGTGAATTTCGTCGATAAACAGGACATCTCCTATTTCAAGTTTTGTCAAAATAGATGCCAAGTCACCTGCTCTTTCAAGAGCTGGACCAGAAGTGATATGAAGTTCAGCCCCCATTTCCATAGCGACTATATGAGCTAGGGTTGTTTTACCTAATCCTGGTGGTCCAGCGAAAAGGAAATGATCTGCAGGCTGTTCACGCTCCCTTGCTGCCTCCAGCATCACCCTTAAGTGGCCTTTTAATTCAGTTTGACCAACGAATTCAGCAAGACCTTTAGGTCTTAGACCTACTTCTATTTCACTTTCTACAGGTTCCTTGTTGGGGGAAAGTAACTCTTCACGCATGATCAACCTTAAGCAGCAGCTAGTTTCTGGAGAGCTTCTCGAAGCAAAACAGAGGAATTGTCACCGGCAAGATCCCCAAGAACTGAACGTATCTCTTCTGGTGAATAACCGAGTCCATCTAGAGCTTCTTGTACTTCTAAAATCGCTGACCTTCCGATTCCTGAGTCGTCGGTGCCAATTGATATTCCTTCAATTGGCATTTTTAAAACACTCTTTAATTCGACCAGAAGTCTAGTTGCTGTTTTTTTACCCACCCCTGGAACCAAACAGAGAGAAGAAATGTCATCGTTATTTACTACCTGAAAAAGCTCATTGGGGCCATGGACGCCTAAAACTGCTAACGCCAAAGAAGGTCCTACACCATGGGCTGTTAGAAGCGCTTCGAAACAGATTCTTTCAGCACGGTCTATAAACCCATATAGAGCCTGATCCGCTTCTCTAATTAAGTGGTATGTATATACAAATACTTCGCTTCCTTCTTCGCCAATTTTTACAGCAGTCGTGGGAGTAACAATTACCCGATAACCAATCCCCGCGGTCTCAATGAGAACTTCACCTTTTTCTCCTTCAGAAAA
>DBNM01000014.1:5610-5843 GCA_002299135.1 Candidatus Neomicrothrix sp. UBA672 | reverse complement strand
ATTCCCGGCGTAGCTCCTTTCACACGAGGAAATCAAATAGGTGGACATGAAAATGGGACTTGGGATATCCGAGCTTTAATCGATGATTCAAATCCCGAATTGGCGAACAAATCTGCGTTGAATGAACTTCTAAATGGTTCAACATCATTATTTTTTGATTCTGAAAAAATTGGAATTGAGTCTATTAACGATTTAGATAAGGCTCTCAAAGACGTCTTTTTAAATATGACGAG
>DBNM01000014.1:0-5484 GCA_002299135.1 Candidatus Neomicrothrix sp. UBA672 | reverse complement strand
ATGATTCAAATCCCGAATTGGCGAATAAATCTGCGTTGAATGAACTTCTAAATGGTTCAACATCATTATTTTTTGATTCTGAAAAAATTGGAATTGAGTCTATTAACGATTTAGATAAGGCTCTCGAAGACGTCTTTTTAAATATGACGAGTATTTGGTTTAAACCACAAGTGAAGGGTCCAGAGATTGCAAAATGGATGATCGAGCTATGGGATCAGCGTGATATAGAAAAGTCCGATCGTCATGGCGGATTAGGAATAGACCCCATAGGAGCATCTCTACAAAAAGGAACCAAAAGCGACCATAACAGTGAATTGTCAGAGGTTCCTGATTTCATAGACAGAAGTGGGTTTGCGAAGGTTATAGATATCGATAGCAGTTTCTATCCAGAACTTGATGGATCAACTTCAGCTGAACTCGCATATTCATTATCCGTGGCAGTCCACTATTTACGGGAACTCGAAAAAACAGAATTAGAAATTGAAACGGTTATACAAAACATGTATTTCACTTATTCTTCAAACAGTGATCAGTTCATGACTATTGCCAAATTTAGAGCAGCTAGACGTTTATGGGCACAGATAACAAAAGAATGCGGAGCAACAACAGAGAACCAAACACAAATCCAACATGCTGTTATTTCCAATAAGGCAATGGACAAAAAAGATCCTTGGTTTAATTCATTTAATGCAACAGTTGCAGCATTTGCGGCAGGAATAGGCGGAGCGGAGGCAATAACTGTCATTCCATTTTCTCTCTCAGATGAAATTTCTGGAGGAGAGTCAAAAAGACGTATCGCACGAAATACCCAACTTCTACTCGCGGAAGAAAGTCACATAGGTCGCGTTGTTGATCCTGCCGGAGGGTCTTGGTTTGTTGAGAATCTTACAGAACAATTAGCCCAGAAATCTTGGGAAACTTTTCAGCAGATTGAATCTTCAGGAGGCATCGTAGAAGTTCTTAAAAATGAACAAAAAGTTCAGGAATTGTTAAAAATTCCAGGTTCTAGTCATGACTAAAATCCCTAATTTTTCTAACATCGAATTCGATCAGACTGCAGACGTGAGTAGTGACGTAATCGAAAAACTTGAATCGAACAATTCAGATCAAAATGACGGTGATCTATGGGAAACAGCTGAAAAAATCAAGATCAATGACTGTTACACCCATAAAGATATAGAGAGTTTAGATTTTCTGAATGGATGGCCAGGACTAGCTCCCTTTTTGAGAGGTCCTCATGCAACAATGTATAAAACCAGACCATGGACAATTCGACAATATGGCGGATTTTCAACAGCAGAAGAATCAAATGCTTTCTATCGAAGAAATCTTGAAGATGGTCAAAGAGGAATTTCTGTTGCATTTGACCTAGCAACTCACCGAGGGTATGACAGCGATCACCCCCGAGTAGCAGGGGATGTAGGAATGGCAGGAGTAGCGATTGATTCCATCTTGGATATGCAAAAGCTATTTGACGGAATACCACTCGACAAAATGAGTGTTTCAATGACGATGAACGGTGCTGTATTACCAATAATGGCTTTGTATATCGTCGCAGCTGAAGAGCAGGGAGTGCCAGCGAAAGCTTTAACTGGCACGATCCAAAATGACATTCTCAAAGAATTCATGGTTCGAAATACCTACATATACCCACCGGAGCCATCGATGAGAATAATTTCTGACATCTTCGCTTATACAAGTGCGGAAATGCCTCGATTCAACAGCATTTCTGTTTCTGGTTATCACATGCAGGAAGCTGGAGCAACAGCAGATTTAGAGTTGGCTTACACCTTGGCAGACGGAATCGAATATGTAAGAGCAGGTCTAGAAGCAGGTTTAGATGTAGATTCATTTTCTCCAAGAATAAGTTTCTTTTGGGGAATCGGAATGAATTTTTTCATGGAAGTAGCCAAAATGAGAGCAGCCCGCCTTATCTGGGCAAGGTTGATGTCACAGTTCGAACCAAAAGATGAACGTTCTCTATCACTTAGAACACATTGCCAGACATCTGGTTGGAGCCTCACAGCTCAAGACCCTTATAACAATGTTATTAGGACGTGTATAGAAGCCATGGCTGCAACCCAAGGTCACACACAATCACTTCACACAAATTCGTTCGATGAGGCTCTAGCTTTACCAACAGATTTCTCGGCAAAAATCGCACGCGACACCCAAGTCTTTCTTCAAGAAGAAACTGATTCATGCAGAGTTATCGACCCTTGGGGTGGAAGCTACTACATGGAACGACTCACGAATGATCTCGCAGAAAAAGCAATGGAACACATTGATGAGATCGAAAATTCAGGCGGCATGGCAAAAGCGATCGAAGCTGGAATACCAAAATTACGAATCGAAGAAGCGGCTGCAAGAACCCAAGCCCGTATTGACTCTGGACAGCAGTCAGTCATAGGAGTAAATAGATACCGTCCTGAGACAGAGTCATTAGTAAATGTTCTTAGAGTCGACAACGCTGAAGTTAGATCATCACAAATTGCTCAGCTTGAAGAACTGAAAGCCACACGTGATCAAAAACAGTGTCAGATCGCTCTTGAAGAGTTGACAAAAGCTGCGGAAAAAAATCAAAACTTATTAGCTGCATCGGTGAAAGCTGCACGAGCGCGAGCTACGGTCGGGGAAATAAGCGATGCGCTTGAAAAGATTTTTGGACGCCATAGAGCGGAGGTAAGAACAATTTCAGGAGTATTTAGCAGTGAAGTAGGTGACAATGAAGCCGTTCAGACTGTTAGAGATCGCGCTGACAAGTTTGAAACTGACTCTGGAAGACGTCCTAGGATTCTTGTTGCAAAAATTGGACAGGATGGTCATGACCGTGGCCAAAAAGTAATAGCCACTGCTTTCGCAGATTTAGGTTTTGATGTTGATATAGGACCCTTGTTTGCAACACCTTCTGAGACTGCGATGCAGGCAGTTGAAAATGACGTGCATGTTGTAGGTGTAAGTTCTTTAGCCGCAGGCCACTTAACTCTGGTTCCACAGTTGAAAGAAGAACTTGAATCTTTAGGACGCGGAGACATCTCTATTGTTGTAGGGGGAGTGATACCTCCAGATGATTTTGACGCACTTGAAAACGCTGGAGTTGCAGCGGTGTTCCCTTCTGGAACAGTTATTGCTGAAGCCGCTCTTGAACTTTTAGAGAAATTGTCGTGAAGGTTGATCTAGACGAACTGGTTAAAGGGGTTTTACAGGGAGATCGAACATCTCTTGGAAAGGCTCTTACTTTAGTTGAGTCCAGCAGATCAGATGATCGAGAAGTAGTTGAAAGTCTCTTAGCTCAGATTTCTTCAAAAACCGGTGAAGCCCACCGAATAGGAATTACTGGTGTCCCCGGCGTCGGTAAAAGCACATTTATCGAAGCGATGGGAAGCAAACTTATAGAATCCGGACATAAAGTGGCAGTTTTAGCTGTCGACCCGACTAGTACTGTTAGTGGTGGAAGCATTTTAGGCGATAAAACTAGAATGACTCGTTTAGCGAATGATCCCAGTGCTTTTGTGAGACCCTCACCCAGTTCAGGAACTTTAGGCGGTGTAACTAGAACAACAAGGGAATCCATGGCTCTGCTTGAGTCTGCAGGTTACGACATAGTAATGGTGGAGACAGTTGGTATAGGTCAATCAGAAACTGTCGTAGCTGAAATGGTAGACATTTTTTTGGTTTTGATGCTTCCTGGAGCAGGAGATGAACTACAAGGAATCAAAAAGGGAGTTTTGGAACTGGCTGACATGATTGCTGTTAATAAAACGGATGGTGAAAATCAATCCAAAGCTTTTGAAGCAGCCAAGGATTATATTTCAGCTCTTAGGCTCACACAACCAGCGACTTCCAACTGGATGCCTCCAGTAGTTAACTGCAGTTCATTAACAGGAGAAGGTCTTGATGAAGTATGGGAGAAAATTAAAGATCATAAAAAAATTCTTGAAAATAGTGGGGAGTGGGCAGAACGTAGAAAAATCCAAAAACTGAAGTGGATGTGGTCAATAGTAGAAGAGCGTTTATCTTCAGATTTGCATGATCATCCTTCTGTAACTGAACAAGTTCCGCAATTAGAAAAGACAGTCCTAGAGGGGAAAATCAGCGCTACAGCTGCAGCTGAAAGATTGCTTGAGATATTCCGAAAAAACTAATCACTCAAAATAGAAGAGTCCAATTTCTTTGAAATGAGATTGAGCGTTAGTGTTCGTACCATGGATCGTAGACAGTTCTTAAGAAATGGACTAATAGGTGCAGCAGGAGTTGGGATGATTTCGACTTTAGATATGGCTGCTGTGTCTGCCGCAGAGCCGGGAGTTGGACCTTATGGCTCGCTAGAAGGAATTCAACCAGATGCCAATGGAATAATTCTTCCAGAAGGTTTCACTTCTAGAATTATCGCCACTTCTGGAGATTTGGTTCCAAACACATCTCATCAATGGCACATCTTTCCAGATGGTGCATCGACTTTCCCTGACGGAGATGGTGGATGGTACTACGCATGCAACAGTGAAGTCTTTAATTTTATGACAGGTTTTGAAGGACATGGAGGAGTCTCTTCCATACATTTCAATAAAGACGCTGAAATAATTGACGCCTTCCCAATTTTGGAAGGTAGTCATTCCAACTGCGCCGGCGGTCCAACTCCTTGGGGTACGTGGCTTTCATGTGAAGAAGGGTTTTTCCCTCCGTTATGGGGCAAAGTCTGGGAATGTGATCCGACTGGAAAAAATCCTGCAATTGCTAGAGATGCGATGGGGTATTTTGCCCATGAGGCTGTCGCCGTCGATCCAGTAGATGAAAAGTTGTATCTAACTCAGGACAAAAATAATGGTTTACTTTACAGGTTCACTCCGGATACATATCCGGATCTTTCCAGTGGAATTCTAGAAGCCATGCTTGTATCAGACGGCGAAAATGTTACATGGGAAAGAATAGATGATCCTTCTGGTGCTTCTGTTCCCACTGAAGAACAAATTCCTGGGGCCTTTATCACAGATGGAGGTGAAGGAATTTGGTACCACAATGGATGGATTTGGTTTGCTACAAAAGGTAATAACCGAATCCACAGTGTTGATCTTAGGAATCAGAGATATGAATTGATTTGGGATGGTATCGATGACAGGCAACCGTTAACTGGAGTTGACAACGTCACTGTGGAAGAAGGCTCAGGTGATCTATTTGTAGCTGAAGACGGTGGGAATATGGAACTTGTGGTTATAAGCCCTGAAGGAGAAGTCGCACCATTTTGTCGTCTTGCCGACCTAGCACACGAAGGGTCCGAAATGACAGGACCGTGCTTCAACCCAAATAGAGATCGCCTTTATTTCAGTTCGCAAAGAGGCCCATCAAACAAACAGGCTATTGAAGTTGTTCCTGCATATGCCGATGGCGATCACTACAATGCCGGAGTCACATACGAGATTTCGGGGCCATTTAGAGGAAGGTTTGTTCCACCACCTCCAACTACTACGACTACTGCAGCGCCGACTA
>DBNM01000174.1 GCA_002299135.1 Candidatus Neomicrothrix sp. UBA672 | reverse complement strand
GGCAACACCTTGATCCTTTTCCCTTCAATTTCAGGCGCACAAAAACTTGCTGCAGGATTAAAGAGAAGGGGATTGCACGTTTCACTAATGCCGGAACAATGGAAAAATGCTGCTGTTGGAGGTTCTGTGGTAGGAAGCCGTTCAGCTGCATTCGCTCCAATAGTCGATCTTTGTGCGATCGTTGTTTTCGATGAACATGACGCTTCCTACCAAGAAGAACGCGCTCCAACATGGAACGCGCGTGATGTAGTTATAGAACGGGCAAAAAGGAAAGATATACCATGTGTCTTGGTTTCTGCGATTCCTACGTTGGAAGCGATTTCATGGGGCCATCAAATAAAACCCTCACGTAAAGAAGAACGAGATGGATGGCCAATTGTTGAAATAATCGACAGGAGAGCTGACGACCCAATACGATCTGGTCTTTTAAGTCAGAAACTAACTTCAATTTTAAGAGATGAAATAGGTCCTGTTATCTGCATTTTGAACAGAAAAGGTCGGTCACGGTTGTTGGCATGTGACCGATGCGGTTCTCTTGCAAGATGTGAAAAACATTTCATTCCTCTAACTCAAAAAGAAGAGCATGTGCTTGAATGTCCAGCTGGATGCAATGATCGTCCCGTGGTGTGCGATTCTTGTGGATCAACAAGATTTAAAAACTTGCGTGCAGGAGTAGCAAGACTCAGAGAAGAGTTGGAAGCATTATCAAAGAAAAAAGTTGTAGAAATAAGTTCAGATTCAAAAGGAAAAATACCTGATTCAGATATTTACATTGGAACTGAGGCAGCTCTTCATAGAGTAGATCGAGCATCTCATATAGTGTTTCTAGAGTTTGACCAGGAACTTTTAGCGCCGAGGTTTCGAGCTGCGGAACAGGCGGCTTCTCTGTTAATTCGATCTGCACGGCTAATAGGTAAAAGGAATGACGGTGGAAGACTAATTGTCCAAACCCGACAACCAGAGCACGAAGTTTTACAAGCTGTTCATCACGCAAATCCAGAGAAACTAATCGAAGCGGAATCTGAGAGACGACGTTTATTGCAACTGCCACCATACAGTGCTTTAGCTCAAATTTCAGGAGCTTCGGCTCCTGAAATGGTTAAATCTCTAGGTGCAATTCCCGGAATTGAAATTATGGGTCCACGTGATGACTGTTGGCTCGTTCGTGCTGCAGATAGTCATGCTTTATCTCAAGCTATCTCGAGTGCAGGGCGACCAAAAGGTAAAATTCGGATAGAAATTGATCCTCGAAGAGCTTGACAGTCAAACCAAAAGCCTTCTGCCGATAACCTTTCATAATGGGTATGAACACAATAAGAGTCATAGGAGATCCTGTACTAAGGGTTAAGGCGACTGAAGTAAAAGAAATAACAGAGAATCTCGCCCATTTGACCCAAGAAATGCTGTCAACGATGTATTCAGCACCTGGAATAGGTTTAGCTGCACCACAAGTAGGGGTTCAAAAGAGACTTTTTGTCTACGATTGGGGTTCAGGTCCAGGTGTGTTGATAAATCCTGAAATAAAAGATGCTGATGGGGAATGGACTTTTGAAGAAGGTTGTTTGTCGATTCCGGGTCTTTCATGGGAATTACTGCGACCCAAACAGATTCATATAGTGGGAGTTGACCTAGACGGTAAGGAAGTTTCTTTGGAGGCTGACGAACTGGAAGCTCGATTGTTCCAACATGAAATGGATCACCTAGACGGAGTGTTGCTCGTTGACCACTTAGATCAAGACCAAAAGCGTGAGGCTAATAAAACACTAATGGGTATCGGCGATTCAACAGTTTCTCCACTCCCGATAGTGGGAGAGAGTCTTGGGTTTTCACAAAGTGAATAATGATTTAAAGAGGTTGGCTTTTGTAGGCACCCCCGAGTTGTCGGTTCCGTTCATGAAAAGTTTGTATTCATCTGGATATGACATTGAAGTAGTGGTAACCGGAGAAGACCACAGAAGGGGCAGGGGTGAAGAACCTTCTCCTTCTCCGGTGAAACGAGCTGCTATTGAAATGGATTTACCAGTGATTCATGAGATAGAAGATATAGAAAATTTCGAAATAGACCTTGCGGTGGTCGTAGCGTATGGAAGTTTTATTCCGATTGATCTTCTCGGAAGAGTTCCAATGATAAATGTTCATTTTTCATTACTCCCCAGATGGAGAGGACCTGCTCCTATAGAAAGAGCGATTCTTGCCGGTGATACAAAAAGTGGGGTTTGCGTAATGGAAGTAGGAGAAGAGTTTGATGTTGGAGGTGTTTTTACTCGACAAGAAGTAGAAATTTCAGCACGTGACACTACAGAAACTCTTAGAGATCGGTTGATTGAAGCGGGATGTGAACTGCTCGTATCAACACTCGGAGATGGGCTTGGCGAACCGGTACCTCAAGTGGGAGAGATAGTTTGGGCTGAAAAAATTACCCCTCAAGAAAGAGAAATAGATTGGGGACACGATGCTGAAAAAATCGACCGGTTGGTCAGAATCGGCGGAGCATGGACAACATTTAGAGGTGAGCGTTTCAAAATCTGGAAAGCTGAAGCAAACAACCAAGAGGGTCAAGGTTTACCCGGTCAACTAGTTGGAGATCATGTGACTACGGGTAAAGGTGTATTGCGACTAATCGAGGTTCAATCACAAAATCGAGCCCGGCAAGCATTTGATTCATGGAAACTAGGTGCGCGTTTAGAAGAAAATAGCGTATTCGGAGATGGCTGAAAATAACGAGGCACGTGCTCTGGCTTTAAAGGTTCTTAGTCGAATAGAAAAGGATTCCGCATTCGCGAATTTAGTGTTAAGGAGCGCCTTGGATGCCTCTGAACTGGACGAAAGAGATAAGGCATTAGTTACTGAGCTGGTCTATGGAGTTACAAGAATGCGTAGATCATGCGATTTTTTGATTGATAGATTCATAAGCAAAAAATTGCATCCGGATGTCCGTACCATTTTGCGTTTAGGTGCCTACCAACTTCATTGGATGAACATACCCGACCATGCTGCTGTAAACGGTTCAGTTTCATTAGCGCCTAAGTGGGCAAGGGGCTTATGTAACGCTGTTTTGCGCAAAGTTGCAAAAGAGACGGTTGATTGGCCCACAAAAGCGATCGAATACAGCTATCCGGATTGGATAGTGGAGAGACTTGAGTCTGACCTTGGAGAACTTGAAGCTAGAGAAGCACTCAAGTGTATGAATAGTTCAAAAGCAGCGATCCCCCGTGAAGATGGCTATTTTCAAGATGTGGCTTCTCAGCTGGTGTCAGACCTGTTAACAGAGGAAGGAACATGGGGGGAAGGTCCGGTACTTGATGTATGCGCAGCTCCTGGTGGTAAAGCTAGTGCAGCTGTTTCAGCAGGATTTCCTGTAATCGCAGCAGATGCATCCTTAAAAAGACTGAAATTAGCGAGATCAAATTCTCTTGAACTCAATATAGAACTTCCATTGGTTGTCGCTGACGGAACAGACTTACCATTCAAAAAAGGTGAGGCTTCAAGAGTCATAGTTGATGCTCCTTGTAGCGGACTTGGCGTTTTAAGAAGAAGAGCTGATGCTAGATGGAGAATCAAAGAAGAAGACCTAGCTGTTTTGGCCGACCTTCAGTTAAAACTACTGTGTTCAGCTTTAACCATGCTTAAATCTGGAGGTTTGCTTATTTACAGTGTTTGCACACTGACCAATATAGAAACTGTTGGAGTGGATGAAAAATTTCGAAACCTTATGAATGTTGAAGAAATAGGTGACTTGCCTGACCCTTGGCGAAAGCACGGAAGAGGCGGAATGATCCTTCCTCAAGATCTCGATAGCGAAGGAATGTCTGTTTTTCGTTACAGAGCACCGTGATGTTTTAAATCACAATTAGTTTTTCCTTCAAATGTTCAAGAACGAGTTTTAGAGCTTCGAAAGTTGGGTGTCCGGGTTCATCGACAGATTCCTCTGTAAGCACAGAATGGGCACGTGTGCTAATCCCATGAGTGTTTCCGGGCGATGAATCAATTTCAACAGACACAAACCCATCTCCAAACTCTTCATGAAGTCTCGCAAAACGTTCACTGGGTGCCATCGAATCGTTAGAGAACCTGAGGCCTAAAATGCAAACCCCATTATCGACACGATTTTTGACTATTTCTAGGTCAGCATTGGAAATGCCGATTGATTTCTTTCGTCTTTTCCCAAAAGGTAGAGGCAAACTCGGTTGACTTAGAACTGGTGCGATAAGTCGTTCATCCAGCATCATTCCCAAAGCAAAACCCCCTGTGAAACACATTCCTACCGCTCCCACTCCAGGGCCCCCACACCTTCCATGCTCAAAAGCAGCAAGCGCTCTTAACCAATCGGTGACTGGGGATGTTCGTCGAGTCATGAGAGAGGTAAATTCTCGTGATATGCAATTCTTTTGCAGTACTCGGATTGTGTTTCCAAGTCTGGGTTTTTCCCCAGGAACCCCAAAAAGCGAGGGGAGAATTGCAGTGCAGCCTATTCCTGCGACTTTCCTACCAAACTCAGCGACTCGAGGTGTGATTCCAGGGATTTCTGCCATGATGATCACAGCAGGACCTGAACCAATACGAAGAACTGTTTTGCTTTTACCGCTATGTTCAAATTCACCTATTTCGTAGCCGTCTAAGGCATTTAATTCCATTGTGAGACCTTATCGGAAGTCATGAGCAGGCGAGACGGTAGTTATGCTTGTCTTGTGGACGAAAAAGCAGAATCTGTGAAAAAAGAAGTAAAAGTAAAAATCTTGACAGTCTCAGATGGAGTCGCACACGGAGTACGTGAAAACAAATCAAGTGAAGCATTGGTTGAACGTGTTTCTAATGAAGGATGGACTGTTGCAGACACCTCAGTAACACCTGATGGCGATGACGAGGTGGCTAAAACTCTCGTGTCTTTGGCGCATGACTTTCATGGATTAATTGTCACAACGGGAGGTACAGGTTTTGGTCCTCGAGATCAAACACCAGAAGGCACGTTGAAAGTAATAGAACGGGAAGCCCCAGGATTAGCTGAAGCAATGAGATTGGTCAATCCTCTGGGGAGACTTTCCCGAGGTGTTGCCGGAACGATAGGGACCACACTTGTTATAAACACACCCGGCTCCGAAAAAGGATGCATTGAGTGTTTGGAAGCGGTCATAGATGTTATTCCACACGCAGTTGGTCTTCTGTCTGATAACACTGATCCACACCCGGTCTGATCATGAGCTCAGAAGATGATTCGAAGTTCATGGCTGAGGCTATTGAGGTGGCAGAAAAAGCACGTTTTCATTCATCTCCAAATCCCTGGGTTGGAGCTGTAGTTGTAGCTAAAGATCAGATCGTAGGTGAAGGTGCAACCGGACCTTTTAAAACAGACAACGAAATAAATGAGTCGCCTTTATTTTTTCACAATGCAGTAGCAGCAGATGGTGTACATGCAGAAATAAAGGCTCTTGAGAATGCAGGAGAACTAGCAAACGGAGCAACTTTATACACAACTCTTGAACCTTGTAATCATCGTGGCCGTACAGACCCATGCACCGATGCGATTATTCAATCAGGAGTTAAGAGAGTGGTTGTGGCATTAATCGATCCAGATGAAAGAGTCTCAGGGGCAGGAGTTGACGCACTCAGAGCCGCTGGGATCGAAGTGGATACAGGTCAAAATATTGCTGATGCTGATAAGCAACTAGCTCCGTACCTTCATCACCGACGCACAGGCCGGCCTTATGTGCTTCTCAAATTAGCTGCAACATTAGACGGCCGTATTGCCGCACCTGATGGATCGAGCAATTGGATCACAGGCGAAGAAGCAAGAATTGACGTGCATAAGATAAGAGCAGAAAGTGATGCTATTTGTGTAGGGGCAGGAACAGTCAGGAGCGACGACCCCAGTCTTACTGTCAGATCTGTTGATGGTCCTAATCCACGTCGAATTGTAATTGGTGAAATACCAGAAGGTGCTCAAGTTGAACCTGCTGAATCATGGAAAGGGCCTTTAGGAGGTTTGATTCAAAAGTTGGGAAATGAAGGAGTGTTACAACTACTCGTTGAAGGAGGAGCTGATTTAGCTGGACAGATGCATCGGGAAGGACTGATAGACCGGTACGTAATTTATGTTTCCCCTTCAATCATGGGAGGTGATGACGGTAAGCCTTTATTAAGTGGTGCTGGCATAGCGACTATGGAGTCGATCAAACGAGGAAAATTTGTCAATGTTACCCAATTGGGTGAGGACGTTCGATTGGATTTAGTTCTTTCATGAAAGTTATTTAAAATCAACACACTTGCAGGTCACTCAGTGGCTAAGTTTGTATTGTGCTAAAAATTGTTTTACCAAAAGGCTCCTTAGAGCAAGCGACGTTGGATTTGTTCGATTCTGCTGATCTCTCAGTTAGACGCTCTTCAAAAGTTGACTATAAAGCTAATATTGATGACCCGCGAATTGATGAAGTCAGAATCCTGAGGCCGCAAGAAATCCCTGTCTACATTGCCGATGGTTTGTTCGATATAGGAATAACAGGACGTGACTGGATTGAAGAAACTGAAAGTGATGTGATCTCATTAGGGGAGTTGCATTACTCCAAAGCTACGGCAAGGCCGGTAAATATTGTTGTAGCTGTTCCTGAAGACTCTCCTTACGAAAAAGTGCAAGATTTGCCTTCAGGTGTAAAAGTTTCCACTGAATATCCAAATCTGACGAAAAATTTTTTTATTGCACAAGGTGTCGATGCGGACATACATCTCAGTTACGGGGCGACTGAAGCTAAGGTGCCTGACATAGTTGATGCTGTAGTGGATTTGACCGAGACGGGTAGAGCACTAAAAGCTGCAGGTTTGAAAATCATTGACACGATACTCATAAGCCATACTGAATTGGTAGCAAATCGTGAGTCTGCCGAAAACCCTGAATTGCGTCATGCCATGGAGCAAATTCACACACTTCTGGAAGGCACTTTAGAAGCTAGAGGCAAGGTTCTTGTAAAAATGAATGTTGCAGCAGAACAGTTGCAGAGTGTTCTCGAAGCCATACCGTCCATGAAGGCTCCAACCGTTAATGAACTTGCTAAGGGCGAGGGGTACGCTGTTGAAACTGTTGTAGCAAAAACAGAAATAAATATTTTAATTCCAGAACTTAGGGATAAAGGTGCTTCCGATATTATTGAACTGCCTTTATCCAAGATTGTTCATTAAAAGCAATTAAAGGGTTCACTCTTCGCCAGGGTCGTCTTCCTGGTTGCCAAGTTGAACAAAGGCAAGACGAATTTGATGCAAGGCATCTTTAAGAGTTCCTTCAGCTTCTCCTAATCTTCCGGCTAGAGAATCTAAAACTGCTGCCATGGCATCGATAGCCAGAGAAGCTTCATCCATTTTTGGTGGTTGCTGAGAAAGATGTATTGCTGCAAGTTCATATAAACCCATTAGGTGGTTAGCCACAACAATTTCAGCAGGTGCTGCAGCCAACTGTTCTCGCACTGCGTTCATCTCAGCAGCTAATGCCTCAGCCTGTTCTTGTTCTTCTTGTGAGAGTTCAGAAAACTCCGAAGACTCTGCTTCTTGTTCCGGATCGACACTGTGCTCTCCATCCGGCGTCCATAAACTATTCATTGTTCCTCCAATTTATTAAATATTTTCTGAGATAACTCTGCACTGCTTCAGTTCTATGTTGGTACTCTAGAGGGCGAAAATAAATAGAAAGCGGGTTCCCACCCCACCAGACCACTCTAAGTGAGTTTTGGTTTTTACGGCGGGCTCCTTTTTCTATTGCCCGCCTTTATTCTTTAGATGGCGATAAAAGTCTAAAGGATATTTGTGTGTAAGAAAATGTAATCAACCACGGAGGAGTAACTACGTGCCACACAGGAGTGACGAACAATAGCTAATCCAACTGAAGAAGAACCGAGAGTTAATGAGGATATTAGGGTAGAAAATGTCCGACTAGTTTCCGCTGAGGGGG
>DBNM01000097.1 GCA_002299135.1 Candidatus Neomicrothrix sp. UBA672 | reverse complement strand
GAATATCCACTAGCAAAAGGCTCAAAACCTAACCCTATTCTTCCAGTTCTGGAAGCTCTTGAGATTGGTTCGGTAGACTTTGATTCATTAGGCGGAGGCTTTGAAGAAACCGAGCGAATAGTTAGAGAAAGTGGAATTCTTAACTAGTAATTCTTTACGACATAGCCAGAGAGCACCTCTGGCGCTGAAATTAACAGCTTTAATCACTGCTTTTCTCTTCGCGTGTCCGGGTTTATATCTAATTTGGAGAAATATAACCAGTGATTCAGATCCTCTAGGTCTACTTTTTTCCGAACATACTCTCTCTCCTCTACTGCGAACCGTAAACCTGACAGTGTTAGTTACTTTGTCAGCAGCAATTTTGGGAACGGGCTTAGCCTGGCTGACTATCCGAACGGATCTTCCTTCGCGTCGAATACTCAAAATAATTCTTCCCCTTCCACTTGTTTTTCCTACCTTTGTAGGTGCTGCAGCTTTTATAAGGACACTAAACCCAGGTGGGCTAGCCAATGATCTCATCGAAAAAATTGGAATAGACAAGACACTGGAATTGCATGGTTTATTCGGAGCTTGGCTTGTTCTTACACTTTTTACTTATCCCTACGTTTATTTACCAGTCGCTGCCAGATTAAAAAACCTTCCAAGTTCCCTAGAAGAAAGCGCTCGATTGCTTGGTGACTCTGGTTGGGCAACCTTTAGGAAAGTTGTTCTTCCACAAATTGCATCTTCACTGCTTGCTGGATCATTGTTAGTTTTTTTATACACAATCAGTGACTTCGGCGCTGTTCAACTCATGAGGTATGACACTCTTACCAGAGCCATCTGGACTACAAGATTAAGCAACCAACCCGTTTCTTTTGCTCTCGCTTTAATACTTTTGTCACTTGCTGCTTTTGCAGTAATTATAGAAACTCTTTTCAGCCGTAGATTTAGAAAACCCGACATGACGACTCAAGCAGAAATTGTTCTCACTCCCTTGAACAAGTGGAAAAAACCAGCTATTGCCGGAAGTTGGCTCATCGTGTTTTTAGCTCTTATAACTCCTACTATTGCTCTAGGCGACTGGGCGGCCGATGGCTTACTAAGAGAATTCAGAGGTGGTCGTCCTTTATTTATAGAATTTGAAGACATAATCAAACCAACAATCAATACCGCATGGGTGAGTATGCTCACAGCAATAATTGCCGCCGCAATTGTTTTACCAGTTTCTTATCTTGTCGCTAAATACAGGTCTTCAATTGGTAATACCGCAAATGCGGTTATGACTTCAACTTTTGCCATGCCTGGTCTTCTTATTGCATTATCGATGTTCTTTTGGACTCTCAGAACATCATGGGCTGCTGAACATTTACGCGGGACAATTATAATACTCATTTTTGCATATCTCGTAAGATTTAGTGCTCAAGCCCTTGCTCCAGCTCGAGCAGCCGTAGCTTCTATTCCTTCCAGCTTAGAAGATGCCTCTCAAGTGCTCGGTGCAAGTAAAGTTAAACGTTTTTTTACTGTAGACATGCCTGTAGTGACACCTGGTCTACTTGCAGGTTCAGGTCTGGTTCTCATGTCAACAATGAAAGAACTACCCATAACTCTTCTTGTGGCTCCATTCGAATTCCCGACTCTTACGACCAAAATATTCCATTCTTTTGAAGATGCTTTTGTCGCTGAAGGAGGCCTGTTGGCACTTATTCTCGTTTTGCTATCAGCTGTCTTGACTTGGATTTTAGTTATCCGTCGATCCGATCATTTGGCTTAGTTTTGGTTGAAAAAAATTCTCTACGAAAGTTAATGCTTTTTGTCGGCTTTTTAGTTTTTGGAATCTCCGCGATTGCCATTCCTTCACGTTCTACATACGGGGCTCAGGTAAGTGTTGATGAACCTCAATACCTCCTTACAGCTTTAAGTATCGGCGAAGATCTGGATCTAGACATTTCTGATGAAATTGAAGAAGAAAAATTCAGAAGTTTTCATGAAGTGGGTCTTAACACACAGACAATTGATATGAATTCGTCCGGACAAAGATTAAGTCCACACGACCCACTCCTTCCCGCACTTCTTTCCGTTCCAATGCGAATAGCAGGATGGGTTGGAGCCCGAGCCCTATTAGCAGTTTTTGCCGGCTTATTAGCCTCAACTACTCTTTGGGTGGCAGTGCGAAGATTCCAAGTCTCTTCAAAAACTGCGGCTTGGGTAGTTGGCGCTTTTGGTGCGGCCCCTCCGCTGTGTAGCTATGGAAGTCAAATTTACCCTGAAGTTCCAGCAGCCTTAGCCGTCGTTTTAGCTATCGCATCAGCTACAGGAACGCCTTCAAAAAGAAACGCTACTGTATTTGTGCTATCTATCACTGCCCTCCCTTGGCTTTCCATCAAATACATGCCAGTTGCTTTGACAATTTTCCTTTTAGTTGCCTTAATTAAGAAAAAAACTGAGCGTCAATTTATATCTGCCTACACAACAGTGTCTTTTGTTTTGATGGCAGCCATTTACCTTCTTTTTCACAAATTCGTTTATCAAGGTTGGACTGTCTATTCAGCCGGTGATCATTTTGTGGAAAATGAGTTCAATGTAATTGGAGGTGATCCTGACATATGGGGTCGATCAAAAAGATTTATAGGTCTATTAGTAGATAGAGGATTCGGCCTCGCAGCTTGGACCCCTTCTTTTCTTATTTTTCCTGCTGCCGTTGGATTCCTCTGCAAGAAAAAAATTGATAACTGGCAATATCTAATTTTCCCCTTTCTAATTGGCTGGTCTACTGCAACGTGGTTGGCTTTCACTATGCATGGA
This sequence comes from Candidatus Neomicrothrix sp. UBA672, assembly GCA_002299135.1. Classification (GTDB taxonomy): domain Bacteria; phylum Actinomycetota; class Acidimicrobiia; order Acidimicrobiales; family MedAcidi-G1; genus MedAcidi-G1. The sequence goes on along the minus strand of DBNM01000097.1, from coordinate 716 downwards.
TGGTGGTGGCCAGGCAGACAAACTGTCGCTGTTCTGCCTTTAGCTGTAATTGCAATTGCAGTAGCAATTGATCACTTCAAAAAATTTCTTTTTCCTACAATTTTTGCAACAGTTATAGGGTCTATCGGATGGATTTGGATTGCTATCGAAGCTCAAACCGGACGAAGAGCTTTAATTGTAGATTTTGAAGACACAAGCTGGCCTTGGTACAAGATTTGGTCAAAAATTTTTCCGGATTACCACAATATGCCGGCAAATACCATGTGGGTTGCTGCAATTTGGTCTTTCGTAATAATTCTGTTTTTCTCGATCGGATGGCAATCAGTTAACGGAAACAAGAATCCTTTCAGAAGCAAACGAGCCGACACCAATATGATTACCACCGATCTCAACAGTGGTAGTTCCATCAGGTGAAACAGCAGTTATTCGGCCTGTGTTTCCTGGTTTTATTTCTGCCTCTTCGAGAAACTCTAAAAGACCATCTGTGAATTCAAGCTCTTCAGGAATCCTTTCAACTACGAAGTCGGACCCCGCTGTAAGATCATTTAAATGAGCCATATTTTTAGGTTCTTTGTAATCTGAACCTGGGATTGGGTTTCCGTGAGGGCAAGTTGTCGGATCTTCAAGAACTTTTCTCATAGCATCTTCAACAGACGTGGAAATCACATGCTCCCATTTTCCGGCTTCATGGTGAGCTTCGGTCCACGACAAACCTA
>DBNM01000055.1:8154-9361 GCA_002299135.1 Candidatus Neomicrothrix sp. UBA672 | reverse complement strand
GCATGGGCATAAGTTACTTGATGACTCAGTGCTTCTTGTTAAAGGTCGATTGGATTTAAGAGAAGATTCACCCAAGTTGATTTGCTCAGAGCTGGAAACTTTTGAAACTTCAAGTGCTGATTTAGGACAATCAATTCAAGTAGCTCTACCGTTAGAAAAAGTAGACGAGATTACAGTGTCGGAAATCAAGAAACTTTTGAGTAGTTATCCTGGGGATGTAAAAGTTTTTTTCCGTCTTGGTGATCGACAATTGCTTAGACTTTCTGATGATTTCTGTGTTGATCCAAGTAATGGTCTGATTGCCGAATTGCGCATTCTACTGGGAGTTGATTCAGTTTCTTTCATTTGACTTCTAAGAGTTGCAAGAAGTAACTCCTTGGGGTTGGGATAGTGCTTAGTATCCGGCAGGATGGATGACCTGCTGATACGAGAGATTTTCAGCAGGTTACTTGTTTTTAGAGACTAATTTATTGGAAACGGGGGCTGGGTTTCGATGACTATAGAGGTCGAAACAAAAGATTGCAGCATGCTAGGGGATGCTGAACTTGAAGAGATGACGGAACTTTGTGCTGAGGGACCGAATCCGTTCGGAATAGGACTAATTTCGAAACAAACTGAAGAATGGGTTTTGTGTACGACTGCCCGTGAAAATGGTCGCTTAAAAGGTTTTTCTTTTTTTACTCTTGAGAGAATTGGTGGAACTCCAAGTGTGATCATAGGTCTTTCCTCAATAAGCAGGACGAGTAAAAGGGACACGGTTTTAAAAGCCATTGTTACTGAACACCTTCGTCGTGGAGTTTTGGCATTTCCAGATGAAGATGTTGTTATGGGAGCACGATTAAACGATCCTTCTGGGTTTGAAGCATTTAAATCTTTAACTGGAGTAGCTCCTGCCCCCAATGGTAAAGAGACTGGTGAAGACCGAGCGTGGGGTAAACGACTTGTTAAGCGATATGGGATGTCGTCTCTTTCGTATGACGAACACAGATTTATTGCAAAGGGATCTGATGAAACAGCGTGTGTCGTAGACCACACAAGTCTTAAACCTGAAAAATTAGATCCTGATGTTGCTGCCTTTTTTAAACCACTTAATTTGAAGCGTGGAGATGTGTTAATTGCGTATGGTTGGGCGATGGCTGAAGACCTCGAAAAGTTGGTCTAACAGCTCTACTAAAAATTCAGTTTCAACGACTTTGAGCAGAAGGAG
>DBNM01000055.1:0-7730 GCA_002299135.1 Candidatus Neomicrothrix sp. UBA672 | reverse complement strand
CCCAGGGAGTTGAATTTCTTATACTGGACGATAAGTCATCAGTAGATAATTTTTGGGAAGTTTCTTTTTTAGGGAAAGACAAAAGTAGGTTTCCTTTTCCAGGGTTGTTCAGAGCACCTGTTTTGATAATTCCATTTGGTGTTCCTTCTATGTATGTCGAAAGATACAAAGAGGATGATAAGAATTATACGAACCTTGGTGAAGACACAAAAGAATGGAAAGTTCCTTATTGGTTAACTGACGCAGCGTTCGCGACTATGGCACTTCAATTATTAGCTATCGAAAATCAGTTAGAAACTTGTTTTATTGGTTTGTTCGATCGAGAGGAAAGAATAAAAGAAAATTTTTCAGTCCCGCAAAGCTATGAAGCTTTAGGAGTATTAATTTTAGGGTATCCAGATATAGAAGAAGTAGCTGTTGGAGGTTCACAAAAGCGGGAAAGAAGGCCTTTGGGTGAGGTGGTTCATCTTGGCAGTTGGCATTCTCCGCAGTGAAAAATATTGATTATCTTCGATATGATCTTTATTAGTGAGTGACTTAGAGAAAGGCTTGGTGGTTTCTGAATGAGTGAAGAACTCCCCATTGTCGATTACTTGGTGTTGGACGAGTCTCCTTATTTGGAGGTAAACGAATGCAATAACTGTTCTGCTAGGTTTTTTGATAGGCGAAATGCATGTGCTTCATGCGGTGGTACCGATTTTGTTAGAAACCGCATATCAAATGAAGCTGTTTTAACATCTTTTAGCATTGTCCACAGAGCTGCCCCTTCTGTTCCGGTCCCATTTGTATCAGCAATAGTGAAAACAGTCGATGGAACTTCGGTGCGTGCGAATGTAGTTGGTCTTGAAGACCCAATGGACGCGCAACTCGGTATGAATTTGATTCTCACAACTTATTCTTGTGGTACTGATGATGACGGAAAAGAATGTATAGCGTTCGGTTATGAGCCTGTTTAAAAAGGAAGATTGGAAAGAGGAAATAAAATGAGTGGTGATTCGATTTGGATAATCGGTGCAAGTATGACCAAATTTGCACGTTATGAAGATCAGGACGCAGTTGATTTAGCTTCCACGGCAAGTTTGGAAGCAATGGCAGATGCAGGTGTTTCGATTCATGATATGGATGTATTGGCAGCAGGAACGCTTTTTCAAGCAAGCACTAGTATGGGACAGCGAATACAAAAACAGATTGGCCAAACTGGTATCCCGGCTTATAACGTTTCAAACGCTTGTGCTACTGGAGCCACAGCAATTCGGACTGTCTACCTCTCTATAAAGGCTGGTGAGGCGGATATGGGAATTGCTATCGGTGTAGAGCAGATGGGTAAAATGGGCTTGTTGTCTGGCGCTACAAAGTCAGAACGTAATGTTTTTGAACCTTCTGGTCGTTATGGCGCAGCCATGGGGGTAGATGGCTTTCTTGGAACAGAAACAATGCCAGGTGTTTTTGCTCAAGCGGGCATGCAATACGCCTATGAAAATGATGGAGTTGGTTTCGAACAATTCGCCCGCGTGGCATACAAAAATCACAAACATTCTACTCTTAATCCGTTGGCGCAGTATCAAAAAGAGTTTTCGATGGAGGAAGTAATGGGTGCACCTGTTCAGAGCTACCCAAATACACTTTTGATGTGTTGTCCTACGGGTGATGGCGCGGCGTCAGTGATACTTGTTTCCGAAGAAAAACTACGCTCCCTGCCGACAGAAACACAAAAAAGGGCCGTAAAGATTTCCGCCTCCGTATTAACATCTGACCCATATGTAGAGAGCGGACAGGTTCAGCCTGATGTTAACACTCTTACAAAAAATGCGGCTTCACAGGCATATGAAATGGCGGGCGTGGGTCCGGAAGATCTAGATTTAGTTGAGTTGCATGATTGTTTCGCTACGGCTGAGTTGATTCATTATGACAATCTTGGCTTATGTGAATCTGGTGGGGCAGGAGACTTTATTGATTCTGGTAAGCCGTTTAGAGACGGAAGCATGCCGGTAAATGTTTCTGGTGGTTTAATTTCAAAAGGTCACCCGATAGGAGCGACTGGAGTGGCGAATGTATTTGAAGTCACAACACACCTGAGGGGTGAAGCGGGAGACAGGCAAATTGAAGGAGCTAAAGTAGGTCTTGCTCATGTGATAGGTCTTGGTTCTTCATGTGGTATCCATATCTTAGAAAAAGCTTCTTGAGAAATTAGAGAGTCAATAGAACAGAATGCCCAATAAATGGATTTTGGGCGCACGTCCAAAGACTTTACCTGCAGCGATAGTGCCAGTTGCACTTGGAACGGCTGCTTCATTTGAAGAAGGATTCTCTCCTTTTCCTGCAATCTTGTGTTTAATTGTCGCACTTGCTTTACAGATGGGTGTCAATTATGCGAATGATTATTCCGATGGAGTAAGAGGTAATGATGGGCTTGCACGTACAGGACCGACTCGGTTGGTTGGTGGGGGACTAGCTCCAGCTTCTCAAGTGTTGAAAGCAGCGTTGATAATGTTTCTGATTGCAGCTTTATCGGGTGTTTATTTGTCGACGATTACAACGCTTTGGCTTATTCCAGTTGGTCTTATTTGTATTTTAGGTGCTTGGTTTTACACAGGTGGATCGAAACCCTATGGCTATAGAGGGCTGGGGGAAGTGTCGGTATTTATTTTTTTTGGACTAATTGCAACTAATGGAAGTTTCTTTGTTCAGTTGGAAAGACTTGCAATTGAACCTTTTCTTTTGAGTTGTGTTACTGGGCTACTTTCTTGTGCCCTTTTGACTGTAAATAATTTACGCGATCACGAAAATGACAAAAAAGTTCAAAAACGGACTCTTTCCGTTCTGATGGGCGAAAGAGCGAGTCGAAAGTTGTTTGGAGTGATGGTTATTTTAAGTCTTCTTTTAAGTTTATTGGTTTGTTTGTGGCATATTTGGGTACTGCTAGTTTTAATTGCTATTCCACTTCTCTACAGGAGTATCAAGATCGTTTATGAGGCACATGACATTAAAGGCTGGAACAGTGCCTTGAGGGTAGTGGGGGCTTTACAAATTTCCTTTGGAATTTTATTGACAGCAGGCCTTTTGATCTCTTCTTAATTTTTTGGTTTTTCTGCAACGAGAAGCTGAACTATTCCACCAGTAAGTCGGAATTTTTTTACGTTACTGAGTCCGGACTGCTCAATCATTTTGATGATCTCATTTTTTTCCGGGAGGTATATGACTGAACTTGGAAGGTAGCTGTAGGCCGCCTTATCTGAGAATAGTCCTCCGATAAGTGGCACTATTTTGTTGAAATAAAAAGAATGAACTGTTTTTATGTAACGGTTCTCCGGTTCATCGACTTCAAGAATTGCTACTCGTGAGCCAGGTTTTAATATTCGTGCAACTTCATTCAGGAATGGGTTTATGTCAAGAAAGTTTCTAAGCGCAAATCCACACGTAACTCCGTCTACCGAAGAATCGTGTATGGGTATCTTCAGAGCATCACCATTAATCAACGGGGCATTTGAATTAAAAGATTTCAACATTCCGCGTGAGAAATCCATTCCAACGGCTTTCATTCCAGCTTTATGCAAAGAGTCGCACAGATCACCAGTACCACAGGCGACATCAAGAACTTTTCCTCCTGGATGAGCATGCATGTGTTTGACAGTTTTCTTCCTCCACCTTGTATCCAAACCAAAGGTCATGAGTCGATTTAGGAAGTCATAACGTGGCGCGATTCGATCAAACATTTTTCTTACAGTTAGTTCCTTTTCAGAAAAAGTTGGAAGAGGTGGTTTCTTTCGTGGTTGTTTCATCTAATTGAACCAAATTTTTTGGTACTCACGGCTCTGTGGGTGAATGAGGAGTGTTAGAAGAGCGATTGGAAAGACAAGTGAAAATATTACGTTAAAACCAATGTTTTGAGCGGTTAGCCGCATCAATATAGAAAGAAACGATGTACCTACTCCAAGCTTCCAAGCAACTTTTTTGTCGTTTGCTATCCCATATCCGGCTAAGAGCATTCCGGCTCCTATTAGAGCGAAAAATGTTCCCCTAGCAATGTTGAAAACACCCTCCATATAGAGCAATACGTTCCCGAGAACAAGAGTTTGAGTTTGGTACCTGTTTACCCAGCGTCTAGTTTGCAATTTTGATCCTTATTTATAGACATTTTGTTTAGATGGCATGTACAAGTTATTCGTTTCATGAGTTGTCTTGACGTATCACTCGTTGAAAGCAACGGTTGGTTGAAAGATGTTCAAAACCGAGAGAATTATAAGTTTTTAGTGCGGGATGATTATCGGATTCAACGTATAGGAAAACTTCTCGAATTTTTTTCTTAGACATCCATTCCAATCCTGCTAGAGCTAATTGACGGCCGAGTCCTTGGCCTTGGAAAGAGGGATCAACTGCGATTACAAATATTTCCCCTTTCAACAATTTTGACTTATCGCAACAAGTGCATGAAGATCCATGAACTTTCATCCAGCAGAAGCCTTTTAGCTCACCATCGACTTCGAGTATTCTAAAATCGTCATTCGTGTACCATGTTTCGGATTGTGTTTCCTTTAAGCTGATTTCGGTCATTCCGCCTTGCTCGGGGTGCCAGTAAAAAGCAGCATTATTTATTTGGATTATTTCCTTATAGTCACTTGGGATAAATTCTCGTGTCTCTATTTCAGCTGGAATTGCCGGAATGCTTCTAGATAGTATTTTTAGATCCCGAAAAGGTGAATATCCTGCAGAAACCGGAAGGTTATCATCTTCGTCATTTACATTTTCTATCCAGTATTCGATAGTGCCGCCTCCAGAAAGAGAAACAGTGTGAGCAGCAGCTTCTAGCATGCGACGGGATCGTTCTTCGTTATTTTCAAGGATCTTAAGTTCAAGAAGCCAAGTGTTATTTTCTTTTTCTGTGTCCCAGACGTTCTTTTTTGTCAAAGTGGCATTGTCAGTTCCGTCGGAAACAAGTAGTTGTTCCATTAGTCAGAATGCTACTGGAGAGAATGAAAGACGATACGGTTTGAGTATGGGGAGACCAAGATCACCGAAGGGCAGAGCGCAAGAATCTCACAGGAGATTAGGTTTGGAATATCCTGATGCTAAATGCGAATTAGATCATAAAAATCCGTTTGAATTACTCGCGGCTACAATCTTGTCAGCTCAATGCACAGACAAAAGAGTGAATATGGTTACCCCAAAACTTTTTGAGGAATATCCTGATGCTGAGAGTTTGGCTGTGGCCAATGAAATGAGCGTTCAGGAGATTGTTAGATCAACTGGATTTTATATTAACAAGACCAAAAGTCTTTTGGGCATGGCTCAATCTTTAGTGGATAAGCATGACGGTGTGGTTCCATCATCAATGGAAGAGTTGACCGCATTACCCGGCGTAGGTAGAAAAACAGCAAATGTTGTTAGGAGTGTTGCTTTAGATCTACCTGGTTTACCAGTGGATACGCATGTAGGACGTCTATCGAGACGTATTGGGATTACTGAAGAGACTGATCCAGTAAAAGTGGAAATGGAACTAAATCCTATGGTTCCTGCAGATGAGAGAGGTTTATTTAGTTTGCGGTTGATTTTGCACGGTAGGAGAGTGTGCGCGAGTCGAAAACCTGTTTGTGAAGAGTGTGCGTTAAGTGATTTTTGTTTAAGTTCACAAATTTGAAAAGTTCAACTTGGTAAAAGATTTTTGATACGTGTAATTTTAATTATCCGGGTACCGCAACCCGGTTTGGCGAGAATCGGGTTCCCGCCACCCGCCTCGCTTGCTCAGCGCCCTTAAGGGGCGCTGAGCTTTTTATAGGCTTTTTGATAGATGCTCTAATTCTCTCAGAGCCCCGCGAAGGTGACGTTCAGTCTCGAGTAGATTTCTATTGCTTGCATCTATCTCATTTTCAGAAGATGATTTGTCATTTATTTCGATTAGAGCGGCCACTAAAGATTCAAGTTGAGTTTTCAGTGAGGAAAGCTCAGCCTTAGAAATTATCTGCATACACAAGTTTGGTTCACTTAAGAAAAATTTACAACAAGATAAATCGTTACATTTCACACCCGCCTACGAGGTAGCGTTATGTGATGCTCAAACAAATCGATTTCAGGGGAAAAAGTGGGGACAAGAATGCTTTAATACCCTCCTCAACTGAGATCGCTGAGCTACCGATTGAATCTGTAAGAGACATAATTAATCAAGTAAGAAACTCAGGTGACGAGGCGTTACGTGATCTGACCAGAAAGTTTGACGGCTTTTCAATCGAAGATTTAAGAGTAGATGAAAAGACGATAGAGAAAGCGTACGATTCAGTTTCTAAAGAATTTAAAGACGCTCTCGATGTTTCAGCAGAAGCGATTGTGCGGTACCAGAAAGCTCAATTAGGTGAACATAGAGTTATCCAAGACAACGGATTAACTGTTGAAACCTTTCAAAAGCCTGTTGCTAGTGCCGGGTGTTATGTACCTGGTGGCTTAGCCTCATATCCTTCGACTTTATTAATGACGGCATTGGTTGCCAAAGTAGCTGGGGTGAAAAGAATCGCAGTAACTATCCCCCCTGCAAGTGAAAAGGGAATCTCAATTGAGACTCTGGCTGCTGCTTTTGTTGCGAAAGTAGATGATGTGCATCCAATCGGAGGGGCACAAGCGATTGCCGCACTTGCCTATGGTACAGAATCTGTAAAACCTGTTGACGTGATAGTTGGCCCTGGAAACGTTTATGTTTCTTTAGCTAAGCAGGAAGTCGCCGGGAAGGTTGGAATCCCAGCTTCATTCGCTGGACCATCAGAGATAATGGTGCTTGCCGATTCAACTGCACCTCCAAAATTTGTCGCAGTTGATCTTGCAGTGCAAGCTGAACATGGTCCGGGAGGTAAATCTTGGTTGGTAACCACAGATGAGAACTTTGCTTCTGAAGTGATAAATGAATTGGAGATTTTAGTAGCGCATTCTTCACGAGGTGAAAACATCAAGGCAACTTTAGAGACTGGAGGCTATTGTGCACTCGTTGAAGATTTTGATTCAGCAGTGGAAATAATAGACGCAGTCGCTCCGGAGCACTTACAAATTATGACAAACAACCCTGAAGAGGTGGCTAAGAAAGTATCAAATGCTGGAGCAATTTTCTGTGGCAATTGGTCTCCAGCTTCTTTGGGAGATTATTTAGCAGGACCAAGCCATGTATTGCCGACCGCTGGGAGTGCAAGGTTTTCGGGGGCCCTGACCGTAACAGATTTCATGCGGGATACTCACATTGTTACAAGTTCTGAAACTGCATTAAAGCGAATGGGTCCACACATTGTTAATTTCGCTAAAGCTGAAGGACTTGAAAGTCATGCAGATTCGATCCGTTTGAGAGGAATAGAAAATGAGTAAAATTCCTTCACCACGTGAAGATCTTTATGTGCTTGAAGGGTACCATTCGCCACAACTTGATGTTCCAGTAAGACTCAACACAAATGAAGCTCCATTCCCTCCTCCTGACACTTTCATTCAAGAGCTTGAATCTGAGATTGAAAAATTAGATTTAAACCGTTACCCGAGTCGTTCAGCGAGTGAATTATGCGCGTCTATTGCCGCTAAAGAACTTTTAAAGGAGAGCGAAGTTTTTGTTGCTAACGGATCTAACGAAATAATACAGTCAATCTGCTTAGCGTATGGAGGGAATGGGCGATCAGCTCTGGTTTTCGAACCTACTTATGCGATGCATTCTCAAATAGCGAAGATTGCAGGAACTCGAGTTATCGAGGGGTTTCGTGATGAGGAATTCC
>DBNM01000155.1:512-3089 GCA_002299135.1 Candidatus Neomicrothrix sp. UBA672 | reverse complement strand
TATTCAATGGACATAAAGATCCGTTATGGGGAAGTTGACAGACAAGGAGTTGTCTTTAACGCCCACTACCTTGCCTATCTAGATGATGTGGTTGATAGTTGGCTACGCGAATTCGAAGGTGATTTTGAATCTTTAGGGTGGGATTTGATGCTTAAGAATGTCAACTTGGAATGGCATGGACCAGCAGGAATAGGAGAGGTGTTGAATGTCGAAGCACATGTCAGCAGATGGGGAAATACTTCTTTTGATGTTTCTTTTGAGGTGAAAGTCGAAAAGCGACTTGTTCTGACATCGACAATCGTTTACGTCGGGGTAAGGACAGGCACAACTGAAACTTTAAAACCACCCGTACAAATCCGCGAGCATCTTTCTAATGAAAAAGTTTCTTGAGAAGAACGACTTAGACAATTCGACAGATATCTCTGTTGTCCAAACAATAACTTCTTGCAGTAACACAAAATTTCGAAACGATTTTCTAGATTTCGTTGAAAAGTTTCCAAATCATTTAGATCGAACTTGCCAGACCGGACATTTGACTGGCTCCTCGCTAGTAGTGAGAGAGGAAGATTATAAAATTTTGCTCTTATTCCACACAAAACTCCAAAAATGGTTACAACCAGGAGGACACGCGGATGGTGACCCTAATTTAGCTCGAGTAGCGCTTAGGGAAGCCGAAGAAGAGACTGGGATCAATGACTTAAAGATATACCAAATTCCAATAGATCTTGATATACATATTGTGCGTCCACCCGGTGAAAAAGAACACAAGCATTTCGACGTCAGATATCTAACGCTCGCCCCTAAAGATTCTGAACCTATCGGAAATCACGAATCACAGGATTTACGCTGGTTTGATAAGAACGAAATCAATTCGATGAGCTTAGATCACGGCTTGACAAGAATGATTGAAACAGGATTTGAATTAATCTCAACTATGTAAACGTTTAGAAGTCTCCAGGGTCTATGCAAGACTCCAGATCATTGACACGAGCAAATCCATTCATCCTCTCCAGAACACTTTTGCCACTATCTGTTGCTGTTAGAAGAGGCTCAATATCTCCTAGTTCGGTTAAACGTTTTACATGGTTTCTTCGATCTCTCAAATAAGTATCCCAGTCTGATAACCAACTCTTTGTATTGAACTTGTCTTTTTCTGAATTCAATGACAATTCAGCCAAGTTGGCTTTCATTTTTTCAAGTACTTGTGTTCCATTTGATATTACTTCGGCACGGTCAGCAGGAGTTTTCGATTCTTTTGCTAAAGGCAACAAAGCTATCTCGTCCAGAGCTTGTGAGCAGATAATTTCTGCTTCTTCAAGCCATACTTCACTTTCTACACGATCAGGGTTTCCTGAAGGAGCGAAAAAGAAAGCGTAAGCCCAAAGACCTATTATCCCGGCAACTGCAGCAACCTTGAGAAGCAAAGATGCAGTAGGAGCAAAATTTGATTTTTCGGAAATTTTTTCTTTCAAGTTATGGTGCCATTCGAAGAGAAATCACAGAACCAGAATCGACCATAGTGCCAGGATTAGGATTTTGCGCCCAAATAATTTCCGGCAGCTCATTTTCGTTTTCAGGGTTAGAGATAAGAGCAATTTCATATCCGAGGCCTAAAGAAGCCAATAACGGTGACACATCAACCAAGATCTCTCCGATCAGGTCAGGGACTTTTGTTTTGCTTGTCTCCGTAGGTTGAATTGCTACTTCAACAAGGATTTTTGAAGAGTTAAGCAACGATGTTCCGGCCTCAGGAGACTGGCCGAGGACTAATCCTGGCTCAGTGTCAGTATCTGTCACTTCGATTACAGTAAGTGTTTGCTTTCCCAATCCGTTATTTTCTAGATTCAATTCTGCATTCTCTAAAGTCAATCCGATTAGCTCAGGCATGATTAGACCTCCCTTATCAGGGATCGTAGTGGTAGAAGAAGCAGGGGGAGTTGCAAAACCCTTAACCGGCAAGTCAGCATGTGCTGCCAGCATTACATCTTTCCAAATTAGAGCCGGGAAGGTACCACCGTATACTTTACGTTCGGTTAAAGGAGGAACCATAGGGATTTGTCCTTTTGGATAGCCAACCCAGACTGCCGTAGCGATCTGGGGTGTGTACCCGACAAAAAGAGCATCAGCATAATTTTGTGTTGTACCAGTTTTACCGGCTGCAGGTCTACCTATTTTCGCTCTATGACCGGTACCTTCAGCAATTGTTCCTTCCAGAACCCAAGTCAGTTGATCAACTAACTTCGAATCAATAGCGCGTTCAAGTTCCCGGTTCCATTTCCACAGAGGCGTCCCGTCCATTCGGGTGACACGAGTCACCATTGAAGGAGGTGTATAGACGCCACGATTTGCAAATGTGCCATAGGCACTGGCCATATCTAGCAAAGTAACGTTAGAAGTACCCAAAACGTTAGAATTCACAGGTTGAACTGGAGACTTTACGCCAAGTTTTCTAGCTAAATTAACAACTCTTTCAGCTCCCATTTGCATACTTAACTGAGCAAAAACTGTGTTATAAGAACTTCTTGTCGCACGAGTCAAGTCGACCATAGGTGGTTCATCCATTGGTATCAGTTCAGT
>DBNM01000155.1:0-161 GCA_002299135.1 Candidatus Neomicrothrix sp. UBA672 | reverse complement strand
TTCCCAGTCCCACCCTGGAACATCTTCAAGCATTTTGATTCGATAGTCGAATAGAGAGTTCATCGAATACTCCCATTTTCGATTATTTATCCATTCATTCAGTCTCACATCTACAAATTCAGGGTCATCTTCAGGGTCGTCTCTGTATTCAATAGTTTCTG
>DBNM01000067.1 GCA_002299135.1 Candidatus Neomicrothrix sp. UBA672 | reverse complement strand
AATAAAGAAAATAACAAAAGTAAATCTTCAGAAGACCTTTCAAAAATTGATAGTGAAAAAAAAGATTTCCCGACCAAACAACAGTTTCTCGATTCGTGGGGAGAAGAGTTATTGCCCAAACTTTCAAAAAAAGCAAGAGCTAGATTTTCAGCAGGTAAGCCTGTTTCAGTTGATGAAAACGGCGTAACAATCTCTCTACCAAATGAACCACATCTCAGACGTTGCAGCGAGTTGTTGGGAGAGGTTGAAGCATCAATTAAAAATACATTCGGTGTCGTAGTACCAGTTTTACTTTCGGTCGATGCTTCACCAGTATCTTCGACTTCACCACCGGATCCTGCAAAACCCCCAAAACCGATAAAGAATGATGAAGATCTAGATTTATCTGATTTGGTTGAAGCAGATCCTAATTCTGGTTCAGCTGTTGAAAGACTTTCGCAAGCTTTTCCAGGTGCAGAAGTAGTTGAACCAGAATAGGGCTATTTTAGAAATGGTATTTTATGTACATTGATGCTGTAGAAGAAGTAATTGACGCTTTAGGCCGATTACCGGGCATTGGACCTAAATCAGCTCAGAGGATTACTTTTCATTTGATGCGACTTCCTGTTGAAGATATAGAACGTCTAACAAGTGCGATTTCACTAATGAAAGAGAAAATTAGATTCTGTGATTCGTGTTTTAATATTTCTGAACATGAACTATGTCCTATTTGCAAAGACAGTCAACGCGATAATGGAATGCTTTGTGTTGTTGAAGAACCAAAAGATATTGTCGCCTTAGAGAAAACGGCTGAATTTAAAGGTCGCTATCACGTTTTAGGAGGTTCTATAAGTCCTATTGATGGCATTGGGCCTGAGCAATTGAAAGTCGCAGAACTTCTTAGACGAATTGAACCTGAAAAAATTGAAGAGGTTATCATCGCTATGAATCCAAATATTGAAGGTGAGGCAACTGCTATATACATAGCGCGTTTACTTGAACCGTTGGGTGTGAAAGTGACAAAAATAGCTAGCGGATTACCTGTCGGTGGAGATTTGGAATACGCAGATGAATTGACTTTAGGAAGAGCATTATTGGGTCGGTATCCAGTAAATGAAGAATACAAAAATGTGTAAAAATAAACGCCTGCAACTGGGAAGCTAACCAGTTGCAGGCGTTCTAAAGTTGGGTGGAGGGAGTTTCCCAACACTTTACGATTACATTACAAGATTTACAGAAATATGACAAATTTGTTACAAAATTCGCTAAATAACGGAAAAAATTACTAAAAATTGAGTGGAGAACTAAGTGATATTAAATCAAATTGATCATGTCGCAATAGCCGTACACGATTTAGAAGCAGCTATTGAATATTACGGTAGGGCCTTTGGAGCCGAAGTATGTCACCGCGAGAAGGTAGAAAAAGATGCTGTCGAAGAAGCATTAATTAGAGTTGGAGAATCCTATATACAGTTAACTACCGGCACTAGTCCAGAATCACCTATTTCTATTTTTTTAGATAAAAGAGGAGAAGGGATTCACCATATTGGTTATCGAGTCGACGATTGCCAGAAGGCTTTAGACAGTCTTGTAAATGCTGGCGGAAGAGCCATTGATGAAAAACCAAGGCCGGGTTCACGAGGAACAACTGTTGCTTTCGTTCATCCAAAAGGATCTTTTGGCACCCTTATTGAACTAGTACAAGAAAATCTTGAAGAATAGAAAAAGCTATGGAAATTCATCTAGTTGATGGTACCTATGAATTGTTTCGACATTATTTTGCAGTTCCCTCACATAAAACTTCAGAAGGGATCGAAGTCGCTGCGACACGAGGAGTATTAGGAACCTTAGTTCGTTTACTTGAAGACGGAGCAACCCATATCGGAGTTGCTACTGATCATGTGGTCGAGTCATTCAGAAATGACTTATTTGATGGATATAAAACTGGAGAAGGAACCCCTCCGGAAATTATGTCCCAGTTTCCTTTAGTCGAAGCTTTAATTGAAGCAGCTGGATTCATTACATTTCCCATGGTTGAATTTGAAGCTGATGACGCTCTTGCCTCTGCAGCTCGCATAGCTAAAGAAGACCCATCGGTTAATAGAATTCTAATATGTTCTCCCGATAAAGATTTGGCACAATGTGTTACAGATGATGGAAGAGTTGTTCAATTCGATCGGAGGCAAGAAGTAATTTATGACGCGGCTGGTGTAAAAGAAAAGTTTGGAGTTTCACCGTCTTCTATACCTGACTTTCTTGCATTAGTAGGAGATTCAGCTGATGGAATACCTGGGCTACCGGGGTGGGGTGCAAAATCTTCCTCACTTTTATTAGCTTGTTACGGAACGATCGAAGAGATTCCGTTAGATCCAAATAAGTGGGATGTTCCCGTAAGAGGAGCTGAAAAACTTGCAGAAACACTTTCTCAAAATTTTAAAGAAGCACAATTGTATAAAGATCTCACAATCCTCCGAGACAACGTTTCTGTAATGTCTAATGTTTCTGAACTCGAGTGGGTTGCTCCTAAAGAACATTTCACTGAATTATGCGAACGACTTGATGCTTCAAAATTAGCAGAGCGACTCAAAAATCTTTCAAAATGAAACTTATCTTGTTTAAGAGTCTTTAAAATTTGAAATTAATGCTGAAACTGAATCGAAACGAGAAATAATTGCTCTGTCTTCTGGCTTAATAAATCCTGAAGAAGTGATGCTGTCAAGCAAATCGACAAAACTCAACCAAAAACCATTGTTATCTAATAACATCACGCTTTTGTATTTCTCGTGAAGTTTTAATTTGGTCCAAGTGGTAGCTTCAAAAACTTCTTCAAGAGTTCCTAATCCACCCGGTAAAGCACAAAAGGCATCTGCTCTTTCATACATGGTTTTTTTCCGCTCATGCATTGTTTCAACTATGAGGAGTTCATCTAGAGAAGTGTGAGCCATTTCTGTTTCTAGAAGGTTTTTTGGTACGACACCCGTTACCCAACCATTATTTTCTAACACAGCATCTGCAATCGTGCCCATAACTCCGACTCCACCACCGCCGTAAACTAAACCAATTCCGTTAAGAGCAAGTGATTTCCCTAGTTCTTTGACAAGTTCATGAACTGTTTCATCAGTACCCATATAGGCCCCACAAAAAACTCCGAGCCATTCATTTGGATAATTCTTATTATTTTCAGGATTTTTCATATCTTTACTAATACTTTAGTTTTGAATTGTTTAAAGTTGCCGGCTACTTGATGCTATATCCCACATGCCGGTTAACCTTTTTGCATGGCTGATTATTCAATGGCAGACCGTATAGAAGATTTACGACGTCGTAAAGATGAAGCAATAAATGCAGGCCCGGAAAGGGCTGTGGAACGACAACATGAAAAAGGCAAACTTTTAGCACGTGAAAGAATTGACTATCTTCTTGATCCTGGGTCTTTTCATGAGCTTGACATGCTGGTACGACATCGAGCTCATGAAAGTGGAATTGAAGAGAGACCTTATACAGACGGCGTTATTACAGGGTGGGGAACAATTGATGGACGAAAAGTTTTTCTTTTCGCTCAAGACTTCACTGTTTTTGGCGGGGCACTTGGAGAAGTTTTCGCTGAGAAGATTCATAAAGTGATGGATTTATCTCTATCAGTAGGTGCGCCGTTGATCGGTTTAAATGATGGAGCAGGAGCTCGAATTCAAGAAGGAGTGGTTGGTTTAGATGGTTACGGCGGGATCTTCTGGCGTAACGTTCAAGCTTCGGGGGTGGTACCTCAAATTAGTGTGATTTTAGGACCCTGTGCTGGCGGTGCTGTTTATAGTCCCGCAATGACAGATTTTATTTTTATGGTCAGAGAGAAATCTCATATGTTTATAACGGGACCGGATGTTGTTAAAACTGTTACAGGTGAAGAAGTCACTTTAGAAGAATTGGGTGGTGCTTCAAGTCATTCGACAAAATCGGGAGTAGCAACTTTTGTTGGTGAGGATGAAAAGCAAGTTCTCGATGAAGTAAAAACTTTGTTGTCTTATCTCCCGTCAAACAATCTTTCTGAAGTGCCTTCGTTCGATACCAGTGATGATAGAGATCGACTATGCCCCGAGTTAAATAAATTACTACCAGAGAGTTCAAATCAGCCTTATGAAATGAGAGAAATAATTCAAACTGTAGTCGATGATGGTGAGTTCCTCGAATATCACTCTTCATGGGCCGCGAATATTGTTTGTGGATTTTCACGTTTAAACGGCCGAAGTGTTGGAGTGGTAGGAAATCAACCAATGAGATTTGCTGGTGTGCTTGATATCCAAGCATCTGAGAAAGCGGCACGCTTCGTCCGCACTTGTGATGCATTCAATATTCCACTCATAACATTTGTCGATGTTCCTGGCTTTTTGCCAGGAGTCGATCAAGAGTACGGAGGAATAATTAGACACGGAGCCAAACTGCTTTATGCCTACTGTGAAGCCACCGTTCCTCGTATTCAGGTAATAACCAGAAAAGCTTATGGTGGCGCTTACGTAGTTATGGATTCAAAATCAGTTGGATCAGATCTTTCACTTGCATGGCCGACTGCAGAATTGGCTGTTATGGGACCTCAAGGAGCAGTTGAGATTATTTATCGTCGTGAATTGCAAGAAGAGAAGAATCCCGATTTAAAACGAAATGAATTAGTTGAAGATTATCTTGAGCGTTTTGCTAATCCTTACGTTGCTGCAGAAAGAGGATTTGTAGATGATGTCATTGATCCAGCAGAGACACGGAAACGATTGATTGATGGATTAGAAATGTTGGCTTCTAAGAGATCTGAAACCCCGAAACGTAAACACGGAAACATTCCACTTTAGGAAAAGTATGAAAGTCTTAAATATTGAAGCAGAAGGTGCTTCTAAAGAAGAGTTGGAAGCGATAAAAATTGCTATCGAAGAAATGGCAGTTGATGTTTTTCGCATCAATAATGAAACCGATTCAGATAGCGAATCAAAAGAGTGGAAATTTTCTGGTAGATGGTGGTTAGAAGACAATAAAGCTATCCATCAAAGTGCAACTTGGAGATAGAACTTTTTATTCTATTTCGATAGTCACTGATCGGATAAGAAGTTGTCTTTTTGGGCCACCTCCATAAGGGGAGTTTTCATCTATTTCATATAAATCCATCATTTTTTTCAGGATAGACAAGCCTTGTACATCTGTTTCACCGAAAACTATGTAGCTACCTTGACTATCTAGCAGGCTTACTTTTTCATCTGTAGAAAAGAAAAATTGGGCACCAGAACTATTAAGACCCGATGAGCGAGCCATAATTAACTGTCCAGGTGAATATGTGAAAGGGCCTTTTACGCCTCCGTTGCTTAAAGGTAAGAAAAGTCCTCCTTCATCTGAAATTGTATAACCAGGCCCTGGGTCTGACCAGTCGTTGGTATGAGGTGAGCCACCTTGAATTATTCCTATAGATGGATCAAGACGAAAAAGAAGAGTGTTGTCGTAGTAGCCATAGTTAGTCAATACAACAAAATTATTTGTTGTATTGGGAGTCAGAGAAGTATCTAATAGAAATCTAATCTCACCTTCAGTTGTATCGAAAATAGCGGTATGTGTTTTGTTTAGTTCTATGCAGCGGGGCGGCCGCCTTATGAAGTCAATAGTTCGTGGTGTGGATTTATCATTTTCGGGACAATTTGTAGGAACAATATTGCTAGAAAATTCGTTGTTTATATTTTCATTCGAATCTGAATTTGAAAAAATGAGAGCGATTCCACTGCCCATGAGAACAAAAACTAAAAGAGCTGCAGTGATTTTTGTTTTATTGGAATGATTTCCTGAGGTTTGTATCGATCGACGAGTTTTTTTCACCATATTTTTTTCACCATAGTAAATCATATTAATTTAAGTTGTTTTAGCAATATTTAATTTGCGCAAATCTGATGCTTTATGGCCGCTAGCGTAGATGTCTATGGGACTACTTGTTCAAAAGTTTGGCGGAACCGCAGTAGGAGACCCTGAACGTATTCGAGCTGTTGCGGATCATATTGCACGCACTGTTAATAGTGGAAATCAGGTAGTTGTAGTTGTTTCTGCTATGGGTAAAGAAACCGATGAATTATTGCGTTTAGCTGAAGATGTGTCTAGTAAAAGACCTGGTCGAGAAATGGACATGCTTATCACTGCTGGTGAACGGAAAGCAATGTCTTTGTTATGTATGGCTCTCCATGATTTAGGAGTTGAGGCAGATTCATTTACAGGAAGTCAGGCTGGTTTTTTAACTGATACAAATCATCAAAATGCTAAAATTGTGGAGGTAAAACCTGAGCGTATACAGATGGCATTATCTGAAGGACGAGTTCCAGTTGTAGGAGGTTCTCAAGGTGTATCAGTTGATAATGATGTTACTTTTTTAGGTAGAGGAGGCTCTGATACGACTGCGGTTGCTTTAGCACATGCTGTTAAAGCTGATGCATGCGAATTGTACACAGATGTAACAGGCGTTTTTACGACTGACCCTCGTATAGTTCCTTCAGCACGACTTATGACCAATGTATCTTTTGATGAACTTTTAGAAATGACAGCTACTGGTTGCCCGAAGCCAGCAATGCGATCTGTTGAATATGCTCGAACTCATGGAGTTAAATTGCATATTCGTTCGGCATTCACATGGCAAGAAGGAACATGGGTAGGAGAGGAGAAAGTAGAAATGGAACAAGCAATAGTCTCAGCGGTAACTCATGATACTTCTGAGACAAAAATGACAATTTCAGGTGTCCCAGATAAGCCTGGCATAGCTGCGAGTGTTTTCCGCGCCCTTTCGGATGTTGATGTAAATGTTGACATGATTGTCCAAAACACTTCAGAGGACGGTGTTACTGATATATCTTTTACAGTTCCACATGGTGATCTTGAAGCTTCGATGTCAATAGCTGAGAATTTAGTTGAAGATATTGGAGCCTCTGGGGTTTCATCAGATACAGAAGTCGCGCGAGTTACTGTGATCGGGGCGGGAATGAGGTCGAATCCAGGTGTTGCGGCGTCTATGTTTGAAACTCTTGCTGAAAATGGAATTAATATACAAATGATTTCAACGTCAGCAATTCGAATTAGTTGTATGGTTGCAGAAAATCAAATCAATGAAGCGGTTCAAGCACTCCATGAGACCTTCGGATTAGCGGAATCTTGATCTTTCTTTTTAGGATTTTTTTTCCATCAAGAAAAAGATTTATCTGGTAAAGATTATGTTTCGAAAATTTATTTTAAGTGTCTTGGTAATGGCTCTATTGAGTTGTTGCAGTTCTGAAGTATCGGTTGAAAATAATAGTGAAACTGGATTTTTTCCAGAAGTTTCTAGTCAAGTTAGCGAATCGAATGACTTTCTGTCGCAAGGAGATTTTTCTACTAACCCTGACCTCTATAACCTTTCTGAATCTCAGATGAGTTGTGTAGTAGATCAATTGCTTAATTTTTTTAGTCCGGAACAAGTCAGTGTTATAACTAGTGAAGGCCCAAATGTTGAACAAAAAGAGATTGCTCTTTCCGCATTAGAACTATGCGACTTACTAGTTACGGTTGCGAACTTAGGGATTTTAGAAGGGATAACTAATTCCTTTGGAACTTTTCCGAATGATACTGATTGTGTTCTTTCAACTATTAGAGAAAAAGAGTTAGTTCCAATTTTTGAAATTTTATTTTCCGAAATTGATTCGGCTGAAATGTCTGAAAAAGTAGAAGCAATTTTATTAGAAAGTCGAATTTTGGATTTCTTGGTTACTTGTGTACTTGATGCGAAATTCGGTCATTATCAAAATAATGATCTTGTATGCAGTGGCCTTTTTGATCGTATGGCGGAAATGATGACAGCGATCATTCGTCAAGGTATCCAAGTTGAAGAGGGTCCGACAGTAAATCCTGATTTGTTAATTGAATTGTTTTCAATGTCTGATGAGATTTATATTTGGCTTTCAAAAAATGTTGATATATCAATTGCAGGGGATGCATCAATAGTCCGTGATGCATCTATATATGTTTCTGAAGTGATGATTGAGTCTTTTAGAGATTTAGGATCCGCTGCTAAACCAGAAGAAGTATTAGAAGCAATGTTTGCCGCTGTTGTCAGGGTGGATACTGAATTGGCTGAGGAGAGAACTTCGATAAACCAAGCCCAAGAAAGATTGGAACAATATTTAGTTTCTGTCTGCGGTGATTCAGCAACCTATCTTCTTAATTTGTTATCTGGAATAGGGCAAAAGATTTGAAACTATTAATTAAGTCAAAAAAACTAATTTCAGGGGTTTTGATACTCACATTGTTGACAGGATGTGGCGCAAGTCTCCGCAGTTCTGACACAGCTCAAAATAAGCCATTAGACACTTTACTAAAAGTAGAAAATGAAGAAAATCAAAAGCTTTCATCTAATGCAGAAAATTCTCCGGATGCAAGGTTAATTCCACTTCCTACATACGAACCTTTAACTACGGAAATTCCAGAAGGTTTTTGTCTCGCTCTTGCAAAAAAATCTGCACAACTAATGATTGGAATTGAAAAAGAGTTAGTAGCTATGGACAGAAGTGAAGCGGAAACTTTACAGCAATTAATTTTACGATCTGAAGAATTAGTCAGTTGGGTATCAGCACGTGTTCCTTTTGTAGTAGCTAGTGAAATTTTTGATCTTGTTTCTTTTTATGAAGAGTTAGCTGAAGCATTAAATTCAGTTAAATCTCAAAATGCCACTACAGTTCGCATACAAGGGTTAATTTCTTCTTCTCTTCTTTCTCGGGATTCTGTCAGTCTTGATTCTTTTTTAAATGCTTCAAATCAATTAGGTAGATATGTCGAAGATTCTTGCGGCCCTGGGTATCCGTTATTAACCACATTTACTGGTTTGCTTTCCAACCAGCATGCGGAGGATTTAGAACAGTCGGAGAGTGTTATTAATGATTTTTTGGATATTTGGCCTAAAGAAGAAACAGATGATATTGATACAAAATAATTATCTAAAAATTTTGAACACTGTTTTGAACCCCCCTAGTCTGAATATATGAATATTGCTGTTGTTGGAGCCACGGGACAAGTAGGCCAAGTAATGAGAGCCCTTTTATGGGAACGTAAATTTCCTGTTGGCGATATTAGGTTTATGGCATCTTCTCGGTCAGCTGGAAGTAAGTTGAATTGGGGGGATCAAGAAATAACTGTTGAGGATTCCGCAATAGCAGATTGGTCTAATGTTGATATTGCTTTATTAAGTGCTGGTAAAACAGCCTCATTGGAAATTTCACCCCTAATCGCAGCTTCAGGGGCGACAGTAGTTGACAATTCATCTGGGTGGAGAATGGATCCAGAAGTACCCCTTGTAGTTAGCGAAGTTAATCCAGAAGCTCTTGATGAAATACCAAAAGGAATTGTTGCAAATCCTAACTGTACAACAATGGTTGCCATGCCAGTTTTATCGCCATTGCATAAACGTGCGGGACTTTTATCACTTAGAATTTCGACTTATCAAGCTGTTTCCGGAGCAGGTTTAGCTGGTGTAGAGGAACTAGAAGGGCAAATTAATTCAGCTACAGGTAAAGCCACTCAACTTGCTTACGATGGTAAAGCTCATGAATTTCCTGAACCTAGTTCTTTTCCGCAGTCAATTGCATTTAACGTTTTGCCTCATGCAGGGTCTTTTGTTGATGATGGCAGAGGAGAAACCGATGAAGAGCAAAAGTTGCGGAATGAGAGTCGAAAAATTTTAAATATTCCTAATTTATTAGTTTCACCTGTATGCGTTAGAGTCCCTGTGTTTACCGGGCACTCTTTGGCAATAAACGCTGAAT
>DBNM01000032.1:1306-4491 GCA_002299135.1 Candidatus Neomicrothrix sp. UBA672 | reverse complement strand
CTATTAGTCAAGACAATTACTCGCACTTCAGGGTTTTCTTCTGCTTCATCGAGAGTTTGCGATAACTCTGAAGTTAGTCCTGCACTGAGAGCATTTCTGTTTTCCTCATCGCGGAGAGTTACGGTTAAAACTCCATCTTCAAATTCTGTTCCTATAAGGTTCATCAGTTACTCCTTTTCGCAGGACCGTCAGTAGGGGGTCCAGCGAAAGCTTGTGCAAGCTCCATCCATTCTTTTGCGAGATCTCCTTCTACTTTAAGCTCCGTATCTCCCAGATGTCGACGCTGGGTAACCACAAGACAGAAATCCTTAGCAAATCCTTCAACAGAGTCCATTGCATCTGAAGGCCCCCAAGTCCAAATCTGATCATCAGGTCCCGCTAATGAAACGTAAACTTCGTCTTCTGGGATCTCTAGACGTCTGTTAAGGTACGACCATTGACGAGTAATAGCACCAAGATGAGCAATATGACGGAGTCTTTCTGTATCTGGACGGTCACCTCCCACTGCATCAATTATGTCTTGGCCATGTGCCCAAACTTCCATGAGTCTTGCGGTCAGAAATGAGTTTGAACCCATTGAAGGCCCATACCAAATAACACGACTTTCATTGTCAAGTGTTGAGGCTGCACTTGCTAAATTCTCACGACCTTCTCTCCACGTGGCAAGTAGGGATTCTGGGGTTAGTGAACGATATTGTCCAAGTGTGAAATCATCAGATGCTTCAGAGCCATTAACAGCTGAAGCAATAAGATCGTCTACAGAAGATCTGAATTTGTCAGGATCAGTTATTGCCAAAGAAGCTGCATTGTCAAAATAAGTTAGGTGTCCGATTTGATCAGCTACATTCCACCTATCGCTAGAAGTAGGTGTTGTCCACATTTGATCATCTAATTGTGCGACGACATTGTCAAGGGCCTGTTGCTCTGCAACAAGGTCTTTGATTGTTTCGTTAATATCCATGTGCTTCCTTAAAATTGAATTGGTTGTTTTCGATTATCGATTTTGGTTAGTTAACCCTACGAGTATGAGCTCGAGAGCTTCATCAGCTGCTTCTTTGGGTGAAGATCTAAGAGAGCCAATGACTTCAGGTCTGGAAAAGTCTCGTCCGATCCCTGCCATCAGTCGTGCAATCGCTGCCGTATCAACGTTTCCAATCTCACCCTTTTCCACAGCAATGTCTAGTAAGCGGTGAGTGATAGCGATGAGGTAAGAGTTGTGATCTTCAATTAATTTTTGAGCTGCAGGAATTTTTTGAAGATCTTGGGCGAAGGCTTCCGTTGTTTTTGCAGCCACTACATTAGCGGCTTGTAAATAGATGCGAATGGCTTTTAAGGGTTGCATATTAGGTGATATTGCAGACATTGCTGTTCTGCCTCTAGCCCATAGGTTTCTCTCGATAACTATGAGAACGAGTTGTTCTTTGCTGGGAGCCAGGCTGTAAAGGGTTCTTAGAGAACAGTTAAGGCTTTTCGCAATTTCTGCCATAGTGAGATGGGCGAAGCCTTTATTGAAAAGTTTTCCCAAACCTGAGAGAAGGTTTCGTTGACGTTCACTCAGTTCACTTTCTTTTTGTTTTGAAAGAACCAGTTTTGGAGGACGAATATCTTTTAAATAGAAGTCGATACTTGCCGTACGTGTTTTGAGTAGCGTATCTTTCATCGCTTTCTTGCTTCCGACCAAGTTTTTCCTTCTTCAACATCTATGTCACGCGGAAGACCTAGCACTCGTTCAGCTACGATATTTCGTTGAACGGCGAATGTTCCCCCTCCGAGGGTAAGGGCAGGGGAGAAAAGGAACCCAAAATGCCATATCGGATCACTGGCGGGGAAGTTTCTTCTATCGACATTTACTTGCGTAGGGCCGGAGCTCAATAATGAGTCAATTTTTCCAGAGGGGCCCGACCCCTTAATCATTCCTGAAGCGTTGCAAAGATTTTTGGCTGTTTCCATTACATTTTGTCCGTGGTGGTCGGCCATTAACTTCTGGATCGAGGCTTCAGGCCCCGGAGTTTTTCCTGCAAGTCTTGCACTTAGAGTTCTTAATCTATTGAGTCTAAGTACTTCAGATTCACAGTAAAGACTAGTTAATTTTTGTCGGACAATTGGGTCGGTCTCACCACCTGAATCTCTTACTAAGTCGAGCAGAGTGTCGACTGAAGGACCATCTCCCCACAGGGACCCTCCTGAAGATAGAGAGACACGTTCATTTGCCAGAGTCATTCTCGCCAATCTCCATCCATCACCCTCTTCTCCTACTAAAAGTTCAGCTGGAAGCTTTACATCGTCGAAAAAGACTTGATTGAATGAGTGGGCGGTCGTCATATCTACTATTGGTTCCATGGATATTCCAGGAAGATCCATAGGGCATATGAAATAAGAGATCCCATGATGTTTAGAAGCATCAGGGTTAGTTCGTGCTATCAATATTCCGAAAGCAGCTTGGTGAGCTTGACTGGACCAGATTTTTGAACCATTGATTATATATTCGTCACCATCGCGTACAGCTCGGGTTGAAAGATTAGCCAGGTCAGAACCAGCGTCTGGCTCACTAAATAATTGGCACCAAAAATCCTCGCCATTTAGAAGACGGGGGAGAAAACGCTCTTTTTGTTCATCGGTACCTGCAGCTACAATTGTTGGACCAGCCCAACCTATTCCTATTGGATTGGATGGTCGACGTATTCGAGCTTTTCTAAGCTCTTCATCGATTATCAATTGATGCATTGGTTTAGCAGAAACCCCCCATGGTTCAGGCCAGTGGGGTACCACATATCCAGCATCGACTAATTCTTGATTGCTGGGATTTGGGTTCTTGGAGATCCAGTCCCTTATTTCTATTCGTCGAGGATCATCTTCGGGTGGGAAGTCAAAGTCCATGATCAGTCAATGAGTCTTTCAGGTATGTCTACCACTCGGGCACGAAGCCATTCTCCAAAACTTTTAGCTTGGCTGTCTTGTCGTGTGGAAGAAGCAACTCCTTCTTCTAAAAGCCCATGAACTAAAAAGTTGAGCGAAAATATCTTGGGCAGTCGGTATCGATCTATTTGCAATTCGGCTGTCTCAGGTAAAAGTTCTTGAAATTTTTCTGTTGTTAAGAAACTATCCAACCAAAGCCAAGCATCTTTATTTCTTGCAAAAACCCCGAGGTTGGCATTACCTGTTTTATCGCCAGATCTTGCTCCTAC
>DBNM01000032.1:0-911 GCA_002299135.1 Candidatus Neomicrothrix sp. UBA672 | reverse complement strand
CGACGTTAACAGGGTCGCCCAAGATGTGGGATTCGACAATGGTTCGTTCACCATCGAGGATTATCACGTGTTGAGGAACCAAGTCGCTTGGAATTAGAGCCGGCCAATGAATTCCAAATGGTCTAGCATTTCCACCGCCCCCTATACCGAACATGCCAGGGATGGTTGCTAAACCAAGCTCGTTTACAGAATTGAAGATAGCCCTGCCAACCTTTCTTTCATCTGAGTCTTTTACGGTTATTCTCCATAAAGCAACTGCCTCTTCATTAGTTTGAGGATCTTCCTTGTCTGTCCTAACAACTTTTGTTTTAACGGATTCAAAGTCTTCAGGTTTATGAGGGCATGCTTTCCAGAATGCCTCTTCCACGAGTTTCGCCTTTTCCTCGATGTCTAAACCAGTTAAAGCAATTGACATATCGGTTCTGTAACCCCCGAGTTTATTCATTGACACTTTTAATGTTTCTGGTGGTGGCTCACCTTTTACGTTTTCAATTAGAACTCGATCAGGCGACACTTGTTTCAATTCCAAAGTGTCGAATCTTGCAGTTACATCAGGGCCCAGGTAGGAAGGTGAGCCAATTTCGTAAAGAAGTTGTGAGGTGACAGTTCCTATAGAAACTTCACCACCTGTGGCTTCATGTTTTCCAATTACAGAAGAACCATCATTAGCAATATCCGCCCAAGGAAAACCAGTGCGACTCATTCCATCGACTTCGGTAAAAAAGGAATAATTTCCGCCCGTTGCTTGGGTTCCACACTCGATTACATGGCCCGCTACTACGGCACCAGCGAGAGCATCCCAATTATCTCTTGTCCATTTATGGTGCCATGCTGCAGGTCCACAAACGACAGCGGCATCAGTTATGCGTCCTGTTATGACGATGTCAGCACCTTTGTTGAGTGCTTCGACA
>DBNM01000026.1 GCA_002299135.1 Candidatus Neomicrothrix sp. UBA672 | reverse complement strand
CTTTGGGTCAATACGAGACCAGCCGATGCTAGCGAAGACTTCTCCGCTGCGGGGGGTGTCTGCGTCCAACAAGGATTGCTCCCACCGCCCAGCGATGAAAGAACACGAATTCTTGTTGTCGGCGACTCAGTGTCAGTACAAATTGCTGAAGCCCTGTGTGGCTGGTCACTAGAAAATCCGGGCGAAATCGTAGTCATGAATGAAGCTCATCTTGGATGTGTTGTTGGCCGCTACGGACAGAAACGTATCCCTGAAGGAATAGAAGGTCCTGTAGGAGAGCTGTGTTCTGCTTGGAATGACCCAGTACCTTCACATGAGATGTTGGATAGGGACATAGTGTCATGGCCTACGGCAGTTGAAATTTTTCAACCTGACGTGGTAATTGGACATATCACTCCTTGGGATGTAACAGACCGCTTAATTCCTTCTTTGGGTGAAGAATGGGTTTGGGTTGGAACCGCTGCCTACGACAATTACATCTCGTCCGAATACCGAATTGCTACTGAAACTCTCGCATCAACGGGCGCTCACGTTTACTGGTTGGAAGGAGCACATCTGCGTCGAGAAATAAAGCCTCAAAATCATCCTGATCGTATCGATGCCCTTAATCAATTGGTTGCTGATGCAGTTTCGGATCTTGATTACGCGACTATTGCTCCGTACAAGGAATTCATTGGTGAAATTGGCAGCAGTAGAGAAAAACAAATACGCGATGATGGTGTTCATCTGACAGAACAAGGACTTTCAGAAATAGCTGAATGGATTATCCAAGACATAATCTCAGCTAACACAAAGTTAACGCAGTCACTGACTTCTTGACGACCACCAGGTGTTCAAACGTTGTTTCAGTTCTTCCTTTTCAACTTCCCCCTCTTCTCTCTTTATCTCTAAGAGGAACTTCAAAGCTTGACCTACTTCTCTACCCGGCTCTAGACCCAGATACTCCATGATCTCATCACCATCTAAACCGGGGCGCTCTGATTTAACTCTCTCTTCCTCGGCTAGATCTTTGATACGTATTTCGAGATCATCCATTGCTGCTTGAATGCCTTCTTCTTTTACACGATTTCGCGTAGTGCAATCGCAACGGATCAAATGATTCAACTTGCCTAGCAGGGGTCCCGCATCTCTTGCATATCTACGCACAGCTGAATCTGACCAACCATCTACGTAACCTTTAAACCTTCCAGAGAGTCTCACGAGTTCACTTACTTGTTGAACTATCTCCTCTGGAAAATCAAGAGCTTTTAGTCTTTTGCGAGCAATTCGCGCTCCAACTTCTTCATGATGTCTAAAAGTGACTCCCCCATGCGAAAAAGATCTTGTGTCGGGTTTTCCGATGTCGTGGAAAAGAGCCGCCAAGCGGACAACTACGTCAGGTTTTGTTTTATTGACAACCGCGATCGTATGAGCCAAAACATCTTTGTGTTTATGTATGGGGTCTTGTTCCATTTCCAGACGTGACAGTTCAGGAATAATGTCATCCATTTCGCCAGATTTAACAGATGCCCACAAACCTTCAGCACAATCTTCCTTGAGAAGGATTTCAGATAGTCGGTCCATAATAGAATTTTAGAAAAAAATCGCGAACAATAATAGTCGTTAGGAAGATTTTGGCTGATTCTCTATTTTTATTCCCAACATTCGAGCGGCATTACCTCTAACAATCTTCCAAACAACATCTTGCGGCAAATGACCCATCATGTCTTGAGCGACTTCTTTAGTGTTAGGCCAAGTGGTGTCAGTGTGTGGATAATCAGTTTCAAAGGTGATGTTGTCTACTCCCACTTCATTCAGTGAATTAAGTCCGTGCTTGTCACGAAAGAAGCAGCCAAAAACCTGACGGTAGTAATAGGTTGACGGTGGCTCCGGCACAATGTCAGCAACACCTCCCCAAGCTCTATGCTCTCTCCACACATCATCCACTCTTTCTAAAATATACGGAAGCCAGCCAATCTGACCTTCGCTGTATGCCAAAGTTAATGTTGGAAAACGCACGAGAACACCTGAGAACAAAAAGTCGCTCAAAGAAGCTATTGCATTATTGAAACTCAAAGATGCAGCAACCGCTGGTGGGGCATCAGGAGAAGCAGCCGGCATCTTCGAAGAGGAACCTATATGCATGCAAACAACTGTTTCAGTATCTTGACATGCTTGAAAAAAAGGATCCCAATACCCTGTGTGTATAGATGGTAAACCTAAATTTGGTGGTATCTCTGAAAAACAAACTGCTCGACAACCGCGTTCGGCATTCCTTCTGACTTCTGCGGCAGCTAAGTCTGCATCCCAAAGAGGGATAATTATCAGTGGTAGAAGAGCACCGTTAGAGTCACCACACCATTCTTCAACCATGAAGTCGTTGTATGCCTTTACGCAAGCCAAAGCAAGTTCTCGATCTTTAGCTTCAGCAAAAGTTTGACCGCAGAAACGCGGCATGGTTGGAAAAGAAAGCGAGGCTTCAACATGGTTGGAAATCATGTCTTCGACACGAGCCTTTGGTTCATAACAACCAGGTCTCATTTCATCATAAGTAATAGGTGACATAGTCATTTCTTCACGTGCAAAACCAACTGCCGCTACATGCCTCTTATTTGGATACACGAGATCTTCATAAAACCAGATGTCACACCAAGGAGCATCCGGAGTGTCTAACTCATACTCGTACATCTTAGATCCGCCCACCCAAAGCATTTCGCCTAAACGACGACGTTCAACTCTTGGTCCTTTTTCCTTAAATTTTTTCGGAAGCCATGTCTCCCATAGATGTGGAGGCTCAACAAGGTGATCATCAACACTGATAATCATTGGAATCTCGGTTTGAGAACCTTTACTTACCTGTTCTGTTATGGCCATTTAGTCCTCCGGAATATAGAAAATCTATTTCCACGTCTGTATCAGATTCTAGACCTTTGTTACCCAACTCGCATCTATGACAATTTCTAGGCAATATGTATTAGTTAAGAAAGGAAAATAAATGAAAGTTGGAATTGCGTTCGCAAACATCTTAAATTTCGGCACGCCAGAAGGAAGTATTAAATTCGCACAGGCCGCAGAGAAGGCAGGAGTTGACTCTCTATGGACAGTTGAACATGTTATTTACCCTTCAAATTATGATTCGAAGTATCCATATGATACGAGCGGCAAAATGATGATGGCACCTGATACAGATCTGACAGACCCTCTAATTTGGCTTACTTGGTTGGCCGCAAACACATCTTCTATCAGACTGGGCACTGGAATTCTTATCCTTCCGGAAAGAAACCCTTTAGTGTTGGCGAAAGAATTAGGAACTTTAGATTATCTCAGCGGTGGCAGAGCTGAGCTTGGAATTGGAGTCGGATGGCTTAAAGAAGAATTTGACGCCCTCGGAATACCTTGGGAGCGCAGAGGTGCACGCACCGACGAATACGTTGCTGTAATGCAAAAACTCTGGAGTGGTAATGAAGTCTCGTTTAATGGTGAGTTTGTTTCATTCGAAAACATTTCTTCAAATCCGAAACCAGTAAATGGATCAGTCCCTATAACAATCGGAGGTCATAGCGACGCGGCAGCAAGACGTGCGGGGCGTATAGGGAATGGGTTTTTCCCCGGGAATGGCGATTTGGGACACATGTTAAACCTTATGAACGAAACAGCTGAGCAAAATGGACGTGACCCTAAAGAAATAGAAGTCAACTGGGGTGATAATGAGATAATGGGTTCGGATCCCATTGCCGCTGCAGAAAAATTGAAATCTCAAGGAGTCACACGAGTTATTGTCCCATCAGTCATGTTTTTGAATAATACAGAAGAACAATTGGCAGAATTCGGTGAGCGTGTAGTCTCAAAAATTTCAGATATCTGAAGTCAGATAGTTGAACATTCCTTTAACTTTTAGACTGATTAAAAGAAAACCAGAAGGTGAAAGCCGGTAAACAATCTGATGACAAGTTGGAGAAGTAACACAGGGATGCGATCAGGGGTACCGATAACTCCTCTTAGCTCAGGTAGACGGTCTTTTGGTGGACCAGGAAGCGGATTTCCTTCATCTTTATTTACGAAACGAAATGTACTAATTGCACTAATAATCTTTTCTGTTTTAATGATTATCGTTATAGGCCAAAGCAGTAACTCAGAACAAATAGAAGAAGAACTAGGACTTGAAGCATTGGTTCAAGTGTCGATGGTTCGAGCAGGTTTACCTAAAGTAATAGTAGAAGTAATCGATTCAACAGTTGTACTTAAAGGGATCGTAGAGACTCAAGAGTTGAAAGAAGCAGCTATTCGAATAGCTCTTGCACAACCTGGCGTTATAAGCGTTGAGGACATGCTGAAAGTACCTGCACCTGTAAATCAAACAACTACCACCACCACTCCAGATCTGCCTGCGAACCAAACAGATCTACTTCTGCAAACTCGACTGAGTGCCGCTGGTGCCTCTTCTGGAATCCAATTCGAGTCGGGAGGCGACATTTTGACTCTTGAATCAATACCTACTCTGGAAAGACTCGCTTATTTCTTATCCAATGAAAAGGAAATAAAAGTTCAGATACTGGGGCACACAGATAGCGATGAAAAATGTCCGGGCGATAATCTAATTCTTTCACAAAGACGAGCGGAAGCTGTAAGAGCACAGCTGCTTGCTCGCGGAGTCGAAGCTGAAAGACTGATCTCCACAGGAATGGGACATACAGATCCGATTGCTGACAATCTGAGCAAATCTGGTAAGGCTGCAAATAGAAGAATTGAATTCCTGCTAATTACAGAAGGGCAAGAAGGGATTCCTTTGCCTCCTCAACCTGAAACAGTAGATGCTTGTTAATTGATCAAACTTTCCTTTCAACTAAGGAGTTTGCACTATCCCTGAATTAGCAAAGATTGTTTTGTAAAATGCATTTAGGACGTGTCGTCTAAACATTTGTGAATCTCACATTGGTTCGCGCGTGTTTAATGAGCACTCAAAGGCGAGGAGCTTAAATGACAGGAAAAGGACTTTGCGTGCGCTGCAGGCAGATAGTTTCTCTTATGCTTACAAGTCTTGTTTGTGACAGGGCAGGTGCTTCAGCTCAACCAACTGGAATTTGTTCTGAATGTGTTGAGCAAAATGAACTTAACGAAAAGAAAATCATAAGTAATTAACCTTGACGCTTGTCACAAAATGACAGATTGCTTTTCTAAGTTGGCAAAATACGATTGTGGAAACTTTTGGAATTAAAGATGGAATCCCATCTAAGATCGATAGATCTAAATTTTCTGGTTGGAAGGCTCGCCTAACTGCGACTGCTGTAGGACTTTTCAGCCATGCTCCAGATCCGTTGGAAGAAACTTTCCAGTACCCAAATGATCCTGGGCTCTTTGGACCCAAATCAGTTACGTGGAAAGTAATGGGTGATGTTTCATCTTTCATAGGTGGAATAAGAGCACTTCTAATCCAGGCAGCTCACCCCGAAGTCGCAGCTGGAGTTGCGAACCACTCAACTTACCGTGATGACCCTCTTGGAAGACTCTCTCGAACTGCTTCTTACGTAACTGCAACCGCGTTTGGGGCATTACCCGAAGTTGAAAAATCAATAAAAATGGTGTCTTCAGCTCACCGGCCTGTTAGTGGGACTTCAAGCCGGGGGGAAAAGTATTCGGCTGGAAACCCCGAGATGGCCGCTTGGGTTCACAATGCGTTAATAGATTCATTTTTGGTCTCATATCAAAACTTCGGTCCGTGTCCTCTCAAGGAAGAAGAAGCAAATTGTTACGTCTATGAGCAAACAAATTTAGGAAATCTGATGAAAGCATCTCCCCTACCTGAAGATTCAAAATCTTTGAGTCATTGGTTGTCTGGAAATCCAAAAGTAGGACCATCCAAAGAAGGATCTGAAGCAGTTACGTTCCTTAAGAACCCTCCACTACCTTTTTTTACTCTCACTGCTTACAAAATTCTCTTCAACGCAGCAGTCGTTACTATGCCTGAAGAACTTCGTGAAGCTATAGGAGTTGCTCCTAAAAAAGGCGCCAAAACAGCAGGTAACTTTCTTACAAAAATCCTGCGCTACGCTCTCGGTTTCTCACCTGCTTGGGCAGCGGCTTTGGACAGAAGCGGAACAAAACGTCCCATCGGAATACGTTTTAGGGATACATCTGGGGTAACTCGTTAAAAATTAGCGAATCTTACTCTTTGAACGTAGAGTTTACGAATGCCAGATGCAATTGTCATAGGTGCGGGAGTAATGGGATCTTCAATCGCCTATGAACTCCAAAAATCACATCTAGATACCCTAGTTTTAGACAAGGGCGAAGCTGTCGGGGGCGGTTCTACAAGTGCTTCTTCAGCAGTAATTCGATTCAATTATTCCACTCATGCTGGTGTAACAGCCGCTTGGGAATCTAGGCAAAGATGGTTGTCGTGGGCAGAGCATTTGGGACTGGAGGAAAACCATCAAGAACCTTTAGCCAAGTTCCATAAAACCGGGATGCTCTTTCTGGAGCCACCCGATTTCCCACGTTCAATCTTTCTTGACCTGCTAGACGAATTCAATATTCCCTATGAATCTTACAACACTGAAGAATTAGCGAAAAAATTTCCCTCTCTGGACCTTGGCAGGTTTTGGCCCCCAAGGCTGCCTGATGATGAAAACTTCTTCAATGACCCAGGTGACAATCTGAATGGTTGGATCACCCCAGATGCAGGTTTCATCGATGATCCTCAACTAGCAGCAGTGAACCTTATGGATGCTGCAAAAAGAAACGGTGCCACTCTCCGTCTTCACTCTCAGGTGGAAGCAATCCTCAAAAAAGATGGAATTGTGTCGGGTGTCTCACTCAAAGATGGAACAACTATAAATGCTCCAATCGTTGTAAATGCCGCCGGACCTTGGAGTTCAGCGCTCAATCGAATTGCTGGCGTGGAATCCGAAATGGCTATCACAACAAGTCCTATGAGACAAGAAGTTCACGCTGCTGAGGCTCCCAACGATTTTAATTTTGACTCCGGAGCCCCTTTACTAACAGATCTTGATCTTGGATATTATGCAGTCCCAAAAATGGGCGGTACTTTTTACGTCGGAGGTGTTGAACCAGATTGCGATCCCCTGGAATGGGTCGATGATCCAGATGGAGTTTCTCTTAACCCCACTGTTTCAAGATTTGAAGCCCAAGTTTGGCGACTAGCTAGAAGAGTTCCAGAACTTAGAATTCCAACTCGTCCACTAGGAATTGCTGGTGTCTACGATGTGACACCCGACTGGGTTCCTATTTATGACCGAACTTCACTGCCAGGCTTCTATGTGGCCATTGGAACTTCTGGCAATCAATTCAAAAATGCCCCACTTGTTGGAGAAATCATGCGCGAAATCATCTCCGCAAGTGAAAATGGTCATGATCATGACACCGACCCTCTAACAATAAAATGTTCACACACTGGTTTAGATCTTGATTTAAGTGCTTTTTCACGTAATCGTGAAGAATTCTCAACAACTGGCTCTGTTTTAGGATAAATAAGCAAAATATTGCTTATTTATCAAGGTTTTTTTTGTCGCACGGTTGTAACAATCCCGACATTGACGTTTATCACTAAATTCCCTTACACTCGTGATTCTTGAATGCATATCTGTATTCAAAATATTTGTAAACAAATGGAGGGGGCTTCCTTTATGGAAACGCTTATTAGG
>DBNM01000069.1:2413-3129 GCA_002299135.1 Candidatus Neomicrothrix sp. UBA672 | reverse complement strand
AGAGGCTGCAAATGCTTTAACGCTCTATTTCGCCGACGATGAATGCGGGTGCTTACTAATGCCATTTGAACATCAAAGGCATCTAAAAGAACATCCTGATTTGCTTGCACAGAGTCTTTCCAATAACGCCACAGCTGATTTCTCTGACGTAACAACCGATTAAATCGAGTAATTAAATCTCCATAGACTGGTTCAAGTTGCTGAACAACTCGATCCAACCAACTCCTACGCAATAATGGTTCGCCCCTAACAAGATTTAAGTCAAGTGCACTAAAACCTACACATCTAACAGAACCAAGTAAATCCAGGTGACGTGATAGTTGCTTACCATTCTTCAAAACTTTTCTCCCTCCTACCTTTCTAAATTCCAATGAAAGGTTTTCATCATTACTGGTCTTCGCTCGAACAATTGCACTGTCATTGTTCCAATGAATCAGATCTTGGTCACTACTTGAACGATGAGATCTAAGACTGCCTAACAATTCAACAGACTCTAAAAGGTTTGATTTTCCAACACCATTAGGGCCTATAACTAAAAGGCGTTTTTCCATGAATTGCAGTTTAAGACGTTTGAAACTGCGGAAAAAATGCAAGTCTATTTCCTGAAGGCTGATCTTAGTTATGGCACCTTTAGCTAAGCTAGCTCTATTGAGACATTATGAGGTCTCATATTGCGGCTTTAGGCCGTTTGGTGGGCATGTAGCTCAGTTGGATAG
>DBNM01000069.1:0-2061 GCA_002299135.1 Candidatus Neomicrothrix sp. UBA672 | reverse complement strand
TTCGAGTCCCTCCATGCTCGTTAAGGAAAGTAATATTTATCGAATTCGAAAGGCCATTGTTCTTATCCCATCTGGATCAATAATGAAGCCCTCATTTTCTATCACCTTCAAGGCAATAGGCGGTGCAGCAACTGAGACACTACATCCAGGAAGTTTGTTTTTAATAATTGCAAGGGAATGATGGATTAATACACCTAAAAACTCCCTTTGATAATCTCCTGGGGAGGCGGCAAGGTCCCATAGATTTGCATTTAAACCCTGATCAGTAGTAATACGAACGAAAGCTGATAGTTTCTTTGTTTTCTCTTCCAAAATAGACAGATTACAAAAACTGTTTTTCAATGCAATCGCTAGTTTCTTAGAAGGATACATCTCAGAATTACATCTTGAAAGCAACCTATTTAATTCTTCTGGTGAAGGAGCTTTATTGACTTCAAGAAGGAAACCAGATGGTAACCGCGAAAATCTAGAATTCTTAAACGGGAACAAATCTCAACCTGTATTACGCATACCTGCTGCAATTCCATTAATTGTCAACAATGCCCCTCTCAATAACTCACTTCTACTATAAGTACGTCCAGCATCTCCTTCACTGCGTAAAGTTTCACTCATAGGAGGCTGACGATTTTGATCACGTAGTCGACGAAGCAAAGCTACCTGAAGAAAACCCAAAGGGATAATTGTGCGATTACGCAAATCAACAGATAGCTGCAAAGCAGGGTCTGCACTTAAAAGTTTTGATTTACCAGTTATTTCCAAAATTAATTTCCTGGTTAATTTGTACTCGCAAGAAATAATCTCAAAAATACTATTAAAAGCTTCTCTATTTTCAATGCTTCCAAGACTAGTCATATAATGATGAGCCACCTCAAGGTCGACTTTAGAAAGAGTCATTTCCACTTTAGAAATCAACATACGGAAGAAAGGCCAACGCTGATTAAGCATTCTCAACAAATCCAGCTGACTCGAGTCTGAGCTAAGTTCTTTTTGTAAAGCAGTGCCAACACCAAACCAACTGGGTAGCAGGAAACGACTCTGTGTCCACCCAAAAACCCAAGGTATAGCTCTTAAACTAGAAAGGTCTTTTGCACCTGTCTTTCTTCGGGCAGGGCGACTGGATATTTGTAGCTTGCTGATTTCTTCAATAGGAGTGACTTCTTGGAAGAATGCTACCAAGTCAGGATTATCATGAACTAACGCCCGATAATGTTGTCGAGAACTTGCTGCCAATCGAGTCATCAACTCATTCCAACTGGGAGTGGCATCTAATTGATTAGTAACCAAACTATTCTGGAGAACGGCAGTTGTGACAGTTTCAAGATTATAAAGAGCAAGTTCAGGGAGACTATATTTTGATGCAAGAACTTCCCCTTGCTCGGTGATTTTAATACGACCTTTTAATGTTCCACTGGGTTGAGCCAGTATTGCCTGGTATGCAGGTCCTCCCCCTCTCCCTACAGATCCACCACGTCCATGAAATAATCGCAAAGCAATCCCATGACTACTCGCAAGGTTCTGAAGTGCAATTTGTGCTTGATGAATCTCCCAATTACTTGATAAAAAACCAGAATCTTTATTGCTATCAGAATAACCAAGCATTAACTCTTGTAATGGCTGTTGTTTTTCACCCACTCTCGGCAACAACTTTAGATACATTGTTGATTTAAATAACTCCTCCATAACTGATGGAGCACGTTGAAGATCTTCAACTGTCTCAAAAAGAGGGATTACCAACAAGTCTGAAAACTCTGAAGATAAATCAACTAAACCAGCTTCTTTTGACAGAAGAAGAACTTCGAGTAAATCCGAGACGGAGTGACTCATTGAAATGACATATGAACGACAAATGCGACTACCAAACTCTTTCTGCAAGCGATGAAGCATTCTAAATACAGAGAAAGTTTCTTCCGTGCTTTCTGACCAACTGACAGCAGGTGGAATTAATGGTCTCAATGTTTTCAATTCATCTATCAACCATTTCACCTTTTCCTCTTCTGTCATATCCAAATAATTTTTATCTAGATTGAGATATCTTGTTAATTCGTCTATAGCATCACTGTG
>DBNM01000149.1:2460-3354 GCA_002299135.1 Candidatus Neomicrothrix sp. UBA672 | reverse complement strand
GTAGGAACATTAGACACCCTCCTTCTCTCATTCGTGATCCTTAGTTTTCTAGGTCCATTCTTTGGCCTTGAGGAAACAAGCGGAACTGAAAAAATGAAAACCGCAATTTCTATTGCTTTAACTGAAGTCGCAACCAAAATGCTCCTCTACTACATGCACGAAAGATTATGGTCACGAGTGCGATGGGATCGTGCCTTAGATGAAGAAGGAAATTACCGAGGCGGCTTACGTCGAACGGCCACAAAAACAGCGACATGGCGAGTGCTAGCGAGCGCGGACACGATGCTTCTTGGATTGCTTTTTACAGGGAATCTTGCGACGGCAATTTCAATCGGAGGATTTGAGATTATTACAAAATTAATTCTCTATTTCTTCCATGAACGCTTTTGGACGCGCGTTCGTTGGGGAATAATCTCGGGATAAGTATGACCTGTCGAATACGACTGCTTATAGATACGTTTGATTATTTCTTATAAAAGAGCTAAAAATCAGTTATCTCTAATTACGTAAAAAAAGGGGGGGAAGTTAGATGAAACTTACAATTACAGCGTCTATTCATGCCCGTTGGGGTCACAGAGTAGATGATTTGATTCACACGCACGCTTGGACAGTAGAGGCGACTTTAGAAGGCCCACTGGACAGCAAAAAAGTTTATCCGGCAGATGATCTAGAGAAGATTCTTACTGATGCGGTAGAACCTTGGTCAGGACATTACTTGACTAAAAAAGATGTTGGAATATGGAAAGGGTACAAGCCACTGATATGGACGAAAGAACCTACTGTTGAAGAAATAACAAGAAACTTGTGGGATCACCTTTCAAAAAAAGTACCTACTCTTACAGGAGTCAGTCTTATTGAAAGTTCAGAGTTTGACAGATGTAGAAAAGTCTCCCT
>DBNM01000149.1:1949-2079 GCA_002299135.1 Candidatus Neomicrothrix sp. UBA672 | reverse complement strand
TTGAGCTTTTAATTAGAACTTAAAATAATAATCTGATCCTCACCCGTATGAGAAAAAGAAAAACTAGTTGCCTGCCCTTCAATGTCTGCGACCACACTACGACCATCGACTTCAACTGAAAATGGGCCAG
>DBNM01000149.1:0-1551 GCA_002299135.1 Candidatus Neomicrothrix sp. UBA672 | reverse complement strand
ACCTAGCACTTGTGTTTCTTTATTAACAATCAAGTTGCTGAGATGAGAGGTTGACTGAATACTCAAAGTTTCGCCATCAATCGAAAACTTATATAAGAAAGGTTCAGGTGTTCCAAGAATCGCTCGATACAAAAGCATCGTGTCAAGCCTGTCTTGCTCTCTTGTTCCGACAACAGCGTAAACAACCTTGCCGCTAGCATCTATCTCAATAACTCGGTCATGATCAAATGCACTTTCCTCACGAGAACTGTAAATTGGCAAATCCCTATTTACGAGATACCAACTATCGCCACCATTTTTACTTTTATAAACACCCATATAGCCAGCTGCGTAGAGAACCATGGGATTCAGCGGATTTAAGGCAAGGTCAAACACCTCCCGCTGTCTGCGTTCCGGAAAACCGGTAACACCCTCTAAAAGGCCATCTGATTTGCTTTCCCAGGAATCGCCGCCATTGACAGTTTTATAAATTCCGTTAGCTGTTGCCGCATACAAAATTTCTGGATTTATAGGGTCTATCTGAAGGTCATTAGTCTCACGATCCAATCCGTTGTTAACAGAGAACCATTCATTACCACCAGTGACAGTCTTATAAATCCCAATTCCTTTTTCTGATTCAAAACTGGAAGTCATCAAATACACGATGTCGGGATTTGTCGGATGGATGACAATAGAGTTAATGGAAGTTGCTGTTTCTGTCGGAAAACCATTAGCAACCTCGGTAAACGTTTCGCCTCCATCTTTAGAACGGAAAATGTGAGCACCTGAAAGGCTGTAATCCTCTCTGCCAGCGGAATCTGAGATTGTCCCTACGTATACAATATTTGAGTCAGAAGGGGCGACGGCGAGCCCATGGCTATGCACTCGCCAAGCCTTGTTTGGGTTATAAAGACCACTATCTCGTGTTTGTTGACTTACGCCGTCTCTTAAACGTTCTCCCAGTTTCTGCCATGTTTCTCCACCATCATCGCTACGAATGAATTCGCTATTGGGATACAAACTCGTCAAATATTGGATACTTGGGAAGGAATGACTGTACGCAAAAACCATCGGATAATGAGCAGCGTCTGATGCAGAAAACAACCAGGAGCCACCTGCTGAAGTAGTTACGAAACCTCCCCTTCCTGCACTAGCAGCCGTCCACATCTCAAAAGGAAGCTTGGGGTGAGGTGTCATGACTATCAAATTAGATTCCTCTATATCCCTGTCGCTAAGAAACCAATTAAGTCCCCCATCAACTGTCTTGTAAATACCTTCGCCTCGGTGAAGTCCTTCCTGTTCGTGTTCTGTATGGAAAAGATGCAACTCTGATGCTGTTCCTACATAAGCGACGTCAGCATTTCGCGGATCTACAGCAATTGCGCTTACAAACTCATATACAAGACCATCCGAACGGTGTTTCCAGTTTCTTCCTCCGTCCTCACTACGGTAGACGCCATTATGAGTAGTTAGGTAAACGACGTTTGGGTCACTAGCCGAGTAGACGACTTTGTGAGTCATATTCGTTTCGAGTCCTTGGTTTGATTCCACCCAAGTCGTTCCAGAATCATC
>DBNM01000107.1:8672-10282 GCA_002299135.1 Candidatus Neomicrothrix sp. UBA672 | reverse complement strand
TATCGCGCTTGTAATGTCGAATATTTTTATTTCCAAATGGGAATCAACATTGACAATGACCTTGGTTGCGATTTTAGCGATGCTTAGTTTGGTTGTTCTTTTAGGTTTTCTTGGTCAGATATCCCTTGTGCAATGGACATTGGCTGGAGTTTCTAGTTTCGTATTGATTCGACTCGCATCAGATGGTGTAAAAGTTAGACCAATGGACTTTTTTGTGGTTTGGGGGCCAGGTTTGCCTGATCCCTTAGCCGCATTAGGAGGAGTTGTTGCAGCAGTTCTTCTCGGATTGCTAATTGGTCTTCCCGCGCTCAGAATTAGAGGTGTGCAACTTGCTGTTGTTACTCTTGCGTCAATTGTGGCTATTGAAGATCTGTTGATGCGCAACAGGCCACTTATGGGCACGGCTGCTCACACTATGAATCCGACTCCTAAACCTAGATGGTTTGGTCAATATGTGGGTGCTTTGGATGAGCAATCTAATCAGACTGATTACTGGTCGTTCACAGTTTTTGCAATAATTATTGTTGCGTTAGCTGGGATTTTTGTAGTCAATTTGAGACGCGGAATTATAGGTCGAAGATTTTTAGCCATTCGTTCAAACGAAAGGGCTGCTGCTGCAGCGGGTGTAAATGTTGCGCGAACAAAAATGCTCGGATTTGGGGTTTCTTCATTCTTGGCTGGACTCGCTGGAATGCTAGTTGCCTATAAGATGCCCATGGTTACAAGTGAATTTTTCAGTCCTTTTGTAGGTCTGGCGATGATAGCTTTCGTTTATTTAGGCGGGATAACGACAGTATGGGGAGCAGTTCTCGGAGGAATGCTTGTTGGGGGAGGCTTGCTCTCAGAATTCGGTTCACTCCATTTTGAAGGCATAACTCAGGCGTACATAAATGCAGTAGGTGGAATAGGTTTAATAGTCAATGCCGTGCTAACTAGTGGAGAAGGTATCTCCCTTACAATCACAAATCAAGCAAAGGCTTTGGTAGCCACGATGAGGGGTACGACTCCGCACGTACATGAGGAAGAGGAACTGGTTTCAGCAGAGGAGGTAAATGTATGAGCAGCCTTCTTGAAACAAAGGGATTGACTGTAACATTTGGTGGCTTGAATGCTAATGACAATGTAGATATAGAGGTAGAGAAAGGATCATTTGTTGGGCTCATAGGCCCTAACGGGGCAGGGAAGACTACCTTCATTGATGCCATTACGGGATTTGTACCTACATCAGCGGGATCAGCGGATTTTGACGGTCATGATTTAAGTGATTTAAAACCCCATGAACGAGCTCAGTTGGGTTTAGTGCGCACTTTTCAATCTTTGGAGCTTTTTGAAGATTTGTCAGTTAGGGATAATTTGCTTGTCGCTGCCCATCCAACTGCCTGGTACACCCTTGCTTTAGATGTATTTAGACTTCGTCAGAGTAATGAAGAGATCGAAGAACGAATTGATTGGGCTCTTGAAGTAGCAGGCCTGACAGGACTAGAAGAAGAACTCCCCACGGATTTACCTCACGGTCAAAGAAAACTTGTTGGTGTGGCAAGGGCTTTGGCTGCTCAACCAAACTTGGTGTTGTTGGATGAACCAGCGGCAGGTTTAGACACTGCTGAGAG
>DBNM01000107.1:5264-8287 GCA_002299135.1 Candidatus Neomicrothrix sp. UBA672 | reverse complement strand
TAATTGATCATGACATGGGACTTGTTTTAAGTGTATGTGACTTTATATATGTTATGGATTTCGGAAAGATCATTGCATCTGGAACGCCAGAAGAGGTTCGATCAAATCCAGAAGTGATAGCAGCTTATTTAGGTGAAGAAGCTGGTGAAGTGCAGGCAAGGTCAGCTGAAGAGTTACGCGGCATGTCAGATACGGCAGGTGAGTGATGACTCAAAATAGCGAACGGCTACTTACGATAGAAAATTTGAACACGGGATATGCAGGTGTTCCCGTAGTAAGGGAACTCAATGTCCATCTAGATAAAGGAGAAGTAGTTGCACTGCTAGGTCCAAATGGAGCTGGAAAAACTACAACACTTTTGACTATTTCAGGGATCATTCCACTTTTAAGCGGAAATGTAACTGTTCTTGGTGAGCAAGTGGATTCAAAGAATCCACATAATAATGCTCGTCTCGGTTTAGCACACGTCGCCGAAGACAGGTCACTTTTTTTCAACTTGACAGTTAAAGAGAATCTTCAACTGGGTTTACGCGGGGACAAGGATTCACAACAAGAGGGATTGGAAAAAGCACTTGAATTGTTGCCGGCATTAAGACCCTTGATGGATCGACGTTCGGGGCTTCTCTCTGGAGGTGAACAACAGATGCTTGCAATGGCTAGGGCATTAGTTTCAAAACCTAAACTTTTATTAGTCGATGAAATGAGTCTTGGTCTCGCTCCCATAATAGTAGAGCAACTGCTTCCGATAGTTCGGAACATTGCCGATGAAACAGGAGCAGGAGTATTAATAGTTGAACAACACGTGCATCTAGCCTTACAGGTAGCCGACCGGGGTTATGTTATGAATCATGGGGAATTAGTAATGTCAGGTTCAGCTTCTGACCTTTTAGATTCTAAGGATCTTCTTGAGGCTAGTTACCTTGGTGGCGATATCGACCAAGAGAGTGTTGAATGATGACTCCAACAAATATCATTTCAGCGGTTCGTGTAGGGTTTTCAATTCTGTTCTTATGGATTGTGTT
This sequence comes from Candidatus Neomicrothrix sp. UBA672, assembly GCA_002299135.1. Classification (GTDB taxonomy): domain Bacteria; phylum Actinomycetota; class Acidimicrobiia; order Acidimicrobiales; family MedAcidi-G1; genus MedAcidi-G1. Next base: position 7,265 of record DBNM01000107.1, on the reverse strand, counting down.
AGCTGGAAATTGGGTTAATTTGAAAAATGAAAGCTTTGGGGTTTTCGATAGTCAAGGAGGAGCTGGTTTTGGAATAGTGGCTGTAGTGCTCGGAGTTTTAATGCTTCTTGTTTCTCTGACCCTTGCAGCAGAAAAAGAATTTACTATTAAGCCACTTGCCATGGGTGGTAATCAAATTCTTCTAACTTTGGGATTTGCCTCGTTTATAACGGTTTTAAGTTTTCTAATAATTGTTCACTCAGGGTCCTTCCGTGCTCTGGGTGGAGTGAGGGGTGCAGGCTGGGGAGCAGCTGGAGCTGGTTTAGTTGCATATTTTTTACCTCAGGCGGTAATGGCCGGATTTGGTTTCCTTGGAGGTTCATCTTCGACACCGTTAAATGATTCAGACAGACAAAAAATTGGATTTGCTGTTTTCGTTTCTGGGGCGTTGATAGCTATAGCTCCTTTATTTGAATGGTTTAAGACAGAAGAAGGAGCTTGGACCGGTTATGAACCGGGGGCACCAAGGATGGGATTCTTATTACTAGCTCTTGGCGGAGCAATGGCGCTTGTAGGTTTCATGCGCTTAAGACCAAAAGGCCTTGTAGAACCTGGAGGGCGGTTATCGCATCCACACTTACAAACAGTTGTTTCTTTGTCTGTCATTTTTCCACTTATTGGATGGCTAATTACTGGATTTCAGCGAGATGATATGTCCACAGGTGTTGGGGTATGGATTGGGCTAATCGCCGGAATAGTACTTCTCGGGGTGTCAGTATTTGAATTAACTAAAAGAGAAGTGACTGCTTCCTAGTTAAGGTTTACCGGAACGCCCAGATTAATAGGAAATTTTTCTCTTCCGCGCAGTATTATTCGGGAATTGAACGTTGGTTCTTCGGTAATTGAAATTTCCGGAAAACGCCTTATTAGTCTAGTAATGGCAATTTCTCCTTCCATTTTAGCTAAGGCGGCGCCAAGACAATAATGGACCCCACTACCAAAAGAGACATGTCTAGAGGCATCTTGTCTTTTAACATCCAAAAGGTGTGCTGAGTCACCCCAGAACCTAGGATCCCTATTGGCGCTTCCCAGAGCCGTTAAAACTAACTCTCCAGCTTCAACATGGACGCCTGACAACTCCATATCTTCTAAGAGTTGCCTTCCTGAATTTTGTACAGGGCTATCGAAACGCAAAAGCTCGTCCGCGATTGTGGAATCAATAGAAGGATCATTTAGAACTAACTCAAATTGATCAGGACTGTTTAGAAGAGAATGAGTTCCATTCCCAATCAGATTTACAGTCGTCTCATGACCAGCCACAAAAAGAAGTGAAATCATTGAAATTAGTTCTTGTTCGCTGAGACCATCTCCACCTTCCTCAACGGCAATTAAATCACTAAGAAGGTCATCCCCAGGCTTATTGCGTTTCCAAGCGAGAGCTTCAGTTAAATATTCGTTTAACTGAGTACCACCCCAGATAGCTGCGTCTACCTGTTCAGGACTTATATTCGGTTCAAGAGTTTGAACTAAAGTTTGTGACCATTCCCTAACATTTAGCATGTCAGCATCTGGAAGACCCAACATTGAATGTATGACCACAAAAGGAACGACAAAGGAAAAATCTTCTATCAGATCGATATCTTTTTTTTCAGCTAGTTGATCAAGTAAGTCTTCCACGATCTCAGTTGTTATATGGCGCATCTTTTCGATGCTCCGAGGCGTGAAAGTTCTTTGAACCAGTTTACGAAGGCGTGTGTGTTCAGGCGGATCAAGCATAAGTATTGATGGAGGCCTATCCATAGATGACTCCCGCAGTTTTTTTATGTGCTCAGGCATTTCAATCATTCCGGCACGGTCACGTTCGACGGAAGTGTTTGGATTTCTTAAAACTTCAGATACGTCATCAAAGCGTGTGACAACAAGATTTCCAAATGCTGTTCGGTGAACAGGATCTTGATCACGTAACAGTTCATACTGAGGGTAAGGGTTTATAAGGAAATCTGGATCAAAAGGATTCCAAGA
>DBNM01000107.1:456-4911 GCA_002299135.1 Candidatus Neomicrothrix sp. UBA672 | reverse complement strand
GTCATTCATATTAGTTCTCCTCAGGTCTTTCAATCAGACAATTTGTCCAACCCTATTACCTGAGCGTATCGCTCCCTCTATGTATCCAATACTTTCAGCGTCGCCGATAATATGGGTTTCAACCTCTATTCCGGGGAATTTTTCAAGCAATTTTCTATCAGCTTCAATGCCCTCAGCAAGGATTACTGAATCTGCGGCTACTTCGCATTCATTTTCATCTTTAATGTAAACCACAGAGTTTTTTCTTATTTCGACCACTTGAATATCATTATGAAATTTAACTCCAGACAAAGATGCTTGGTGCAGACTTCTCCAACGCCGTGGATGAGCCATTTCAGGTGCCATAACTGGTCTTGTTTCGAGTACTGAAACATTTCTTTTTCTTTCGGATAGGAAATGAGATAGTTCCAAACCGACTAAACCACCACCTACAATGGTTATGTTTTTTCCAAGCGGCATCCAAAGTTTTGAAAGTTTCCTTATTTTTTTCATGTTCTTAAAAAATCCAGATTTTCTTCCAAGCCAGAGAAGCAGAAAGCTTAGATTTTTCCTTCCTTTGGAAACCTCAGAAGAATTGGATTCTTGAAGCAACGCTTTTAATTGGTCTCGTGAAAGAACGTGTGGAAGTTCTGAGCCTTTGATGTCACTTTTCGAACTCTGTGAACCGGTAGCAATAACAACTACATCCGGATCGAAAGACATTATTGACTTACTGTCAGCTAGGAAATTTTTTCTTATTACCACTTCGCTATCTTCTAAAATCCGTTCGAACCAATTTATTAAGTCACCGTTTTTTGGAGTAGTCAGAGAAGAAAGTATTGCAGTCCCTCCTAAGCTTCCCATCTGCTCAAGAAGAGTTACTTTGTGACCTCGGTTTGAAGCGACCCGAGCGCACTCTAAACCAGCTGGACCTGCGCCTACTATCACAACATTTTTTAATTTTTCCGGAACTTTGACTTCTTTCTCGTAATTGCCCAAACGTGGATTAACTGCACAAACAGGTTCACCATTCCAAAAATTTTGTGCGACGCACACAAAACAATTTATGCAGGGGCGAATTTTGTCTGGAGAATCATTGATTAGGTTATTAGGCAGTTCTGGATCAGCGAGTAGTTGTCTACCCATAGCAACGAAATCACAGTTATTTTCAGCGATCAACCTTTCCCCGTCTTCAGGCTCAATACGACCAACTGCTATCACTGGGATACTTACAGCGGATTTAACAGTTTTGGCTAGTTCACTGTATTGACATCTCTCCCATGGCAAAGGTCCTTCAGTGAAGCCCACTCCGGTTCCCGAGGATGAAATTGCTGAGACATGAATTGCATCTGCTCCAGCTTCTTCAGCTATCGCTGCTGTATTTGAGGCTTCGTCTGCAGTAATGCCGTTTTCAATTCCATGTTCATGACCGTCTATTCTCACAACAATCGCGAAGTCTGTTCCACATTTATTACGAATTTTTCCAACTATTTCGCTTAAAAGTCTTGTCCTTCTTTCTGTCGAACCACCCCATTCATCTTCACGTCTATTCCAAGCTCTTGAAAGAAAGGTTGAAATCAGATAGCCGTGAGCAGCATGTATTTCAATGCCGTCGAGATTTGCTTTTTTGATTCTTAAAGCTGCCTCAACAAATGCTTCGATAATCCCCTCTAATTCCTCTTTGGAAGCTTCCTTGAAGGTAGGAAGCTTTCCCCCAGTTAGAGTCGCCATTTTCATCAACTCTTCAGTTGTAGTGTTGTAAGTCATACCCAAAGTGTCGAAAGAAGGAATTGGGATAGAGGGCACCAAGACAGGTACGTCACGAGATATATCTAGGCCAGATATTCTGCCGTGGTGACAAGCTTGGACGATCATACGGGCGCCATGCCTATGAGCGCGTTCTGCAAGTTTTTCAAGTCCTGGTATAACTGCATCACTTGAGAGAGAAGGTTGGTGTTTAGATGTTGCTCCGTCAGGCCATTTAACCGCTGAGGTCTCAAGAATTAATAATCCTGCTCCACCTTTTGCCCTATCTTCATAATGTTGAAGTGTTCTATTACTGATTAAGCCATCTTCAGTACAATTGTTTTGGTCCATTGCAGGCATGACAATTCGATTACGTAAAGTCAAAGAGCCTAAAGTGCCTTCGGACAGAAGTCTGGGAAATTCTTTCCTCATACTCAATTTTTGCTCATTTAGGGTGTTAAAACCACTAGCGGGTCACAAAATTAGGTTAAACGACCCATAGCTTTTGTGCGCCAAGCTTCAGTTGATTCAACGGCGTTAAATGTGAAGCAGTGTATTCCCGCAATATCCAGCTCTTCCGCATCATTAGAAATTGGAATAATCAACCTGTTTGGGTTGTAGCCGCGTGGGGAAAGAAGTTTAAAAACTGATTTTCGATTCTTTTTTAGATACCGACTTGAAATACCAACTCCCAAACGAAGAGAAATGTTAATCAGTTTCTTTATATCTACAGCTCCTGGGAGTCCAAGGTGACAAGGAAGCGTTACCCCTGACTTTCTACAATTTTTCAGCCAGCTTGAAATAGTATTTGCTTCAAAACACATTTGAGTTGCCATGTAGCCATTTAGATTACTTTCAAGGATCATTTCTTGTTTTTTAATCAGGGATTCTGCTAATGCAGATTCAGGTATCGAAGGGTGTCCGTCGGGATATGAACCAATCCCAACAGTTTTGATAGATGGGTTGTTGTCTAAAAATGAGCGAAGTAACCCTGGCGCATCAGTGAAAGGTCCGCGCTGGTCTGCATCTCCACCGATTATGAAAACTGTTTCTATCCCTAGAGCTTCAACGCGTTTGACAATACGGGTTACGTGCTCTTCGCTTTCGACCATTCGTGCAGCAAAATGAGGAATGGTTGTGTGTCCTTTGTCTAAAAAGTTTTCGCAAAGCTCAAGCGTTGTTTCAATATCTTTGGCGGGCGAACACGTTATAGAAATTGTAGAAGATTGAGGCAGGAACTCTCCTTGCTCATGAACATTTTTTAACGGGATTAACTCGTAGGTCATCTCATCTAAAAGTTTGAGTTGAATGGATTTCATATCAACTGAGTCCTACGATTTCACCGTTTTCGTCAATGTCTATACCAGCTGCTGCTGGAGTTTTGCCTAATCCAGGCATTGTTCGCATTTCGCCACAGATTGGGTAAACAAAACCAGCCCCAATTGAAGCTCTTACTTCCCGCACAGGCAAAGTCCACCCTGTGGGTGCACCTTTTAGCGATGCATCTGAAGAAACAGATAAGTGTGTTTTGGCTATACATACAGGAAGATCACCAAAACCATTTGCAGTGTAGGAGTCGATTTGTTTTGTTGCAGCAGCTGAAAATTCAACACTCTCAGCGCCGTACACTTTAGTTGCGACAGTTTCGATTTTTTCTTTTATGTCCATTTCATCTGGATACAAGACAGAGAAATTGGTTTTCTCTTCAGTGGCCTCTGCTACGGCTTCTGCTAATTCGGTAGCACCTGCTCCACCTTCAGAAAAATGATTAGTTATTGCAGATCTGGCTCCACACTCTTCAGCTATCTCCGCGATTGCTGCCAAGTCGGCATCGTGGTCTTCTGGAAAACGATTGATTGCGACAACTGGGCTTACTCCATGGATTCGAACATTCTCAATTTGCTTTCGCAGGTTTGCTCCACCTTCATGAACTTCGTCAGGGTTTTCGGCTAGTAACGCATCAGGTAAAGGCTTTCCTGCCACTATTCGATGATTGCCTGAGTGGGCTTTCAGTCCCCTTACTGTTGCAACCAGAACAGCTGCATCGGGGTTCATTCCTGAATAACGGCACTTTATGTTGAAGAAACGTTCTGCCCCCATATCTGCACCAAAGCCTGCTTCAGTTAAAAGAAAATCACCGGTATGTATTCCTATTTGATCAGCGATGATTGAGGAGTTGCCCGTAGCGATATTTCCAAACGGTCCGCAATGCACAAGAGCTGGAGTTCCTTCAAGTGTTTGCATGAGATTTGGTTTGATTGCTTCTTTTAGGAGTACTGTCATCGCTCCTGCGACTTCGATATCATCAGCAGTAATTGGAGTCATTGCTTTGTCGTACCCGACAACTATCCTGCCCATTCTTTCCCTCAGGTCTGCTAAGGAGGTGCATAAAGCTAAAGCGGCCATTACTTCTGAAGCGGCTGTAATATCGAAACCGGTTTCACGCGGGATGCCGTCTAGGCGTCCACCCAGTCCAACTATTGTATTTCTTAAAGACCGGTCGTTTATATCTATTACACGTCTCCAAGTTATGTTGTGGATATCAAGTCCAAGTTCGTTGCCATGAAAAAGGTGGGAATCAAGCATGGCAGAACACATGTTGTGAGCTGCAGTTACTGCGTGCATATCGCCTGTTAAATGCAAGTTAAAAAGTTCCATAGGCACGACTTGTGCGTACCCTCCACCTGCAGCTCCGCCTTTAATACCAAAAGTGGGACCAAGTGATGGTTG
>DBNM01000107.1:0-124 GCA_002299135.1 Candidatus Neomicrothrix sp. UBA672 | reverse complement strand
CGTATAGCGATTGTCGCACGTTTCCCTATATGGGAAAAACCTTGCCCTAACCCAACAGTTGTTGTCGTTTTGCCTTCCCCTAGAGGTGTCGGAGTTATAGCGGTTACAACTACATATTTTGCTT
>DBNM01000048.1:2401-3224 GCA_002299135.1 Candidatus Neomicrothrix sp. UBA672 | reverse complement strand
CTTTAGTGGTCATAACTTCTTTAAACCGTGCAATGAAATCTGCTGGGAGTGTTTTTGTGTTTATAGCAGTTGGAGGACTTGCAATATATTCTGTCTTCCAAATTATTCTAACATCCGCATTTTCAGGGTTCTGATCGTCATCCCCAACGTCATCGATTACTCCGTTTATGTCTCCACCATTCACAAGAATTCCAGGACCTCCGCTTTTGTTAACAAAGAACACGTCAGCTGCGAATCCTGCGTCACAGTCACCGTTTACAACACTGAGAACTGCAACATCGTGCCCACCAGCGAAAATTGGATCTATATCAGTTGACGTTTCCGACGGATCCATGCCGGCTGACAATAAACCTTCAGATGGGAACAAGAATCCTGATGTTGATCCTGGGTCAACGAAACACACCTTTTTACCTCTCAGGTCATCTATGCCGTTAATATCACTGTCAGGCTGAGTGACTAGGTAACTTCTATAGCCGGGTACTGCATTTGGATCATCCACCAAAACACCAGCTACATCTAGTTCTGCTCCAGTCTGCGTTGCAAGAACATAAGAAAAACCACCGAACTGGGCAGCATCTACTCGTCCCGCTATAAGACCTTCGACAAGACCTGCATATTCAGAAGCCTCAAAAAAGTTGATCTTTTCAAGTCCATCGATTTCATCCGTGAGGATACTCATAGTTGTTTCATATAAAGTTGCAAGTTCACCTGCATCTTCTGCCGGTACGGCACCAAAAGTTATTTCGCTTGGCCAAGCTGAGCTATCATCATCCGAGCCACATGCTGTAGTGACTGCAGCTAGTGTGAAAAACGTAAGCACAAC
>DBNM01000048.1:0-2077 GCA_002299135.1 Candidatus Neomicrothrix sp. UBA672 | reverse complement strand
ACAACCGCGAAAAACTTATTTATAAAAGTAGTTCTTCTCATTATTTTTAACCCCCCCTAAAGGTAAAGAATTTATACATACTCTCATGCGTATGCGTGTCTCTTGTCAAACTAGAAGTAACTCATTTCTCTTATTTATTTTCATATTCAATCATTTGAGTTCCTTTTGAGCTATAAGTGCCATCACCCCAAGCTTTTCTTCTCCTAACATGTCAAGATGAGCTCAAAGCGTTGTCTTCTTGTCTTGTTTGGCGGTCGTAGTGCTGAACACAATGTGTCGTGTGTTTCCGCACGTCATGTTATTGAAGCTGCTGACCCTGAACTTTATGAAGTTATACCTGTGGGAATAGATAAAAGCGGAGACTGGCACCTTGCTGAAAAAGCTATTGAAGAGCTTAAGACGAATGAACTCAAAGAGAAGCTTGAACCGACCGGTCCTGCATGGAACCCCATCATCGAGTTGCAAAAACTAGGTTCTGAAAAAAACCTTGTTGTCTTCCCTTTACTTCACGGTCCTTTAGGCGAAGATGGAACTATTCAAGGCCTACTCGAAGTGGTAGATGTGCCTTACATAGGCAGTGGAGTTCTAGGTTCCGCTTTGGCCATGGATAAAATTGCCACAAAAGAAATCCTGACCCATCACAACATTCCACAAGCACTTTACCAAAGTGTGCATTCCAAACTATTTGAAGATTTAGATAGAGAAGGCATGGAATCAATGCTTTATGAATTATTTAATGAACTCGGGCCAATAGTTTTCGTTAAGCCTGCAAATTTAGGTTCCTCTATAGGAGTGTCCAGAGCCAACGACCATGATTCATTAAAAAAAGCTCTCGAAAAAGCTTTCGCTTATGACGAATGGGTGATCGTCGAGGAAGCCATAGAGGGAAGAGAGATAGAGCTATCGGTTCTAGGTGACCTAGTTCCTCAAGTCTCACCTCCAGGTGAGATAAAACCTATGGGTGATTTCTATGATTACGCTGAAAAATATCAAAATGACAGCGCTGAATTGATCGATGAACCCGATATTGAGGCAAACCTAGTCGTAAATCTGCAACAAATATCAGCCCGAGTATTTTTAGCATTGCGTTGCTCTGGAATGGCGAGAGTGGATTTTTTCCTTCATCCTGAAAGAGGTCCGATACTCAATGAAGTTAATACCATTCCAGGTTTTACACCTATATCTATGTACCCGAGGCTCTGGCAAAAAGCTGGACTTTCTTACTCTGGGCTAGTGGACCGCCTTGCAGACATTGCGGTGCAAAGGTTTTCACGAAAGCGGCGTAACACTGTTATTTAGACTGCAGATAATCTGGATCTAAAGAAACTCTTAAAAATCTAATCAGCTCACGCCGTCTTACAGTCACAGGACGTAACGCCTGTTCGATACCGGCTGCTCTCAACACTTCAATTTCTGTTGCCAATCCCACAACAGTTGAGTAGGCGCTTAAAATAACCAGTCTTGGGTCGGTTCGGCGCATTCTTCCAACTTCCATCTCTGATTGCATCCATAAAGTTGCTCTATCCATAAGTGGAGTCATCAATATCCTTAATCTTTCTGAACCAACAGACCCCGGTCTGCTTACCTCTCTCAAGAGACCAAGCAATAGTGGTTCACGTAGGGCAAGTCGAAAAATCATCCTTGCTAACGCTTCAATTCTTTCCCATCCTTTTAAATCACTGTTCAAAACTTCCTCGATTGAATTGATCAGATTCCCTGCCGCCCTCTCAACCACTGCGTTTAATAAACCTTTTTTGGTTGTGAAATGATAAAGGATGGTTTGCTTTCTTACCCCTAAAGACTTCGCGACTACGTCAAGCGAAGTAGCATCGAATCCCGATGTACTGAAGGATTCCAGCGCAGCGTCAAGGATTTTTTCTTTTGTTCCAAATTTTTCGTACTTTTCCATCGGATACCGTTTCTTATTCCTTACCGTTTGGTAAGTTTAACTTACCAATTGGTAAATAATAATGATGATAAAGCAAAATTTATCCGGAAAACGGATAGCTGTTACTGGAGCAACAGGCTTTCTAGGCACTGCCCTAGTCGAACGTCTGCTTAGTTCTATACCAGACTG
>DBNM01000061.1:1020-3410 GCA_002299135.1 Candidatus Neomicrothrix sp. UBA672 | reverse complement strand
GATGACGATGACGATCCAGCGGACGTAGAAGCCGATCTTGACGCAATCCTTAAAGATAGAATCGCCTCTGGAGAAGACGATGATGGTGATGAAGAACAAAAAAGTGCTCCTACAAAAAAAGAGGCACCCGTTCAAAGTGATGAGGAGTCGGTCGAAGCACGTCGTAAAGGTGAAGTTACCTGTCCTAGTTGTTTTCTTATTATTGAATCACAGATAGCTAAAGACACTGGCGAATGCCCGCATTGTGGGGGAAGTGTTTAATCTCAGAAGGTTAGGACGTTGAAAGAGTCTTCTCGGTTCGCGTCTCTCGACGATTTAGAATCGCTTTATTTTTTACGAAAAGAAGCAATTTCAGAGCTGAAAAATAAACGAGGCGGTGAAGTATTGCTTAATATGGAATCCTTTTCAGAAGATTCTGTCGAAAAATTCTCCTACTGGTTTAAGTCAGCTGACCATAGCGTGTTTGCCGGATTGTTCGGAGATGCAGTTGTTGCATATGGCATATTGGAATTTTCAAATACAAACGATAATCAAATAATCGCGTCTATAAAGGAAATCTTTGTTCTAAAAGATGCGCGTTCCGTGGGTGTGGGGGAGTCTGTTATTGCTTCTATGACCAATGAAGCGATTGAACAGAATGCTGTCGGCATAGACTCTTTTGCTTTGCCAGGCGATAGGGAAACTAAGAACTTTTTCGAAACACAAGGGATGGTAGCCCGCCTAATACACGTATACCGCTCTCTTGGATCGAATTGAAAGTTATTTGCCTTTCCAGACAGGAGACCTTTTTTCAATAAAAGCTAAAGGCCCTTCCTTGTAATCTTCAGTTGCAGTTAAAGCAGCTGTTTCTTCTATAGCAAATTTCATGCCTTCATGATCGCTTAAGGTGAGTGATTCTAAAAGAGAGCGTCGAGTAGATCTAACAGCTAATGGTGCATTTTCATTAATCTTCTCTGCAAGAGCAACTGCTTCTTCCAGAGCTTCTCCAGGCTCGACTAAACAGTTGACCATTCCAAATTTATATGCGTCTTCAGCACTTATAGGCTCTCCTGTGAGTGCCATTTGCATAGCTATGTTCTTTGGTAGAACACGTGGAAGACGAACTAAACCACCCGCGGAAGCAATGAGAGAGCGCTTAACTTCTGGAAGCCCGAATCGTGCTGCTTTGCTGGCCACAATCAGATCGCATGCTAAGGCGAGTTCTGTCCCTCCAGCCAGTGCAGGCCCATCAACTGCTGCGATTAAAGGTTTAATCCTTTCACGCGCGACAATCCCACCGAAGCCACCTTTTTTTGTCGCCAAATTTAACTTTCCAGCTGAAATCGCTTTGAGGTCTGCACCTGCGGAAAATGCAGGTCCCTTCGCACACAAGATTCCGGTCCAGAGATTCTCATCATCTTCAAATGCGTCTAGGGCTTTTTCAATACCCTCCGCGACTTCATGGTTAACAGCATTTCTTGCTTCAGGCCGATTCAAAGTTATAAGAGCGATATGTTCTCTTGTTTCATATTCAATAATCATTACAAGAAGTTACATTGAAAATTCATTGTCAGTAAGTTGTGTGAGATTTTTATTTTTTTACGGCTGAAGCTTCGAACTTACTTACAATTGAAGGAGCTTTCGATGAGATCCTGCGAATTATTTTAAGCAACTCCTCGTTTGGATCCTTAGGGACTCCTACTGGAACGACCCTGTCATGGACAGGCGAAAAAGCTGCTGCTTCAGCTATTGTTCCCCAGCGTGACTGTGTCACTTCTGCTGACAATGCGTTATTTGTTGCTTCAGTTAAGGAACTCAGTAGATCTTCTGGAAGTGGGAATCCTGCCTTTGGAGGGCGGGAAGATAGTCGTAAGGCTCTAACAACTCGACCTTCTTTAAGTGTAGTAATGACTTCTTTAAGCCACTTTTTTTGGTCAGTATCAACTCTCTTATTGAAGCCCTCTTTTAACTTTTCAGCTAATGCCCTTACCTCATCATTTTTTTGAACACTTTCAGAAGCAACTATCACAGACCTTATATCCCGCAAATCTACAGTTTCCATTCCCCGTAATGCCCCGTCAGCTCTATCAAGCCATTCTGCGGTTCGTAAGTCTGGGTAAACTTGCTCAGCTAGTTTCAAAAGAAGCTGCTCTGGAATTTCAGGTTCTCCCGCTTTTTTAGCGCTTTCATTTTGAGTATTGATGGAATCGCGTAAACCAGGTATCCCTTTGTGTAGAAGGATTTCTCCGACCCTTTTCATATCGTCAGGTAAGTTTTTTATGGCTTCATTACGATGGCGTCTCTTTGCTTTCAAGCGTTTACTTTTCGGGAATTTATGATCAGTTTTTTTCGTTTCGTTCCGTGTCTTTCTTTGTATGGCAGAAGGTTTCTTATCCTTCTTGACGAAATCT
>DBNM01000061.1:0-681 GCA_002299135.1 Candidatus Neomicrothrix sp. UBA672 | reverse complement strand
TTGACGAAATCTTTCTTATTCTTATTACGTTCATCTGTTCGCGACTTGGGAGAAGGGGATCGCTTAGAAGGTTTCTTGCCTTTTTTGCTCTTAGCTAATTGTGTGGTTACTAAATCTGCTTCTTTTCCTGAACCTAATATTTCAAGGGTTTTACCTTTTTCAGACTCCTGTTTTTTGTCAAAAACTTTTGTAACAACTATTCCATCTAAAAAATGTTCTGTTTCGACGGAAAACTGTGTTCCTACACTCAAATCATCGGGCAAAAGAGAGGCTTCTACAGTTCCTTTGGGTTCGCGTGCCCCAACTGCTCGCCAAGTCCAATCACCATCTTCACGTTGACTTGTGATCTCCACGTCAATTTTCGCCATATAAGAAATCTACAGGAATCTTATTCCTGCATTACGTATATGACAGATTGAAAAGAAAATTATGACAGATTGAAAAGGAAATGTTATGTTTTTGGTAGGTGTTAGGAGGAACGATGAAAACGTTTAAAAGGTCATTTGGCATTTTTTTAGTACTTGGATTAATTTCAACCGCCTGTGGCGGGTCTGGAGATGATGATGGTGATGCGAGTAGTTCGGGTAGCAGTTCAGCTGTTGTCGCTACTACTGCTGCGCCTGTAGCAACAACTGCTGCACCTTCAGCATCCGAGACAGCAGAAGAAGAGGCTGCTTTGCC
>DBNM01000125.1:10380-14299 GCA_002299135.1 Candidatus Neomicrothrix sp. UBA672 | reverse complement strand
ATTTAGAAAAGCGAAATTTACCTGTCAGAAACTTCATTACCGACTTTGGTCCCGCCGAAACACATAGACCCGGACCCAATTCTTTGCGTATTTGCCTAATTCTCTTATCTGAAAAGGATCCGATGCATACACGATTCACAGAATTTGTATGTTTTAGAAGATTTATTAAAGGTATTACAACGGAGTCCGCTTTTGGATCGATATTTATCTTTACTTCTGGGAAGGTTTCCAAGAGTTCCGAGAGAGTGGGAATTTTAGCGAAACCACTGATTTTGATTTTAGAAATTTCTTTTGCAGTTAGGTTAGAAATTTTCCCGATGTGACCTGTAACACGATCTAGCGAGTCGTCATGAAAAGCGAAAACTTTTCCGTCTTTACTTGCATGCACGTCAGTTTCTAGATATTCATAGCCCATATCTACAGCGTTTTGAAAAGCTGGCATTGTATTTTCTGGGAACACCCCAGCCCCGCCTCTATGAGCGAAAGGTATGGGTCCGAGATGGTCGAGAAATGGTAGCGATTTAGGATTCAATAAAGGGGTCATATGAAAAGATTACTCAATCTTCACTGAGTATTAACATATTGGAGCATCACTCGACAGTAACCTTTCATAGATGGGTAGAAGAACCAAAATAGTCGCAACGATCGGTCCAGCTTCAGAGTCCGAAACAGTTCTTCGCGAGATGATTAGGTCCGGAATGGATGTAGCTCGCCTTGGCTTAGCGCACGGAAGTATAGAAGATGCAATAGGTCGACTAAAAATGATTCGCAGTATAGCGAAAGAAGAAAACAGAACTGTAGGTATTTTGGTAGACCTACCAGGCCCTAAGATCCGGTTGGCGTCTTTTGGTGACTCACCTGTTCTTTTGCCTGAAGACTCCGAGATCAAAGTTCAAATTGGTAATTCATCAAGTAATGATCAAGTCATTCAGGTCGATTACGAAAACCTGTTCAACGACGTTGAGTTGGGTGACCGTCTCATCGTAGGTGACGGCCGTGGGGTCATACAGATCGAAGAAAGACATGGCGATCATTTAGACGCGCGTGTCATACACGGAGGAGTAATGAGCGGCCGACCAGGTCTTTACATACCTGCTAGCCGGTTGTCGATTTCCGCTCCAACGGAATGGGATTTGCAGGCACTTGAAAGATTTACAGAAATGGATGTCGACATGGTTGCTTTGTCGTTTGTGCGCTCTGCATCTGATCTCGCCAAACTCTCACTAGACCCGCATCCAAGTGGACCATTGGTTGTAGCAAAAATTGAGACCAGAGATGCCGTTGAAGATCTTACAGAAATTATTGAAGCCTCTGGTGCCGTAATGGTGGCGCGAGGTGATCTGGGCAACGAGTGGCCTATCGAGGAACTCCCTATTCTGCAAAAAGAAATAATTCGTAAGTGTATAGCTCTTGGGCGTCCTGCTATCACAGCAACGCAGATGTTGGAGTCGATGATAATTGCACCTGATCCGACTCGAGCCGAAGTTTCAGACGTTGCGAACGCAGTTTGGGATGGGACAAGTGCATTAATGCTTTCCGGAGAGACAGCAGTTGGGGCGGATCCGGTAAACGCTCTCGAAACAATGGCGCGGATAGCCGAAAGAGCTGATGATGTGTTCGATCATCGCTCATGGGGGGAAGAGCTATCAGAAATGAGACTAACGGATGCCGACGACCCGAATACCTCTGTAACTGATGCAATGACACAGGCAACCTATAGGGCAGTAACTGAATTGGGAGTGGAGACGATTCTTTGCATATCCGGAACAGGCTTCACGGTTCGATCGATGGCCCGATTTAGACCCACTGCAAGAATAATCGGTTTAACTTCGAACGCTAGAACGGTTGGACAGTTGTCGCTTAGTTGGGGAACAGAATCTATACATCTCGAAGAAGGTGGGGACGTAGAATCCCGCATTAACGCAGCATTGCATATGGTTCGAGATAGAGCAGGTTTAAAAGCAGGGGAACTGGTAGCAGTTCTAGCGGGCACTAATGCAAACGCGAGAGCAACTAACGTTTTGAGGATCGAACAAATTCCCCACGCTTAAAATTTTTCTAAGATTCATCACAGAAAGGATTTTTGTTTGGTGGAATTTGAAGTTTCTGTCCGAAAATCTCGCAGTCACAAGTATTGATACATCCAGACAAGTCAGACCTCTCACTCCAGACACCTAACGCTAAAGCGAGAATAATTATCATAAAAGCGAACTTGAGTATGATTTTGCTTATAAATCTAAGAACTAAAAGTAGGAGTAGTCCTAAAACTACTAGAGCAACAACGCTCAAATGTTCAGAAATTTCTGGTGAGAGCCAGTCGGGGAGCGAATTCGAAGAAGTAATTTCAGGGATCATTTCGGACACATACGAAGATTAGTCAGACTCAATTGAAGATATGTGGAGGGCTTCGAAAATAGGAGGATTAAAGATATTAATGGTCAAAAGTAAATAGAGTAAAAACGATGGATAAAGATTTCATTACCGAATTCGGAGGAGCTGTTTTAGCTGGCGGGGCGAGTAAAAGAATGGGTTTCAATAAGGCATTAGTTGAGATTAACGGTGAACCTTTGATTAGCAAGGTCGCTAACTCTCTGAATAGAGCTGGAGTTGTGAATTTAAAGATTGTGGGGGGAGAAAGTAAAGCCTTTACCCTTCTTGGTCATGAGTGTCTAGCAGATGAATACCCAGGTGAAGGTCCACTTGGAGGAATAATCACAGCGTTGAATCATTTCAATAGTGAAGGTAAAAAGCATGTTCTTATAGTCGCTTGCGATCTGCCAAATATTTCAGAAGATCTTATTGGTAAGATGATTGAACATTCACTGAAGGAACCGAAGTCGATTGTCATACCATTAGTTGATGGGCATTTACAGTGGATGCATGTTTTATGGCCAACAAGTGTTTTACCTGCTCTATTAAAATCGTTTTCAAATGGGGAAAGAGCCCCATGGAAGGCGAGTAAAGGTTTATCACTATTAAGAATTGAAGGAATTGACCCCCAGGTTTTATTTGATGTTGACCGACCTGAAGATCTAACAAAGGTCTTGTGATAGGCGATTCTTGGAAGGAAGATTCAACTGAGCTCGAAAAGTGAAGAATTTCAGTTAATTGATTCAAATAGTGGTGTCGAAAAACTATTTGCTGAGATAAAAAATGAGAAAGTATTAGCTATTGATACTGAATTCCATCGCGAGGGAACCTACTTTCCAAAAGTGGCTTTAATACAAATAGCGTGGTCTGAAGACAGTGTTGCATTATTAGATCCACTGTCTTGTGATTTATCTTCATTAGCAGAACTTTTTAAAAGTGAAATAAAATTTGTAATGCATGCGGCCGCACAAGACCTAGAGGTTTTTTCTAGGGTTTGTGGAAGCGTTCCACAGAGATTATTTGATACCCAGATTGCTGCTGGTTTCTTAGGTCTGTCGACCCCATCGCTAGCGGTTTTACACCAGCAGTATTTGGGAGTTGATCTTCCAAAAGGAGACAGAATGACCAATTGGTTATCGCGTCCATTAACTGAAAGACAAAAATCTTACGCAGCATCAGACGTTAAAGAATTAATCAAAATTTACAATTTTCAAATTGATCGTTTGAATGAATTGGAACGCTTTTCTTGGGTTGAAGATGAGTGCAGCGCGTTTCTTGAGAAGGAGTTGGTGCGTCGTTCACCTGATGAAGCCTGGAAAAGGATAAAAGAGTTGAAGCGGCTAAAAGGTAAATCGAAAGACGTGGCGCGCTCAGTTGCAAAATGGCGTGAAATCGAGGCAGCTAGGTTAGATATCCCAGTTAGGAGAGTTGTATCCGATTTGGCAATTATTTCCATCTCACAACAACTTCCAGAATCTATACAAGAACTCTCCAAAGTTCGTGGAATGGAAAAACATAAAATTAAAAATGAAACAGCGGAAGCAATTTT
>DBNM01000125.1:318-9997 GCA_002299135.1 Candidatus Neomicrothrix sp. UBA672 | reverse complement strand
AAGTCTAAAAATTCCGATTCAAGAGCTGCTGTTGCTCTGGTCACTGCTTACATATATCAACTGGCGCGCGATGTGGAGGTCGATCCTTCTTTGCTTGGAACAAGAAATGATATCGAAGCTTTAATAGATGGTGATATGAACTCAAAACTCTCTAAGGGTTGGAGAGGTGAAGTTGTAGGAGAAGTGGTTAGCAATATTTTGAAAGGTACAGTTTCATTGGTTTTTGATGGTCAAAATAGAATATTATTAGAACCCCGAAATTAGAAACGGTAACGCATTTGCTGTGCAGTATTAGCTATGATTGCTTTTTGTTGAGTTGTAAGTGGAGGTTTTACGTTGAAAAAAGGACGACACCGTCGTTTTGAAGAAGCGAGAGCTTTAAAACGAAACCAAGAAATGGATATTGACTCAATTCTGGAGAGCCTTACCACCGATGACGAATCTGAAATTGAGGATGAGGGGCATTCGCCTGCATTCGAAGCTTGGGCATCAGACTTCGAGGATGGGGAAAACAGTCCTGACGAAGAGAATAATAACTAAGACCCTGTCTCTTCTAGAATTTCATCGAGTTTCAAAATATCGTCTGCTCGTAAGACTCCTATGAATGATCCGGCAAGATCAGTTACAGCGAGAATTTCTGTGTGTGTTTTTTCCATTGCAGCAATTGCATCCCTCAGGGACCATGATGGCATAGCAGCGGGAAGTTCGTTTTGAATCAGATCCATAACCTTTGTTTGTTCCCATTCACTCCGATCAATGTTCGAGACATCACTGAGACTGATAATCCCGAGATATTTCTCCTTGTCGACTACTGGAACTGAAAGTTCTCGTCTTCCTAAAACGTGCGAATAGACGAATTCTGATACTGAAGCGTCTGGCGGAACGGTTAAAACGTCTGTTGTTAGGGCAGAGGTTACAGGGAGTGTAAACCGTCTCTCGAGGTGACCTAGGCGTACACTATGTTGATGTTCGGCGACGGATGACTTTCCGGCGACAAGCTGACTGACAGCTGCAGCAATCAAAGCGGGCACAACAAATGTTCCAGCAGTTGATTCTGCAACGAACATCACAGCAGAAATGGGTGCCCTGTAACCAGCTCCCAAAAAAGCAGCAAGTCCAAGCGTGGGGTACAGGCCCGGCCTGTCTGAGCCTATTAATTCCCCTGTGAATTGGCCTAAAATAACTCCTTGTGCGGCTAGTGGTATGAAGAGACCTCCTACACCTCCAGCGGCTAAGGTCACAAGTGTTGCTGAGATCCTAAGCCCAAATAGCAAAGCGATTAAACCGAGGCCATTTTCCGGAGACACTACCCATTCCATCGCTTCTATTCCTGGTCCTATAGTCAATGGAGAGCCGAAGGCTGCATCAGCAGAAATCGCAAGAGCCGCTAGAAGGAGCCCACCGAAGGCCACTCGGGGTATGAAGGAGGTTTTTCGTGACTGGCTTTTTGACCACCTGACCAACCAAGCCATTGAGCGACCTCCCAAGCCGGCGAGAATACCTAAGAGGAGCGCTCCGAACATGTCACCTGTTTCAACACCCGTGAATAGGTCTGCAAGTTTAGATGCATCAAACCATGCCATACTTTGATCTGATCCTACTTGCACACTTTTGAGGTCAATGCCTATTCGATATTCAGGATCATTTAAGAAAGGGACGACAGGTTTGGTTCCTACGAGATTAATGTAAGTGACATAACTTGTAGCAGCGGCAAAAAGGGACGGAAGTAAGGCGCGTCTATTTACATCGTCTCGATAGGGTGCTTCGAGGGCGAACAGGACACCAGTTGCTGGAGCCTTGAAAACTGCTGCAACTCCAGCTGCAGCACCTGCAGTAAGTAGAACCTGGACATCTTCTCGCCGAAGCCAATTTTTGAAACGTTCTGAAAGGGTTATACCTGTTGTGGCACCTGCATAAATTGATGGTCCCTCTAATCCCAGTGAGCCACCCAAACCTATAGTTGCCGCTCCAGCTAAAAGTTTTACTGGTAAGTCCCTTAAAGGAAGTCGGGGTTTTCTTTCATGAAATGCTCTTACAAATTCATCTGATGTGCCTGCCCCAGAATTTTTTCCAAAAAAATGGATGATGGATACAGCTAAAAGTAAACCTATGCCAGGCGCTATAGCTATCTGCCACAATGGACGGCTAGAAATCTCTGCTAACAGAATATCATCTGTTAGTATTTCGAAACCCGCTATCAGGATCGCAACTATAAAACCAGTTGCGATTGATAAAAGGAGAACTGGACTATTTCCCGTTGGTAGTAGTTTTTTGAGTTTCTCCATTAGATCATTCATACAGGTAGTCAGCGTCTGATCCTCATGTGTGAGAAGATTGACTTGAATTCTTAAAAATAAGAGGCAGAATTAGTTATGCGAAAAAGACAGCGTAAAGTTAAAGACCCTCTTCTATTTTCTTTAATAGAAGCTTTAAGTGAAGACAGGGTAACGGATGGGGCTTCCGCGAGACGCATATACAGCAAGGATGGTTCGGTTATGGAAGGAGGTCGCGCTGGGATCGTATGCTTTCCAGAAGACACTTCAGAAGTAGCAAAATGCGTTTCAATAGCTAACGAATATGACCGAGAGTTTGTAACACGAGGAGCAGGAACCGGCTTAGCGGGAGGATCTGTTCCCTGTAATGACCCAATAATGATTGTCACGACTCGGATGAATAACATTCTTGATGTTGATTTAGAAAAGAGAATTGCCTGGGTTCAACCAGGGGTTGTTAATTTAGATCTTTCAAATTCTTTAAAAGGCACCGGTTTACATTTTGCTCCTGATCCTTCGAGCCAGCAGGCATGCACAATAGGTGGCAATGTCGCAAACAACTCAGGCGGGCCACACTGTTTGGCTTATGGGGTTACTAACACTCACGTAGCGGCTTTAGAAGTAGTACTTCCTGACGCTTCAATTGTGCAATTGGGATCCATTGAAGGGGAGGCCTGTGGTTATGACTTGAGGGGTGTCTTTGTTGGGGGTGAAGGTACTTTAGGTGTAGCTACACGAATAGCAGTTCGACTGACAGAGGACCCACCTGAGATTGCCACATTGCTTCTTGATTTTTCAAAAATTACTGACGCTGCAGAAACAGTGAGTCAAATAATTGCAAATGGTGTATTGCCGGCAGCGCTGGAATTAATGGATAGGAATGTCGTAGCTGCAGTTGAACCTTTTGCTAAAGCAGGATACCCATTGGATGCTGAAGCGGTGTTGATAGCTGAAGTTGATGGACTGCCTGACGGTGTTTCTCATGAGGTTGACATTATTTCTGAGATAGCGATGAATAATGGTGCAAGGGAAGTGCGAATAGCTCTTGATGAAGAAGAACGGGAACGTATCTGGAAAGGCAGGAAAAGTGCTTTTGGGGCAATCGCTAAAATAAAACCCGATTACTACCTGCATGACACTGTAATACCCAGAGGACGTTTGGCTGAAGTTATTCAAAAGGTTTATGAAATTGCAGAAAGATATGACTTGTTAGTGATGAATGTTTTTCATGCAGGAGATGGAAATCTGCATCCTTTGTTGGTTTTCGATGCGCGAATTCCAGGAACCTTAGAAAAAGTAAAGCAGGCTGGTGAAGAAATCGTAAGGATTTCTCTGGAAGCCGGAGGAGTTCTTTCCGGCGAGCATGGTATAGGACTAGAGAAGCAGGGGTTCATGTCACAGCAATTTTCTGAACGAGATTTAGAGGCACAAGACGCTCTCCGCCGTTCATTTGATCCAGAGAACCGATCAAACCCACATAAGGTTCTTCCAAGTGGTAGCTCCTGCGGAGAATTGAATTCTTTAAATGATATCCCAGAGGGCGTGTGGGCATGAAAAGCATGGAAGAGTTCACAGAAGAAATTGGCGATACTTCTTTTGTGTCAGTTCGCGGTGGCGCAACTCGCTGGAATCTAGGTGGGTCTTTAACCGAGGGAGCAATTGAAGTTGAGGCACCACAAGGTGTTATTGATTTTAAACCTGAAGAAATGATTGTCCGAGTGGGAGCGGGGACTAAATTAAGTAATTTGCAGAATGATTTGACTGAATTAAAACAAGAAGTTGCTCTTGCAGGTTTTCCTGACTCCTCTGTTGGAGGAAGTCTCGCTGTCGGTTCGAGTAGTCACAGAAGAGCGCGTATCGGTGCCGCATGCGACGTTCTCTTGCAAGCTGATTGTGTTGGTGCTGATGGAAAACAATTTGTGGCAGGAGGCCCAACCGTAAAGAATGTGACCGGGTATGACATTTGTAGACTTTTGGTTTCCTCTTTGGGGACTCTTGCATTAATGGGGGTAGTAACTTTACGGACTAGACCTAAACCAGAAATTGGAGTTTGGTTAAAAGGTGAGCTCCCTTTTGAAGAAATCATGAGATGTTGCTACCGACCTGCCAGTGTTTTACACGACGGCTCTAAAACATTTGTACTTGTCGAAGGTTACGAAAAAGATGTCGAAAAAGAGAAAGCATCTCTGGAGAAAATAGGAATGGTAGTGCTGGATAGAGAGCTAGAAATTCCCCCTTTACAAAGAGGGGCAACAAGAGAAGATTTAAACGTAGGATTCTTGGATCTTCAGATCGGTGCAGTCTATTCAAATGATACCCATTGCAATATTGAGGTATCAGAAGAAGTGGAGAGACTATCGAATCGAATTAAGAAAAATTTTGATCCAACTGGCAGATTGAATCCGGGCAGAAAGCCCTATTGATATGAGTGAGAATACAAAAACCGATTTGAATAAAGAACTATTTCTTTTGGAACCTGAAGCACTTAATGCTTGTGTTTCTTGTGGTTTATGTCTCCCATATTGTCCGACGTACCGTGTGACTGGAGATGAGCGTATGTCTCCGAGGGGACGAATCGCATTGATGCGTTCAATCGGATCAAAAGAATTCGACCCCACTGACGAATGGATTCACTCTATGGATACTTGCGTACAGTGTCGAGGATGTGAAACTGCATGCCCTTCAGCAGTTCCTTTCGGAGAACTGATAAGCGACACAAAAAAAGCACTTGCAAGTGTTAGAAAATTACCATTAGCAGTTCGAATTGGACTCTTGATCCTTAATAAACCGCGGTTGCTTGCAGGAGCTACTTTCTTAATCGGGATTTTGCAAAAATTGGGGTTCATGCGTAATTCTTCTTACATTCCCTCAGGAGTGCCACTTTTGCGACGTGAATTTAAGACAACGCACTCTTCAGTTGATCCTGTTCTTTTTACAGGGTGTGTGATGGAAGCTTGGACTCCGTGGGTACACACCGCAGCGTTGAAAACTCTTGCTTTTTTTGGTGTAAATGTTGCTACATCGGGCAAAAGAGTTGGTTGTTGTGGAGCTTTACATGAACATTCAGGTCTAAGGTCAGTTTCTGTAAAAATGGCAGAAAACGTAATTGATGCAATGCCGACTACCGGACCGGTGCTCGTCAATTCAGCCGGCTGTGGGGCAATGCTGAAAGAATATGGAAAATTATTAGGGACAGAGAAAGCGAAGAGATTTTCAGAACGGGTATTTGATGTGCACGAATGGATTGCTAACAATTTTGAACTGCCAAAAAAGAGTGAAAAAAAAGAACGTATCGTGGTTCAAGATCCTTGTCATCTCAGGCACGTGCAAAATTCTCATCAGTATGTCCGAGAAGTATTGAGTCCTTTTGTGGAAATAGTCGAATTGCCCGACGAGGGTCTCTGTTGTGGTGCTGGTGGAGCATTTTCTGTTTCACAAAAAAAACTTGCTACTGAAATCCGAAAACTAAAAAGTATGGCTTTCGAAGAGGTCAACACTAAAGGATCGAAATATCGCGTTGTTAGTGCTAATCCAGGGTGTGTTACTCACCTTCAGGTAGAAGGTTTTGAAATAAAACACCCTCTTGAAGTAGTTGCAGAGTATGTAAATCAAATAAGTGAGAGTGATGAAATGGGCAAATTTTAAATGAGTAGCGAAATAGAAGAAGTAAGGGCACAAATTGAAGACCTAGTTGAAAAAATAGCAGATCTTGCCATGCAGGACTTAAGAGAGAGAATCGATGCTGGTGAAGAGAAGTCTTCTGCAAAAGAAAAACAACTTATTCGCGTGAGGAGATCTTTGGAAAAAGCCTCTCATCTTCTTTTAGACCTAAGGGATTGAATCAGGCGTTAAGTACAGGTAAAAGTAGGCGACCTTTTCTATTCACTTGTAAAATTTTTTCAGAATTTGGAGTTCCGTAAAGAGTATTTCGCTGTACAAGTTCCCTTCCTAAAGGTTCTACAAGGGTCTCAAAGTCAGATTTTTTAACCATTTGACCATGTTGAGCACCAGCAGCTCTGGAGATATTTTCGTCAATTAATGTACCGCCCAGGTCGTTAACCCCTGATTGAAGAAGCTGGCGGACTCCTTCAAAACCTATTTTTACCCAAGAAGCTTGAATGTTTGGAATTACCTTGTTGTAAGCGATCCTAGCAACAGCATGCAATAAGAGAGTTTCGCGAAAAGTTGGTCCTCGTCTGGATTTTTCTTGTAGGTAAATTGGCGAAGCCATATGGACAAATGGCAAACCAACAAATTCTGTAAAACCGCCAGTTTCTTTCTGTAGGTCTCTACAAAGAAGTAAGTGTTTAACCCAGTGTCGCGGATGCTCGATTGAGCCAAACATCATTGTCACATTAGAACGAAGACCGATTTTATGAGCAGTACGGTGCACTTCTAACCATTCTTCAGTATTGATTTTGTCAGGACACAGGTCTTTACGGATCTCATCATCAAGGATTTCTGCTGCCGTTCCTGGGAGTGAAGCGAGACCAGCATCCATTAGACGCCTTAAATAAGATTCAAGAGGTTCATCTAAGCGTCTAGCACCCTCAAGAACTTCAAGGGCGGTAAAACCATGAATATGCATGCCTGGAACAGCATCGTGAACTGCTTTAGCAACTTCTATATAATAGTTGCCGTCGAAATCTGGATGGATGCCTCCTTGAAGACATACTTCAGTTGCTCCAGCGCGGGCGGCTTCAGCAACTCGTGAGGCTATTTCTTCCATTTCCAGCAAATAAGGTTTGCCTCGAAGATTGAGTGATAAAGGTCCCTTTGAAAAGCCACAAAAGCGGCACTTGAATGTACAGACATTCGTATAGTTGATGTTTCTGTTTGCAACCCAAGTCACCTTATTCCCAACTGCTTCGTAGCGGAGAGAATCAGCTAGTCCGGCAACTGCAGATACTTCTGAACCTCGTGCTGAAAGAAAAAGCTCAAGGGTTTCTGCATCCGCTTCTTCTCCAGATTTGATTGCTTCGATTGCATCATTGATTGCTCCAGTAGGTTTTCTATTTGAGCTAATAAGATTTGGAAAAGACCCTGGGGAACCAGAAAACCAAACATCTTCAGATGATTCTTCTGTTGTGGTGGTAGATGAGTGTTCTTCTACAAACTCCTGATCTGGATTAAGAGGATCAGAACGTGCATACCCAGACGAATCACTTAATTCCATTACTGGGAAAGAAACCCCAGAAGCAACCCATTTTTTTAGGTTGGATGCGAATTCAGGATAAATTGTTAAGCGCGGGACCAGTTCGAAACCCTCTGATTCGGTTACTTGCTTTAGTTTTTCCAAATTAGGCCAAGGTCGTTCCGGGTTAACATAATCTTTCGTTACAGGTGAAACACCACCCCAGTCATCGATGCCCACTGAAAGCAATTTCCTGAAATCATCAGAAAGGTTAGGTGGAGCTTGGATATGAATTTCTTTTGGAAGGATAATTCGGGCTAAAGCAATTGTTTCCAAAAAATCATCTTCCGGACAAGGCGGATGTTTATGCATGGCAGTGTCGGCTTTTGGAAGAAAATTTTGAATTATGACTTCTTGTATATGTCCAAATGTTTCTTGAATCTGAGCGATAACTTTCAAACTTTCTAATCTTGAACGTCTACTTTCCCCCATACCGACGAGAATTCCAGTCGTAAAAGGAATTTCCAATTCACCAGCATTTTTGAGAGTGGAGATGCGTCTTTCAGGTGTTTTATCGGGAGAGTTGCGGTGGCACGCGAGGTTAGATTCGACACTTTCTAGCATCATTCCTTGCGAGGCAGAAACATCTCTCAGAGCGAGTAGCTCTTCGTGGTAGAGGGCACCCGCGTTCGCATGTGGTAAAAGTCCTGTTTCTTTCAATACGAGTTTTGACATCTCGACTAGATAGTCAATAGTGGAAGAGTAGCCTCTTGTAGTGAGCCATTCCTTCGCGTAGGGATAGCGTAATTCAGGTCGTTCTCCAAGTGTGAAAAGAGCTTCATGGCAGCCTGCTTGTTTGCCGGCTTTTGCAACCGTCAAAATTTCTTCTGGGTCCATATAAGGAGATTCGAGGCGAGCGGGCGGTTCAGCGAAAGTGCAGTATCCGCATCGATCTTGGCAAAGTTTTGTTAGGGGGATAAAAACTTTAGGGCTGTAAGTAACTGTGTTTCGATAAGTTTCTTTTCTGATCGTGTCAGCTAGCTCAAAAAGGGTTTCAGTAGGGAGATTTTCAATCTCATCAATGTGCATTAGAGACTCCGATACCAATTTGCTGCTTGCTGGATTTATCGAGACTACGAATTTCATTTGCTCTCACATCCGTTTCACAAGTGCTGCACTTGACTGAATGTGTAAGTGGAGAACCACAATTGTCGTGTATCAGTTTGACAGGCGGTTCTTCTGAAGAGCACCATTGGTCACCCCACTGCATGAGGGCGATAAGTGAAGGGGAGAGTGCGCGTCCTTTATTAGTTAATCTGTATTCATAACGGTCAGGTTTTTCTTGGTATAAGAAGCGTTCTATTACACCATTTTCGACTAGATGTTGGAGTCTTTTACTGAGAAGGTTTCTAGCGACACCAAGGTCTCGTTGAATTGGTTCGAAACGTTTAATGCCTCTAAAAATATTTCTCAATATGAGGAGTGTCCATCGGTCACCAACGGTCCTTATGGTTGCTTCGATTGAACATCCTGTAGTTTGCATTTCACCAAAGTATCACTAAGTTTCATAATTAAACTGACTGAGGCGCTAATTTTTGAGTTGCGTCACTTTTTGTTCAAGAGTTCCCAAGAGATCATTAAATGATTCAATAAATGACGAGACTCCTTGTTCCTCCAGCAGTTCTGCAACTTCCTGCAGGTTTACACCTTCTTTTTCGATTCGTTCCAGTATTGAAGAGTCATGGTTATCAGAATCTATAGTTCGGGATACTCTCCCGTGGTCGATGAAAGCTTCCAGAGTTGAATCAGGAATGGTGTTAACTGTTTCGGGTCCTATTAGTTCATCAACGTACAACGTGTCTGGGAATTCTGGGTTTTTCGTTGACGTTGAGGCCCATAGGGGTCGTTGTGGGCGCGCTCCTCGTTTTTGAAGTGCATTCCACCTAGTTCCGCTGAAACTGCTCTTGAAGATTTGGTATGCAGCTCGACCTTGAGCAATAGCTGCTTTTCCTTGAAGGGCGTGAGCATTATCTGACCCGATAATTTGAAGCCTTTTATCGACTTCTGTATCAGTGCGACTTATGAAGAAAGATGCGACTGAAGAAACATTAGATAAGTCGCCGTCACAGGATTCAAGTCCAGATAAGTAAGCTTCAATAACTTCCTCGTATCTTTCAAGAGAGAAAATGAGGGTGACATTAATACTCTTACCGTCAGAAATCATTTGCTGTATTGCGGGGATACCAGCAGAAGTGGCAGGGATTTTGACGTA
>DBNM01000125.1:0-132 GCA_002299135.1 Candidatus Neomicrothrix sp. UBA672 | reverse complement strand
ATTCAAGTCCAGATAAGTAAGCTTCGACAACTTCCTCATATCTTTCAAGAGAGAAAATGAGTGTGACGTTAATACTCTTGCCATCAGAAATCAGTCGTTGTATTGCTGGGATGCCAGCAGAAGTGGCAGGGA
>DBNM01000145.1:834-3767 GCA_002299135.1 Candidatus Neomicrothrix sp. UBA672 | reverse complement strand
TAGCGATCTAAAAGCATTGTTTCGTTCTTTCGGCGTGTTTCCACACTTAAAGATTGTGATATGAAATAAGCTAGATCCCATCCAGCGGGGCCTTTAGAGGTGCCTTGCCAATCAACAATGAAAACCTTGTTACCCTCACGGTCAAAAAGAAGATTATCTGCCCGCAAGTCAGAGTGGATAAGAGTTTTAGGGTGACTCGAGAGCAGATCTAACATCTCGCCAACCCTTTGGGTTATTTCTGTTCCGAATGATATTTCTTGTTCAGTTAGTTCTCCTTCGAGCATTTTGCAGAGAGGTTCCCAGCCAGCACCCGCAATAATAGAAAGGTTATTTTTCCTTTGTTCAGGTCCCGGCAACCAATCTATTTTGTTTAGGTCAGGGTTTTCCCACCATGTTGCGTGTAATGAAGCAGCTTCATCTATTACGAGCAGTGCTTGTTCCACTGAAATCCCTTGAATCTGATCAACGTTTTCATCAACATCTATTGCTTCTTGGATGAGCATGAAATGCTCAGTATCCGGATCATATGAACCAGAATGAAATTCTGGAGTTCTTATCGGAGTTATGGGGGCTAGTTCGTCGTAAAAGCGGAGTTCACGTTCGTTGTTGTTTCCTCTTCTATTATTTTCCATGCTGCCTTCTCTAAGAGCAGGAAATTTGCAAACAAGATTTGTGTTCTCTGTGCTGCCGTCTGAGTAGGAGATGTCTAGAAGCAATACAACCCCGAGCATCCCTCTATCACTGCCAATGCGGGTGTAGCTGAAAGAGTCAACTTCTTTTCCTAAGCTCTCCGAAAGTACTTCTTCAGTCAGTTCCTCAGGCGAGACAGGGAAGGGGGGCTTCCTCAGCACAGATTACTCAACAGGGTCGCCTGCGAGAACGACTCTGTGCATTACTCGAGCTTCGCTGTAGTCAGCTGTTGCATAGTGTTGAACGCTTCTGTTGTCCCATACGGCTATATCGCCCTCTTCCCAATTGAACCTGAATTGCAATTCGGGTCGTAAGGTGAGGTCACAAAGCATCGGTAACAGTGCTTCATTCTCTTGGGCGTTAAGTTCGTTTATCCCTTGGGTGAAAAGCCTATTTACAAAAATGCATTTTCTGCCCGTTACAGGATGAGTCCTAACCACGGGGTGTGAGACAGCATCTTCAGGAACTTTCTTTGCAATCCGGTTCGCTGCGTTGAGCTTTGAACCCCCATGATGGAGGGCTGTTAAACCATCAACAAAATTTTGAGTTGCAGGTGAAAGCGAATCAAAAGCCGCTGACATACTTGCAAATAATGTATCCCCACCGGAACTCGGTAATTTGATCGCTTGGAGCATACTTCCTCTCGGGGGCTCTTTGAGCCATGTGGCGTCAGTATGCCAATTAGATGAACCACCCTTAGGCTTTCCATCTTCATTATCGATTTTGTGAACAATCTCGCTTCCCTCTGTTGTGGGAGCGAAATCATAAGGTACGGGGTCACCGAATATAGATGCAGCTGCAACCTGTTGTTCATCGTTGAGGTTCTGATTTCTGAAAAATAAGACGCCCCATTTATGCCATGCTGAAACCAGTTCATCGATAGCGTCACTTTCAATAGGGGTAGATAGATCTACGTCTTCCACATAAGCCCCAACAAGACTGTTTGTAGGAGTGATTTTCATTATGTTTTTACTTCCCTTTGTTTTTTTGTAGAAAAAACCATTGAGTTAACTTATTCCTTAAACGAAATGCTATGTTCAAAAAATGAACGAACCAAATATTTTACTAATAGTTTCAGATCAAGAGCGGCAGAGGGACTGGCTACCAACAGATTTTCAACTTCCTTCTAGACAAAGAATCATCGATAACGGGATTGAGTTCACTAGCCATTACACGCATTCTTCTCCATGTTCACCTTCGAGAGCGACCCTGTTCACGGGAGAATACATGGCTGGGCATGGGGTTACAGAGAACTCAAGTGCGCCCACCAATACCCAACTGTCGAAAGACGCTGCGACTTTAGGAAAAATATTAAGAGAAAAGGGTTACTACACGGCTTACAAAGGTAAATGGCACTTGGAAGCAACACCGACCCCAGACATGGAAGCGTATGGTTTCAGCGATTGGGAAGGCAACGATATGTCTTTTTGGGGACTGGCTGGAAGTGGAACAGAATATGATGAGCCGATAGCAAGAGATGCCGCTGACTGGATTCGAGGTCATGGTAATGATGATGCTCCATGGTTCCTGAGCGTTGGTCTCGTGAACCCACACGACATTATGTGGTTCCCAATTGATCAGCCGTGGTATTGGGAGAAAGATCCAGAATATTACGCAAAAGCGGTGGAAAGGCTTTCAAAACGAGACTGGGGAAGAGAAAACAATCTTCCGGGATTCCCGCACGAAGTTGAAAGAATTTTCTCCGAGCTACCAGAGAATTTCGACGACGACCTTTTCACCAAGCCAGATGTTCATAGAAGATGGATGGACGTATTGACTAGACGGTCAGTTCCTGGCGATATGAGAAGAGATGATCCTGATATATGGCTTAGACAACTTGATTATTACGCAAAATTGCACGAACTTAATGATCAATGTGTGGGTCACGTGCTATCTGCTTTAGATGATATTGATGGTTGGGAAAACACTATTATAGTTTTCACTTCAGACCATGGGGATCAGTGCGGGTCTCATACTCTTCGTTCCAAAGGCCCATGGAACTATCAGGAGACCATGAGGATACCTTTGTACATTTCAGCACCAGGCATAGCGCAGCCAGGATCGAAGACTGATTCGTTGACATCGCATGTTGATTTGGCTAGGACAATTCTTGAATTCGCAGGAGTGGAACCAGATGATCACCCAACCTTTGTAGGAGAGTCTCTTTCTCCAGTTTTTGAAAATTCTTCAGCGAAGATACGTGATTATGTTCTTTTCAATCAAGAATGGCCTTGGTATCCAGG
>DBNM01000145.1:0-472 GCA_002299135.1 Candidatus Neomicrothrix sp. UBA672 | reverse complement strand
GAGCTCGGGAATCTTTGATGGAAGACACAAATATTGTCGTTATTACGGCCTAGGTGGTGGATTCGATACCCAAGGTAATCAGAATGGTGAACCGGAAATGCTTTTTGGGCGCGATGCAGCATTTGATGATCATGATCATGAGATGTATGACCTTCAAGAAGATCCGCATGAATTAGTAAATTTGGCTGTTGATCGGTCGCGTAGAGAAGAATTACGTTCGAAATTCTCAGAACTGCGGGGGATTGAGCATGAGTTGTATGGGAACGGGTTCTAACCTTTTAGAGAGAAATTACCTGTCCACCTCTACGAGTTGTTTGCCATTTAAGAACACGACGTTCCGCTAAACCGATAACCCCGTTTAACGCAAGAGCGACGATTGCTAAAACCAGCATCAGGGCAAAAGCAGATGCCATATTAAACATATTTGTGCTGACTAACAGTTTTTGTCCAAGCCCGCGTTTTGATGCAATAA
>DBNM01000130.1:3312-4040 GCA_002299135.1 Candidatus Neomicrothrix sp. UBA672 | reverse complement strand
GAAGTTTTCCAAAAAAAAGCACAACCTGTTTTTGAAGAACTCGGCTATGAATCTGTTCATAATGGACAGAAGTCATGGAATGGTGTAGCGATTATCTCGAAAGTCGGCATTGAAGATCCTCAAAAAGGATTTGATGATGGCAGAAAAGATCCTGATCCAGATGCAAGAATAGTTTGGGCGACTTGTTCAAATATTCGAATTGCTTCCTGTTACATACCAAACGGAAGAACATTGGGGGACGACCATTACAAGTACAAACTTGATTGGTTGGGTCGTCTGCATGATGATTTGAAAAAAAATTCAGATCCCTCAAAGACACCTGTAGTTACAGCTGGAGATTTCAACGTTTGCCCCCGACCTGTTCTTGATGAATGGGATCCGAAACAGGAGTACACGAACTTCGATTGGAAGTCGAAGAAGACATTGACTGAAACTTTTGATCTGCCGGAAACACATATAACCTCTGATGCCCGTGGGGCAATAAAAAAACTAGATGACCTGGGCATGAAAGACGTTTTTTGTGAACGTTTCCCAGAAGAGAAGGCAGACACCTTTTGGGAGTACCCGAAGAACGCCTTTAAAGATAAAAGGGGACTTAGAATTGATCTGGTTCTGGCTTCTGATGTGGTGGCGAAATCTTTGGAGTCAATTGAAGTGGATATGCAAGAGCGAACTCCTGAAAAAATGCTGGAAAAAGAAAACAAAGATTTGATTGAGAAATACAAAGA
>DBNM01000130.1:1675-2912 GCA_002299135.1 Candidatus Neomicrothrix sp. UBA672 | reverse complement strand
GTCACTGGTGCCTTGACACCAGTTCGATTATTTCCTTGCCGTAACGCTCAGCCTTCACAGGACCTATTCCTTTTATTCTGAGAAGTTCATCCAAGTTGGTTGGCTGAACATCAACAAGATCTCGAAGTGTTTCATCATTGAAAATCACAAAAGCCGGCACGTCCGATGCTCGAGACATCGAAAGCCTCCACTCCTTGAGATCTTTCACCTGTTGAGTTTCGGGGAGGTCATTTTTTGTTTTCTTTCGCCTAGCAGATTTAACTTTGGTTATTTGTTCCTTTTGTGTAAGAGGTTTATCCAAATTTTGTATCGCACGTTCAATGTTGAACAACCATGGTGATGGGTCTCTTTTCCTCTTGTTGCCAGAGAAATGCCGGTTATTAGCCCAAGAGCAGAGAATGCGATCCTTCGCTCTTGTAAGAGCTACATATAGGAGCCTTCGTTCTTCAGCGATCGCATTCGAGTCTTTGGCATGGGCTATAGGAACAAGCCCCTGCTCCAAACCAGCAACATGCACCACTGACCATTCCAAACCTTTAGAGCGGTGAAAAGTCGAAATTTCAACCGCGTCATCATTTATCTCATACAAATTTTGTGACTGAGACTTAAGCCACAGAACAAACGAATCACTTTTAGCTGCAGGGTCAAGAGCGAGGTACTCTTCAGCAAGACGCCGTAGTTCAGCTAAAGCAACAGCCCTCTCGGTATCAGGTGTTACTTCTTCTTCGTTGCTCGTCAAAGAACTGTCACCACTTGTTTCGTCAAGATCATTAATCTTTTGAACCAATGGACTCTTTGAATCGGCTAACTCAGAAATCACGGTCTTTATGTCTTTTCTATCCAGTAGGCCACTTCCTGAAACCGTTTTAACAGGGATTCCTTCTTTGCGCAGAGCACTTGTGAAAATTTCAGTTTGCGCATTTGTCCGCACCAGAACTGCCTGATCAGACCATTTCTCACCAGAAATATGAATTTCATTAACAGTTTTGGCAATACCTTCAGCTTCACGCTCTTCGTCTGAGTAGTTAGCAATTGAAGGTTTCAACCCTCCGCCTCTGACGGCTTCAATCCCAGAACTTTCCAAAAGGCAAGATGCTGTCTCAACTATCTGAGGAGTGCTCCGGTAATTTTTGCTAAGACTTACAACAGTCGAATCTCTAAAATGTTCCTTGAATCTAACGAGGTGATCAGCCTCGGCGCCATTCCAAGCATAAATAGCTTGATTAGGGTCACCGAC
>DBNM01000130.1:0-1245 GCA_002299135.1 Candidatus Neomicrothrix sp. UBA672 | reverse complement strand
AATCTCCATTTTTGAGCTTCACCAAAAGACTTATCGCTACGGATAATTTTGGCACAGTCACTAAGAAGATCATCGAAGTCTAAAAACTTCCTTTCGGTTTTAAGCTCTTCATAACTCTTGAAAATATTTGAGACTTCTTGTAGTCCTAAAGGCGGGGTTCTTCCGTGATTTTCAGCTTCTGCAAAATAAGTTTCTGGTGAAATGCGACGTGCTTTTGCCCACTCGATTTCAGCCACTATGTCAAGAGTGTCAGTAGAACGCTTATCTCTTGGCATGAGGTTTGTGACAAAAGAAATCTTATTTGTTAGAAGAGTTGGCTCCTTTATGCCTCGGTCTTGCCAATAGATTCGAAGTTGAGAGTAGGCAACAGAATGAAACGTTCCTGCAGCTATTTGATCCCTGAGCCCAAGTCTTGAAAGTCGTGAGCGAAGTTCTCCTGCAGCTTTGCGAGTGAAAGTGAGAGCCAAAACGCGTCTGGGGTCTTCTTTCCCCTTCGTTGCTCTCCATGCGATCCTTCTGGTTAGAACCCTTGTTTTTCCAGATCCGGCTCCGGCAAGAATAGCTAAGGGTTCTGTTTCTACAGTTACAGCATGCTGTTGAGACTCATCTAAACCAAGGAGTAAATTGTCAGATTCTTCAAAGTCGAGCTCTTCTGAAAAAGCAGAACTCTCTCCGGTGTCAATTTTTCCCATAAGGCGCACTTTATCCACGAAGTACAGTTGAGTGCCTGAGCGGAGAGCTAATCAATTTTCCTTTTGTAAACCATCGGAACATGAAGAATTCCCGAGTTCACGTCATGTCCGCAACCCTCTTCGAAAGCTTCACCGTTGGTCACAAAACCCATTTCTTCATACCAATTCTCCAGGTAAGCCTGAGCGTCGAGTACCAGCTCCCCAGAAGTGGTACTAATCACATGTTCTATAAGCGATTTACCCATACCTTTTTGGCGAGCATGCAGAGAGGTTGCAACTCGACCGATTCTGTGAACTTCTTTACTTTCATGTAGAACACGAAGATAAGAAACTGGCGATTCTTCATCAGTGATCCAGATATGTCGAGTGCTTGAATCAACGTCGAATCCATCTAGCTCCGGATAGGGACAATTTTGTTCCACTACAAAAACATCGATCCTCAGGCGTAAAATCTCGTAGAACGTAAGAGGTTCTATTTCATCAAAAGATTGATCAAAAATATTACTCACATAACGAAACTACTGCTGAATTCAACGAATTGGTAATGAGGGCA
>DBNM01000075.1:3091-3262 GCA_002299135.1 Candidatus Neomicrothrix sp. UBA672 | reverse complement strand
AACATTGTTAGTAGCAGAAACTTGATTGGCGAAAACTATTGCAGCGCCTGTTGGGGTTGCTCGAGTGCGTTGTGGCCCTCCGCCTTGGACTACAGCGACGTTTATACTTTCAATTTCACGTCCATTGGGAGCAAATGCGGTTATCGCTCCAAGTCCAACAGTTAATATCAC
>DBNM01000075.1:1438-2746 GCA_002299135.1 Candidatus Neomicrothrix sp. UBA672 | reverse complement strand
AACTTTCACGGTCTTTCTTGGAGTTCTAATGATGGTGCTTATAAAACAGCCAGCAGATGTGACAACAGCGACGATGAGTAAAGGGCCGGCAACTTTAGACAAAGGAGCTACAGGACCTGAAGCCTGACCGATTGGAATTGATGCAAGTGGAACACCGCCAAAAGGAAATCTCCAACGAGCTAGTTCAACTAATGTCATAATTCCAACAAGTGCTAATTGACGTCCTTTTTTTGGCGGTACAAGAGCCATTCCGACGGCAAGGAAACTTGAATGGATAAGACCTGCTGCAATCCACCCGGGTGGGGTTAGGTCAATCATCCAAAAAGTAGAAGGTAAAAGCCAAGCTAAGCCGACTAAGAAACCTAGAACAAACCTCTTAATGGCACTTTTGTTAGCTATAGAGATGTCCAAAATAGCTATTCCTATAAAAGAACACGGCCAAAAGCCCCAAGGGGGGACCGAAGCTGCGATTAAAAGACCAGCAACTAAAGGTTTTAAAAACTCAGATCTAAATAGGAATTTTCTCAATTTATTCCGAACTTTTCTATTACCGAAACTGCAGCTTCGTTTCCTGAGCGAACAGACGCAGGTATTCCGACACCGAAATGGTAAGAACCTGAGATAAACACCCCAGGTGCTTCATCTGCTAATAAGTCGATAGTTCCTTCCATTCTTTGTAAATGCCCTATTTTAAATTGAGCTAAAGCTTTTGGCCATCGAGTTACACGGAATTCAAGAGGTTGAGAGTCTAAACCCAAGGTGACAGCCAAGTCATCGATTAAGTGTTTAACAAGTTCTTCGTCACTGAGAGTGTCGTGTCTTTGATCATCAATACGTCCTGAAGAAACTCGAATTAGTGTTTGCGACCCATCGTTTAGATGTGCCCACTTATTGCCTGAAAAAGAACATGCTGTCATTAGCATTCCGGTTGATCTAGGGACTAGAAAACCACTTTGATCTTTGGGGATATTTATATCTGAGTTTTTGAAAGCGAAGCTCACAAGAGAGACTGAAGCATGTTCTATATCGGAAAGCCGAGAACTGGTAGTGGGTGAAACTGAAGTTAACAGCTTCGCTGCATTCTGAGCAGAGGTAGCTAGAACCACAGCATCAGCTATTTCTGAACCAGCGTTGGTTTCTAAAATCCATTGTTGATTAGTGCGATTTATAGAAATGACATTTGAATCTTTTCTAATTGATTCGCTGACCTGTTCAGTAAGTTTTTCTACAATGTGCCCCATCCCATTGGGGTGAGTGTAGAAAACTGGTGAGTCAGAGTCAGAGTTTTGTTGTGTCTCTCTAAGTGCT
>DBNM01000075.1:0-1053 GCA_002299135.1 Candidatus Neomicrothrix sp. UBA672 | reverse complement strand
TCGCAACTCATATCATCGACAACTCCCGCGTTGATGCCTCCTAGTAGCGGATCAACGAAAAGTTCAAACACGGAATCACCGACACAGTCTCGAACTAAGGAACCTATAGAAACATCGGTTCCTTCAGGTACAGCTTTACTGGGTTTACCTCCTTGCTTTATTTTTAGAGCATCGCCAGAGTTCAACAATTTCGACGGTAATGAATCATGATCAAGAGGAATCCCGAGAACGTTAGGAGATGGTAGTGGTTCTAATGATCCGTTTGCCCAAATTGATGCAGAACGAGAACTAGGAGAAACAAATTCTTTTGAGATCCCAATTTCATCGAAGAGGTCTTTTGCCCAAGGAGCTCTAGCTAAGAATGCATCTGCCCCCTCGTCCAGTAATAAACCTGCAAAACGGCTTGTTATTAGCTTCCCACCAGTTTGTTTTTCACCCTCTAAAACAACTATTTCAAAGTTTCCTTCGCTCTTTAAAAGTCGATAAGCAACTGTGAGGCCTGTGATG
The DNA here is from genome assembly GCA_002299135.1 of Candidatus Neomicrothrix sp. UBA672. GTDB lineage: Bacteria > Actinomycetota > Acidimicrobiia > Acidimicrobiales > MedAcidi-G1 > MedAcidi-G1. The sequence goes on along the minus strand of DBNM01000075.1, from coordinate 546 downwards.
CCTGCCCCCACCACGACAACTTTTTTCTTATCCATCTTTTCTTTCGAGGAGTTTATGAGAATGAACCATTTCAACTACACGTGAGAGTACCTCTGGATCAGTTTCTGGTAGAACTCCATGTCCGAGATTGAAAATGTGACCAAAATTATTGTTATTCAGTGTAAGAATTTCAGACACAGCTTTTTCCACTACTTCAATGGGTTCTAAGCAAATTTCAGGGTCCAAGTTTCCTTGGATAGCAATCTCATTTCCCAGTTTTGCTCTTGCAACATCTATAGGTGTGTTTGAATCAATGCCTACTACGTCTGCTCCTGCAGCGGCAATAAGGTGAAGAATTGGTTGTGTCCCTACTCCGAAGTGAATCTTTGGAACAAGAGAATTGTCAATTGATGAAAGTACTCTTTTGCTATAGGGGAAAACTTTTTGCTCGTAGATTTCGGGTTCGATCAAGCCTGCCCAGCTGTCAAATAATTGAATAGCTGATGCTCCTGATTCGATCTGATGGTTAAGGGAAGAAATTGTTATATCTGAAAGTTGATTCATCAG
>DBNM01000039.1:2698-2882 GCA_002299135.1 Candidatus Neomicrothrix sp. UBA672 | reverse complement strand
CTGGTAAATCATCCTTGGCCTTCGACACTATTTACGCAGAAGGACAAAGACGTTACGTCGAATCATTATCAGCTTATGCTCGTCAATTCTTGGGTCAGATGGATAAGCCGGATGTTGACTTTATTGAAGGATTGTCTCCCGCAATTTCTATTGACCAAAAAAGCTCTTCTCGAAACCCAAGGTC
>DBNM01000039.1:595-2349 GCA_002299135.1 Candidatus Neomicrothrix sp. UBA672 | reverse complement strand
ACCGTTGGAACTGTAACTGAGGTGTACGACTATTTAAGACTGCTTTTCGCTCGTATAGGTATTCCACATGACCCTGAAACAGGGGAGAAATTGACAAGGCAAACCCCCCAGCAAATTGTGGATCGAATAATGGATTTGACGGATGAAACCAGGTTTCAGGTATTAGCACCAGTTGTTAGAGGTAGAAAAGGCACTTACGAAGCTTTACTTGACGATTTAGCTACGCAAGGATTTAGTCGAGTACTTATCGACGGAGAAATTCATGAATTTGGTGAATCAACAGATTTAGCCCGATATGAACAGCACACAATAAAAGTAGTAGTTGACCGCTTAGTGATGAAGAAAGGAATAGAGAGACGTTTAACAGAGTCTATGGAAACTGCACTGTCTCTAAGTGAGGGTGTGGCAGAGATAGAGATAGTTGCTCGTGAAGATGGTGCGGAAAATGAACTGATTGTCTTCAGTCAGCACTTATCGCGCCCTAGTGACGGAAAGTCATTTGAAGATTTGGCTCCTCGAAATTTTTCTTTCAACAGCCCGTATGGCGCATGTTCACATTGTGACGGCTTGGGAACTGTATACGAAGTGGATCCTCAATTAGTGGTTCCCAATCCAGAACTAACCCTTACAGAAGGAGCTATTGCACCATGGTCTGGTGGTAGGAGTCGATATTTCAAAAGACTTATTGAAGCAGTTGCCGGACATGAAGGAATTGATCTAGAAACCCCGTGGGAAAAACTATCCAAAAAACATCAAAAAATATTAATGGACAAAGGGTTAAATGAAAGAGTTAAGGTCAGATACCACAACCGATTTGGTAGGGCTCGTGTGCATAATGCGCGATTCGAGGGAGCGATTCCCTATTTGAGGCGACGACATCAAGAGGCAGAAAGCGACACTCAAAGAGAACAGATCGAAGGCTACATGAGACAAGTTGACTGTCATGAATGTGGGGGAGCAAGGCTTAACCCTCTTTCTCTCGCAGTAACAATCGATAATCACTCGTTGGATGACATTTGTCGTCTTTCGATAGATAAAGCTTTTGAAGTTCTTTCAAATCTAAAACTGAATGACAGGGAGGAAATGATTGCCGAGCAGGTTGTGAAAGAAATAAATTCACGGCTGCGTTTCTTGCTCGATGTCGGACTCGAATATTTGACGTTGTCTCGATCGGCCGCAACATTAGCTGGAGGTGAAGCACAACGAATCAGACTTGCTTCTCAAATTGGAAGTGGATTGGTTGGAGTACTTTACGTTTTAGATGAGCCTTCTATAGGTTTACATCAGAGAGACAATCAACGTTTGATCGAAACTTTGTCTCACTTAAGAGATATTGGCAACACTGTAATTGTTGTTGAGCATGACGAAGAAACCATTCGCGCTGCGGATCATGTCGTTGATATAGGTCCGGGTGCCGGCGAACATGGAGGAGATATTGTTTACGCAGGGAATGTAAAAGGTCTCGTTGAATCCAAAAAATCTCTAACTGGGGAATACCTATCGGGAAGGAAGCTTTTACCGGTTCCAAAGGAACGTCGCGAAACAAATGGCTCTTTCATCAGTATTTTGGGAGCACGTGAAAATAACTTAAAAAATATTGACATTGATTTTCCACTTGGTTGTTTCGTCGCAGTAACTGGAGTTTCAGGATCAGGCAAGTCAACCCTGGTTAACGAAATACTGTTAAAAGGATTAATGCAGTCCATATACAAATCTAAAACACCGCCAGGACTACATAAAGCAATAAAAGGAGT
>DBNM01000039.1:0-198 GCA_002299135.1 Candidatus Neomicrothrix sp. UBA672 | reverse complement strand
GCTACTTACACAGGCGTATTTGACCACATACGGAAATTATTCGCAAAAACTGAAGAATCGCGTCTGCGGGGATATCAACCGGGAAGATTCAGCTTCAACGTTAAAGGAGGACGCTGCGAAGCTTGTTCTGGTGATGGAACTTTGCGGATAGAAATGCATTTTCTGCCAGACGTGTACGTTCCATGCGAAGTCTGTTTA
>DBNM01000173.1:907-4809 GCA_002299135.1 Candidatus Neomicrothrix sp. UBA672 | reverse complement strand
CGACCTGGTTCAGAAAGCCTTGAGGATGCGCCATTGTGCACAGTGTTAACCCAGGGCACCCAATAGTTTTTGAAAGATTCAAAAATTTCTTCGAATAATAATCCTGCTAAACGTTTCGATTCAGAGCTATTTACCTGATGGAAGGTTTCCGTCCCGGGAACATCTGATCTTCTTTGAGCACCTCCATTGTGATGAATTGAAACAAACGCTTTAGGTGAAAGAGAGTTAGCAATCGCTGTTCTTTGACGGATAGGCATATGAAGATCAGTTCTACGAGTTAGAGCAACCGTGTAACCCAAGGACAAAAGTTCTTTTTCAACCAGAAGTGCGACTATAAGATTCAGGTCCCTTTCAACAAGTCCATTGGCTCCAACGGAACCAGTTTCTGGACCTCCGTGACCTGGATCAATTACCACATCAACTGTTTCTAAAAATTCTCCACCGTTGTGAATGATTTCTGTATTGCAGGGGGTTGTAACTATTTTTCCCCACTCAGTGTTCTCAACAATTGGAAAAATTACACCATTTTCAACTAGTGCTCCCAAGGAAGAAGTCGAACCGGCAGCCGAAACAGCAGGAAGTAGTGAAATAGAAAAAATGACAGAAAGAGTCGTTAGTAAGTAGCGAGAAGACAATTTCATACTTATTTATTTAGCTCAGGTTTTGTTTCTACGCCACTTCTGATCAGAATTGTTCTTCTTCTGTTGAACCCGATAGTGCCAGAGTCGAACCTGACCCGCCAGTTATAACCGTTGACACATCATCGAAATAACCGGCCCCTACTTCACGTTGATGACGCGTAGCAGAATATCCGTCAGACTCCATTTCGAATTCGCGATCTTGTAGATCCACATAAGCACTCATATCGCTATCTGTATATCCGACAGCGAGATCAAAGGCTGAAGCATTCAACGCATGCCATCCCGCAAGAGTAATAAAAATGAATTTATAACCCATAGCACCAAGCTCTTTTTGGAATTTGGCGATTGTCTCATCATCAAGATGTGATCTCCAATTGAATGAAGGAGAACAGTTGTAAGCCAACATTTTGTCAGGGAACTCTGCATGGATCCCTTCGGCGAAAGTTTTCGCTTCGTCCAGATCAGGTGTGCTTGTTTCACACCAAATCAAATCAGCATAAGGAGCGTAAGCCAAACCTCTCATAATCGGAGTGGCCATTCCAGGTTCTGTAGCGTAAAACCCCTCAGAGGTTCTCTCGCCGGTAAGGAACTCTTTGTCCCTGTCATCTATATCACTTGTTATTAGGTTGGCACCCAAAGCGTCGGTTCTGGCTATCAAAACTGTAGGGACACCCATTACGTCGGCAGCTAAACGTGAAGCTGTGAGAGTTCTGACGTGCTGTTGGGTTGGTATTAGAACTTTGCCTCCCATGTGTCCACATTTCTTTTCAGATGAAAGTTGATCTTCTAAGTGAACTCCGGCCGCACCAGCCTCGATCATGCTTTTAGTCAACTCAAATACGTTTAAAGCTCCACCGAAACCAGCTTCAGCATCAGCAACAATTGGAGCCATCCACTCTCGAGTCGCCTCACCATTGTTTTCAGTCCATTCAATTTGATCTGCCCGCCTAAGAGCATTGTTGATCCGCTCGACAACTGAAGGAACAGAATTTACGGGATACAAACTTTGATCAGGATAAATTTCACCAGATAAATTAGCATCGCCTGCTACCTGCCAACCAGATAAATAGATTGCAGGAAGCCCAGCTTTAACATACTGGATTGCTTGCCCGCCAGTTAAAGCTCCCAGGGCGTGCACATAATCCATGTCGTGGAGTCTCTCCCAGAGTAATTTTGCCCCATGTTCTGCTAAAGAATATTGGGGAAGCACCGATCCTCTTAAACGAACCACGTCCTCTGCTGAATAGTCTCGTTTGACCCCATTCCAGCGCTCATTAGTCGCCCAATCTTGTTCAAGATCTTCTACCTGCTTCTTGAAACTTTCTTTCATTGTTGCCTTTCTGGTTAATAATCGCAGCTGTTGTTAATCGATGATTTCGTAAGCCGGCAAGGTTAAGAAATCTACAAATTCATCCGATAAAGCCACTTCTTCAAAAACTTTTTTTGCCTGATCAAAAGGAAAAGTGTTGAATTGCTCTGTTCCCATGTCTTCTTCTATAGCAGCTATTTCTTGCTCGATAATGTTTTTAACTAGGTCAGTAGTCACAGTCTCACCGTTATCCAGCTCTTTTCCATGACGAACCCACTGCCATACTTGTGCCCTACTAATTTCGGCAGTGGCTGCATCTTCCATCAGATTATTGATCGCAGCGGCACCTGTGCCAGCTAACCATGAGGCAATGTAACGCAAACCTATATCCACGTTGATTCTTAAGCCTTCCATGGTTATCGCTCCACCTGTTTGGTCTATTGACAGCAGGTCTTCAGCAGATACTGAAACATCATCCCTAAGACGGTCAATCTGGTTGGGTTTATCTTGAAGAACTTTGTTGAATTCGTCAACTGCGATTTCCACTAAATCGGGGTGAGCGACCCATGTCCCGTCACACCCATCAGCTGCTTCACGGCTTTTATCTGTTGAAACTTTTTTAAGGGCTTCTTCTGTAACTTCTGGGTCTCTGCGGTTTGGTATAAATGCACTCATGCCACCAATTGCATGTGCACCTCTTTTGTGACATGTGGAAACCATAAGTTCTGTATAAGCACGCATGAAAGGAACTGTCATGGTGACATCGGAACGGTCAGGCAAAACGAAAGTTGAGTCCGAAGAGAATTTTTTAGCAACGCTGAAAATGTAATCCCATCTTCCAGCGTTCAGACCTGCAGAATGGTCTTTTAGTTCATACAGTATTTCATCCATTTCGAACGCTGCAAGGATTGTTTCGATGAGCACGGTTGCTCTGATGGATCCATGAGGGATACCGAGAGTTTCTTGAGCGTAGCAAAACACTTTGTTCCAAAGCCGTGCTTCTTTGTGGCTTTCAAGTTTAGGCAGATAGAAATATGGCCCCGTACCACGTTGGATTGAATTTTGTGCGTTATGGAATATTACGAGTCCAAAATCGATCAAGCTGGCAGGTGCTGGCTGGCCGTCTATCACAACATTTTTTTCTGAAAGATGCCATCCTCTGGGCCTTATGAATAGTGTCGCTATTTCATCGTTTAATCGGTATTTCTTATCTTCTGTTTCAAGAGCCAGTTCACGACTAAAAGCGTCGCGTATATTTATTTGACCCTCCAGAACATTGTTCCAAGTTGGCGTTGAGGAGTCTTCACAGTCAGCCATAAACACCCGTGCACCTGAATTGAGGGCGTTGATCATCATTTTGCGTTCTGTGGGACCTGTGATTTCAACCCGACGATCTGCTATATCTTCAGGAGGAGGAGACACTTTCCAGTCACCCTCGCGAACGGTTCTAGTCTCTTCTAAGAAGTCCGGTCTTGCACCAGATTCAAAATCTACTTGTCTTAGCTCTCGGGCGTTGAGTAGTTCATTTCGCTCATCACGAAACTCTCTCACTAGGTTGATAATAAATTCTGTTGCTTCCGGTGTGAAAACCTGATCTCGGCGCGGATGTTCAGTGATTTGAATTTCAGACATAGGTATTGACTCTACAAATACTTGCCCTCGAAAGGCGACATTTTAGTCTTTTATGATTCCTTCGTTTTTTGAAATTTTCTCGTTCACATATGCGACGTATTGAGACATGTCTAACTCTTTTCCATCCCAGATAATTCCGGTATGGGTTACGAAACGGTCATTTTTCCATATGTGAAGTTGAAAGCCAGGAGGTTCATCCACAGCAGAGCCGTTTTTAGGATTCAAATCAAGTTTCAATTGATTACCTGTTGAAGGACACACAGAGATCATCGTGGACGCGAAAGATGTTTGAATAGGTCTATGCACGTGGCCGGCAACTA
>DBNM01000173.1:0-550 GCA_002299135.1 Candidatus Neomicrothrix sp. UBA672 | reverse complement strand
ATTATTTTTTCAAGCCGATCAGCAGATTTCAGACCCGAAATGTCCATGAAATTAATACCAGTTTCAAATGGTGGAAAATGAGTAAAAATAAGCGTTGGTTTATCTTTTTCTTGTGCGAGAACCTGGGAGAGCCAGAGTTCATGGTCCTCGCTGAAAAGAGCGTCATGCTGCCCCGGGAGGGAAGTGTCTAAAGCAATGAGTCTTACAGGAAAATTATCGATCACGTAACTACAGTGGTTTTTTGGTATCTCATCAGGGAGATTTGAAGAAAAAGCATTAATAAATTCTGAGTAATCATCGTGGTTGCCGGGAAGTGGCAACAGAGGAGCATTTAGAGGTGCGATGATTTCAAGAAATTGGGAATATTGTTCTTTGGTTCCATCATCAGTTAAATCGCCTGTAGCCAACACAACGTCTGGTTGCGGGTCGAGAGCGTTCAGTAGCTTAATTGCCTTTTCTAAAGTTTTTGAAGTGTCTACGAGTTCACCGAACATCCCTAGATGGTCACGGATGTGAATGTCGGATATTTGAGCAATTAACACAAGGTGAT
>DBNM01000008.1 GCA_002299135.1 Candidatus Neomicrothrix sp. UBA672 | reverse complement strand
CGGTGCTCAGCATAGGCTCGAACGATTGAAGCGGTTTGTTCTGGTCTTAAAGCTATATTTCTCCCGCCTTTGTCTTCGAAGTCGTACATTTCTTTTCTTACAACATCTGTACCATCACCAAGTCGTTGAAAAACCTCTATATGTTCGAACATAGGTGGGACGATTTCTGCATAACCGGACCTGCTAACAATTCCGGCAAACAAATCTATAAAAGACCGCCTTCGTTCAGAGTCTGGCCAAACTAAATCTCTGGTGCCTTTGGGGGCACGGTAAACAGAATCCTTCACAAGAACGAGGTTACTATTATTGACCTAGTTGTCACTGCTACTTAAAATTTGTTGTTCATCTCCCCCGGGAACAACTCTGTAAACGTCATAAACAGAATCGATTTCACGTACCACATACATAAGCCTATTGAGGTGTGTTGGGTCACTTATTTCAAAATCAAAACGCATACGAGCTACTCGATCAGAAATATTCGTTGAAGTTTCAACTCCTATTACATTCACCTGATTTTCTGACATCACGTCACCTATATCTCTTAATAATCCTGGTCGATCAAGAGCTTTTATCTCGATGGAAGCCACAAAATACCCCTCTAAATGTTCATCCCACTCAACCTCAATTAGTCGATCCGGTTGATCGACCGATAGCGATGAAGCGTTTGCACAGTCGCTTCGATGTACAGAAACACCACGCCCTTTTGTGACGAAACCAATGATTTCATCTGGCGGCACTGGTGTGCAGCATCGTGATAAACGAATCATGAGATCGCTGAAACCTTCAACGTGGACACCTACTTTTGTGGAGTCACTACGTTCTCTTTGAGGTTGAAAAACTGTCGCCTGTTCTTTAAAGCGTTCCGGTTCCGATTCATCCAATTCTTTTTCAATTTTTCCTATAACCGAACGAGCTGACACATGATGTTCGCCAATTGCAGCAAACAGAGCATCAAGGTCTGAATAGTTCAGATCATTAGCCACTGTCGCAAGCATTTCGCCGTCTAACGTTTCCTTGACTGGTAAATCTGCTCTTCTCAGTTCTTTGACAAGATCGTCGTGTCCCGCATCAATCGCTTCGCTTCGTCGTTCCTGCGAATACCACTGCCTTATTTTGCTTGCCGACCGATGTGACGCCACGAACTGAAGCCAATCTTTACTAGGAGCAGCCTCACTCTGCTTCGATGCGACTATTTCAACTGTCTGACCGGAAGTTAATCGAGTGTCAAGAGGTACTAGTCTTCCTTCTACTTTTGCCCCTACACATCTATGACCAACTTCTGTATGTATTGAATATGCAAAATCAACTGGAGTTGATCCAATTGGAAGTGTAACAACATCTCCTTGAGGCGTAAAAATGTAAACTTCATCCTGTTCGAGGTCTGTCTTGAGGTTCGCCATGAAGGCATTTGGATCAGCTGTTTCTTCTTGCCATTCAACCATCCTTCCGAGCCATTCCATTTCATCTGAAGGACTTTTGATTTTGTAATCCCAATGTGAGGCAATTCCGAACTCCGCTCGTTGATGCATTTCTCGGGTTCGGATCTGAAATTCTGCCTGTTTCGCTTGAGGTCCAATAACAGTGGTATGTAATGACTGGTAGAGATTGAATTTTGGCATCGCTATATAGTCCTTGAAGCGGCCTTGCACAGGTTTCCAAGTCGCATGAATAGTTCCGAGAGCTGCATAACAATCTCTTACATTTTCAAGTAGCACTCGGATTCCTACAAGGTCGTATATTTCCTCAAATGGCCTTCCTTTAACAATCATTTTTTCGTAAATACTCCAAAGATGCTTAGGTCTCCCAGATACATCCGCTTTGATACCCATATCACTGAAACGTTCTTTCACATTCGCTACTAGTTGCATGAGATACATGTCTCTTTCCGGAGCGCGATCCTGTACCATTTGTGCTATTTCGCTGTAACGCTTTGGGTGAAGTGTCGCTAATGAAAGATCCTCTAACTGCACTTTTACGTCTTGCATTCCTAACCGATTGGCTAGCGGAGCATATATGTCAAGAGTTTCTCTAGCCGTTCTTTCTTGCTTGAATTCCGGCAGAGCTGCAAGGGTTCGCATGTTATGCAGACGGTCAGCAAGTTTTATTACTAATACTCTCAAATCTTTCGCTACTGCTACAAGCATTTTCCTCATACTTGCTGCTTGTTGATCTTCGCGGGAATCAAAATTGATTCTGTCTAGTTTTGTGACACCATCAACTATGCTTGCGACTTCAGCGCCAAAATCCCTTTCAAGGTCTGTTAGATCTATCTCTGTGTCTTCTATCGCATCATGTAGTAAAGCCGCTCCTATGGTGATGTCATCAAGGCCTTGATGGGCGACAATAGTAGCTACGGCTAGGGGGTGATGGACGTAGGGCTCTCCAGACTTACGAGTTTGCCCTTCATGTGCGAGTACGGCCGTTTTGTATGCACGCTCTATTAACGCAACATCGCCTTTGGGGTGACGTTCTAGGTAAGCGTCTATTAAAGCCGCTGTTTCATCGCTTTTTCCTGAAGCTCGACGGCGCCATGGAACAACTCGACGTGTCGCTACCATTTAGCGGCGCTTCTTGCGAGGTCTAGGGGGAATTGCTCCGGAGCTCTGCATGGGAGCAGGACGTCCACGTGCCGGACCTCGAACCCCTTCGATTCGTTCTTGTTTCTTCAGCTCTGGTTTAGATGCTTCTTGCCTGTCAATTTTTCGAACTGTCTCGTACTTAATTCCCTTTTGAGCAAGCCTGTTTCTTACTTGTTCCCATCTTTCTTCTCGTTCCTTAAGCCTGGAAACTAATGAAGATGCCAGAAAGATTGAAGAGTATGAACCGACCAGTATCCCTACCAGCAATGCAACACTAAATTCCTGTAAAGTCGTTGCACCCATTATGAAAGCACCTATCACAAGCAGTGAAAGCACTGGTAAAGCTGAAGAAATACTTGTATTTATTGACCTCATTGCCACCCTGTTAAGCGCCAAATTCATCATTTCTGTATAAGAGTATTTTTCAGTTGCTCCTAATCTTCCTGTGACTTCTCTAACTTTGTCATAGACAACAATTGTGTCGTAGAGGGAATAACCCATAATTGTAAGGAAGGCAACTACTGTGGCGGGTGTTATTTCAAATTGGAAAAGTGAGTACACACCAACACTAATAATAATGTCGTGAATTACTGCCACTAATGCCCCAAACGCCATCTTCCATTCAAGACGGACCGTCAGATACACGGATACTACGGCAAAAAATACAAGCAGTGCTTTTATAGCTTTATCTGTTACATCCGACCCCCAGGTTGGACCAACCTGTTCAAATGTCTCAACCTCTCCTATACGATTTTCTAGTAGTTCTCTAAGCTCATTAGCTTTTTGTGGATCATCTAGATCGGATCTGATTCTGGTTAAATCATCACCCACTTTCTGCACTCTCGAGTCAGCTGCCCCAATACTTGAAAGCACCTCTCTAGTTTCAGAAACTGTCAGGTTTGAAGAACGGACTTCGTAAGAAGTTCCTCCCTCGAAATCAAGTCCCAAATTAAGACCACGAACCGCGAAAGAACCTATTCCTACAATCAGGACAACCATTGAAGCAATGAAAGCTCGCTTCCACAAGCTTGGAAAGTTCACAGGGTTTTCCCCTTGGTAAAGGCTCTTCAAAGTTTTCATACTGGATCCACCAACGTTGAACTAACCGTTGATCTTGACTCGCTTATCGCTCCGATAGCTGGCAAACCAAATCTTTTAGGATGATTTGCGAACCAATCGGTTTTGGCAAGCACTTTCACGATTGGCCCCATAAAAAAATATGTTGCTACTAAATCAAGTAAAGTCGCTAACCCCAAGTAAAAAGCAAAACCCTTAACCGCTCCAACTGTTAGCCACCAAAGCAAAATTGCGCCTATCAGTGAAGCCATATCCGCTTTAACTATCGTAGAAAAAGCAATTGGGAAAGCTCGGTCAACTGATGAGCGGGCTGTTCTCCCATCAAGTACATCTTCTTTCAGATGTTCGAAATAAACTATGTTCGAATCAACTGAGACGCCTATTGCAACAATTATTCCTGTGATACCAGCGAGTGTCAGGGCAAGCCCTTCTTGAGTGCCTAAATGAGCGACAATTGCCCACAAGAGAGCCCCTGAAACTAACAGACTTGATAAAGCCACTAAACCAAGCAACCTGTAATAAAACAGCATGAAAAGCGCCACAAGAAACATTCCTATGAGCCCAGCTTTGATTCCTGCGTCCAGTGAATCTTCTCCTATCGTTGCGGAAACTAGTTGAGTGTTTTCTGCTTCCAATTCAACTGGAAGCGAACCGTATCGTAATGCCAGCGCGACATTTTCAGCTTCTTCTTTTTCGTAGGCTCCTGAAATCACAATTGCATCTCTTTGAAATTCAGGCGCTCTAATTTGTGGAGCTGTAATAATTTCTCCGTCCAATACGATCGCTAAACGACCATTTGT
>DBNM01000030.1:8843-9771 GCA_002299135.1 Candidatus Neomicrothrix sp. UBA672 | reverse complement strand
AGATCTGCTGTTACAGGTCTAATCACATCTGCTCACTGAAAGGAAAGCACACCAATGAATTCGATTCCAGAAAGTCATTTAGATTTGTTTGACATGCCTACTGTTTGGCACGTGGCCACGATTGGTCCTAATGGAGAACCTCATGTTTCTCCCGTATGGGCAGATTTTGATGGAACTCACATCAGGTTTCCCCACAAAAATGGACGTCAAAAATGGAAGAATTTGGAAATCGATGCACGTGTTTCCCTGTCGGCTACTGATCCGGGAAATCCCGAACGATATCTAGAGGTCCGAGGGAGACTCGTGAGTTGGGAATCAGAAGGAGCTCTTGATTTTCTTGACTCGATGGCTAAAAAATACCGAAACGAGGAGCAGTTTCCGCGCGAACATGCAGCTCCGATCGAAGATCGGGTCACAGGCGTAATAAAACCAGATCGATATACATCGATGGGTTAGTAAAATAAAACTATGCGAAATCTTTCTGGCAACATAGACCAACTCCTGCCTTTAGCTACCGATGCACCGAGTTGTTCTGAACACACTCAAACCATTTGTTTGGATCCTCGTGGTACTGCTTTAAATATTGAAGCAGTCATCCTAATAGAGTTGCCACTACCGTGGCCGAAACCAGTGTTCGCACATCCTGATTTAAAAGGTCTTGAGTCTTTAATCCATACTTCAATGGGAACAACCAGAGTTTTGGCCTGCCAACCACACTCTGACGAACAAAACACCACAGTTACCGTCTTCTCTAAAGAAGATACAACTTTTGATAGATGGGTTTTTGAATTGGAAAACAAGGACTCTCTAATGGAATTAATCGAAATGCTAATTTCTTCAAAACCTGAAAAGATAACTACCAGTAAACAAATTAAGGAAAACAAAGAAGCAGTTCTGCTCTGCACACAGGGAAGTCACGACATCTGCT
>DBNM01000030.1:2754-8447 GCA_002299135.1 Candidatus Neomicrothrix sp. UBA672 | reverse complement strand
AGCCATTTGGGCGGTCACCGCTTCTCCCCTACAGTCATGACTATGCCAGATGGGCGAATGTGGGCGGGATTAGATTTAGAAACACTAGGTCCTATTCTCGAAAAACGGATCGAAGTGGAACAAGTAGCCGAATTTTGCAGAGGATGGGTAGGCGCCGCAAAAGGCCCCGAACAAATAGCTGAAATCGAAATATTCAAACAAATAGGCTGGGAAATAGACGACCAAAAACGCGATATTAATTTAAGTACTTCCGGCGACGGTTGGTCAGTCGAGGTTCTACTTCATAATGACAGATGGAATGTTGACATCACACCAGGCAGACAAGTGCCTACAATCACATGCAGATCTGAAGGTGGACTGCCATTTACAACCGCTACTGAATACATAGTCAACTCGGTTAACAAAGTTAATTGAGACCGAAACCGGTTTGCCCGCAGTTAAAACATTAACTTCAGTGAATTACAATACTTTTTAGACTAAAGCAGAAATGAGGAACAATGGACACAAGCGCTTTCCGAGGCGGAATACCCGCTTTGATGACTCCATGCAATGAAGATCGTTCTCCTGATTTTGATGCCCTAGTTGAAAAAGCATCGGAACTACTTTCAAAAGGAATGAATAGTGTTGTTTACTGTGGCTCTATGGGAGACTGGCCGCTTCTCACAGATAAGCAACGTCAAGAAGGAGTAGCCCGTTTATGCGAAGCTGATATACCTGTAATTGTCGGCACGGGAGCTCAGAATTCAACTATTGCATCAGAACATGCCGCTCATGCCCAATCTGTAGGTGCGAAAGGCCTTATGGTAATTCCTCGTGTTTTATCACGTGGAACTTCTTCCAAAGCTCAAAGAAACCATTTTTCCGATATTCTCTCCGCTGCACCGGAAGTTCCCGCAGTTATCTACAACAGCCCCTACTACGGGTTTGAAACACGCTCTGAGCTATTTTTTGACCTACTCGAAGAATTTCCGAATCTTGTGGGTTTCAAAGAATTTGGCGGTGCAGAATCACTGAGCTACGCGGCTGAGAATATTACAAACCAGTCAGAGTCACTTTTACTGATGGTAGGAGTCGACACTCAGGTTTTTCATGGTTACGTCAATTGTGGAGCGGAAGGAGCAATTACCGGTATTGGCAATGTTCTGGCTGAAGAAGTTCTAACTCTCTTATCTCTTTGCACTCTCGCCCAATCTGGTGATACGAAAGCAAGGCAATACGCCCTAGAACTTGACGATGCCCTGCATGTGCTTTCAACCTTTGACGAGGGCCCTGACCTGGTTCTTTTCTACAAATACCTACTAGTACTCAAAGGAGATTCTAAATACAGTCTGCATTTCAACGATTCAGATGAATTGACTGTAAGCCAGGCGAAATACGCTGAGCAGCAGCTACTACTGTTTGAAAACTGGTGGGGTTCCTGGGAAGGAAAAGACTACACAACCTCATCGAATGGATGATGCAACCAAATCCAATCCACTAATTCTCCTAAGAGGTGCTGTTGGATCTTGCCCTTCATGCGGAGCTAGAAAGTTATTCAGATCAGGGATGCGTCTTTCAGGAAAGTGCCCTTCTTGTCAAATGGATTTCGATGGCCCTCCCGGGCACTGGGTGGGGTCTGTCGGTATAAACACTATTCTTTGTGTGATTTCACTTCTTTTAACAATTATCGTTTCAACTTTGTTACTTTGGCCTGATCTAAAAGTAATCCCGATGCTATTACCTGCTCTAATTGTCGGTTTAGTTTCACCAATCTTGCTCTATCCAATTTCTCAAACGCTGTGGACTGCAATAGATCTGGTGATCCGTAAAGAAAAATAAGTTTTCAGCTACCAAGGGCGAACATGATGATGGTGATTACACCAAACACTCCGCCTGCCATCTGCAATAATGCGACCTTCTCTTTGAGGACTCTCCATGCAATAAAAATTGAGACTCCTGGACATAAACAAATCAAAGCGGTTATCACTGCGGCCGAACCTCTCTGATAAGCGACTGCCGCCAACATGAATGCTGTGGAACTAGTGAAACCTAATAAAAGACCATGACGTAGAACTATCCGATCTGGTTTTACGCTGCCAGACGTAAATACAGAAACAATAGGCAAAACCGCAGCACCAACTAGAAGAGTCATGAAAGCAGGGAAAACTCCTGCACCATCATCAACGAAAGATTGACATAAACCTGCGAATCCGATACAAGTTCCTACTACAACAGCCATTCCAAGAACTGGACTTTTAATCACTTCGCTTAATTTTGGAACACGTCCTTCACCTGAAAGAAGAACAACAGCGGGAACAGCTGCTATCAAACCAAAAATTTCATACATTGTGGGATTCTGATCTACAAGCGGTCCGATTAGAGTCGGCACAACAATTGCTACAAGAGCAAACGAGGGAGAAAAAACAGAAATAGGACCCCTTGCCATACCCAGGTATAAAAGAGGCCTAGTGGCCGACATCGACAAGCCTGCTAGAACTGACCACCACAAATCAGATGAATCGACCGATTCGGGGGGCATAAAAAGCATGAATAAACCGATCACTACTGTTCCGACAATGGTAGCGACAATAGCCATCGACACTGCAGACCCAGGACGCCCCGACTTTCTAACTCCTACCCCGCCTAAAAGGTCACCAATTCCGAAAAATATGGCAGCTAAACCACCCAGTAGAACTGTCATATTTCCACCTCTTTACAAACGTTCTTTAGATACTTAGCTCTAGTTAAATAATAGAACCTCTAATTGCTAGCACATTTAAGCTAATTTCCTAAGAATGTCATAAATATAAGAGAGCTAGGAGCAAAAATGAGTGACTTTAAAGAAAATATTGAAAAGCTGAACATACGTGGAATCATAATGTCGTCGATTATGACCGCATTCGGTCTTGTTGTTGCTCTTAGTTGGAAAGATGCGATTAACGAACTCGTTAATTCGATAATCCCAAATAGTGACAACAACTCCTTGCTGGGCATGTTCATCACAGCTCTGGCTGTGACTCTTCTAGTAAGCGCTTTAGCTACATTCGCACTTAAATTCAACAAACGGCTCGAACGACAGCTTGACCGTGTAAACGATCTTTTCGACAGAGATTAGCCACTTCTACCTGAAAGGCGATCTTCGCCTACTCTCTAAGCGTGAACATCAACGGTCTTTCTATAACACCCGGCGCGGATCTTGCAGGTGCAGATCTTTCTGACACTTCTCTAGCTTCAAAGGATCTAAGCAAAGCAAGAATGGCAGGAGTCGCTTTGGCTGGATCAGATCTAACAGAAGCACGGCTCGTGGGTGCGGATCTTCGTTACTCAATCTGCCATAAGGCAGTTTTTGATAAAGCTGATCTGCATCATGCAAATCTGTGGAACATAGACCTCAGAGGTGCAAGTGCAAAAGAAACCATTTTCTGCAAATGCTGGTTGGGTAATTCAAATTTAGTTGATGCTGATCTTCGGGGGGCTGATTTTAGTGGTGCATGGATAACTGCAGCAGACCTGTCAAATTCTCTACTTGCAGCCAGTACATTAGCTGGCGTGTCATTAGCTAGGGCCTGCATGAAAGAAGCGGACCTGACCGGGGCTTTCGCTGTAGGTGCTGATTTCCGAAGCACTATTCTCAATGGTGCAATTATGCGAGCAACGAATTTAAGCGGTGCCAACTTACGTGAAGCTTCACTTATTGATGCTGACCTGAGTCTCGCCGACCTAGTGGGAGCTGATCTGCGAGGCGCCCAACTTGACGGAGCTGTACTGAACGGGAGTCGACATGACGGGACAACCCGCTGGCCAGAAACATTCAAACCTTTAACATCAGGTGGAATCGAATCACACGAGTAATTGTCGTTTGTGTAACTAAACTCATCTGTAATCAAGGGGGAAATCTTGAAAGAAAACGATCCAAAAGAAACTTGGCATAAAACCGCTTGCGTTCTCTGTTCGAGTAACTGTGGTCTCGAAGTCAGATTGGATGGAACCGAAATAACCAGAGTTCGCGGTAATAAAACTCATGTAGGTTCAAAGGGTTACACCTGCGAAAAAGCTCTAAGAGTTAACTTTTACCAAAATTTTCAGGGTCGCATAACAACCCCTTTGAAAAGGCTCCCAGATGGCTCTCATATAGAAGTCGATTGGGATACTGCTATCGCAGAAGTGGCAGAAGGTTTTAAAGAAGTTAACGAAAAGTACGGTGATGGCAAAATTCTCTACTATGGCGGTGGAGGGCAGGGAAACCATCTGGGGGTTGGTTATTCAACTGCAACTAGAAATGCTCTAAGTATTACTCGACGTTCCAATGCTCTGGCTCAGGAGAAAACTGGGGAGGCATGGGTTGAGGGAAGAATGTTTGGAGCTCACACCCACGGCAATTTTCATGAAGCGGAAGTAGCTGTTTTCTTAGGGAAAA
This sequence comes from Candidatus Neomicrothrix sp. UBA672, assembly GCA_002299135.1. GTDB lineage: Bacteria > Actinomycetota > Acidimicrobiia > Acidimicrobiales > MedAcidi-G1 > MedAcidi-G1. The sequence goes on along the minus strand of DBNM01000030.1, from coordinate 4,051 downwards.
ATCCTTGGCATTCTCATGGCTTTGACGAAGCGCGAAGAGTTCTTAAGGAAATTTCTGCAGATCCAAAGCGTTCGATGGTGGTTATAGATCCGCGTCGCACTGAAACAGCTGATTTGGCAGACTTCTGGCTACCCGTGAAACCAGGATCAGATGCCTTTCTTCTAGCTGCCATTATTTCGATAATTATTGAAGAGAAGCTCACTGCGAAGTCTTGGCTTTCTGAAAATACAGTTGGTTTAGATGAAACAGTCAAAGCTTTTTCCGTTATACCTATCGATGACTTCGCTTCCAGATGTGGTGTACCTGAAGAACAGATTCGTAATGTAGCCCGCCGACTAGCTGCGGCTGAAAGTGTAGCGTTTTATGAAGATCTGGGAATTGAAATGGCTCCGCATTCAACCCTTGTCTCATACTTGCAAAGGGTTGTGTGGGTTCTTTTAGGCAATTACGGAAACCATGGAGGCATGTCGGTGCACTCCTATGCCGCTCCTCTTTTCAACTATAAAGCTTCGGGCTCGGAACCGACCGACCCTGTTACGGGCACCTTAGTCATCTCCGATTTTTTTGCCTGTAATGAAATAGCTGATGGGATTTTAAGTGACCATCCTGAAAGAAGCAGGGCTCTCCTAATCGAAAGCACCAACCCTGTTCATTCTTTAGCCGAATCAGAAAAATTTAGACAAGCAATGAGAGCAGTCGACTTTTCAGTCGTTGTAGACGTAGCGCTAACAGAAACTGCACGAGAAGCTACTTATTTTCTTCCTGCTGCCACCCAGTATGAAAAAGTTGAAACCACATTTTTCAGTGCTAGTTTCCCCGAGAACTGGATCTGTGTCAGACCTCCGATACTGACTCCTCCAGAAGGCGTTTTGACAGAACCTGAGATACACACAAGAATTATTCGTGAATTAGGACTAGCTACAGAAGAAGACTTTTTACCTTTGCGGGAACTGGCCAAAAAAGGACTCGATGAGTTCAGTGAAGGGTTCATGGAGTTTTCAATCAATAAACCTGAACTTGCTGCTTTAGGTGCAGTGACTCTTTTTGAAACTCTGGGCGAAACTCTTCCTGAAGGTATGAAAGGTGCTGCGGTTCTTTGGTTCACCGCTCAACAAACAGCCTTGAGATACCCGACGCAAGTGAAAGCCGCTGGCTATGAGGGTGAAGGTCCTTCCCTTGGTAATTCTTTGTTTGAGGCGATGATCACGAATCCAGATGGAGTAATTTTCACTCGACATCAACAAGATCAGGCATGGGACCTTTTAGAAACTGCCGATTCGAAAATCCATCTAGCGAT
>DBNM01000030.1:0-2424 GCA_002299135.1 Candidatus Neomicrothrix sp. UBA672 | reverse complement strand
CCTGAAATGTTAGAAGAAGTCAAAGGGCTTGCGGACTCCCCTTCTGAATACACAAGTGATGAATTTCCATTTGTGCTTGCCGCTGGTGAGAGGAGAAGTTTTACGGCTAATACAATAATGCGAAACCCAGAATGGCGTAAACGGGATAAAGAAGGGACTCTACGTCTGAGCTTAGGGGATGCTGAAAAGTTGGGTATTGACAACGGTTCTAGAGTGCGAATTACGACCCAAGGAGGCAGTGCTGTTGCCGTTGCTGAAATAAACGAAACAATGATGCAAGGACACATCTCTCTACCAAACGGGCATGGTTTGAGCTACTCACCGGCTGGTGGTGAAGCTGAAATATTTGGAGTTCCCACTAACGAATTGACATCTACAAACTGGTGCGATCCGATTGCAAAAACACCTTGGCATAAACATGTGCCAGCTCAACTTGAAGTAGTAGAACCTTAAAAACATTCGAATAAGAGGAACTGTCCACAATGGAATTACTTATCATACGTCATGCACGACCGATCGCTGAGACTCGTTCAGAAGGAGAAGGGTCAGCTGATCCTCCTCTGTCGCCAATAGGGGTTAAGCAAGCTGAGGCAACAGCAGAATTTCTTAAAACTGAAGGAATACACCATGTTGTTTCGAGCACTATGACGAGAGCTATCCAGACTGCTGAACCATTTTCAATACTTTCTGGTTTGAAAATTGAGATGATAGATGACCTCAAAGAAGCCGATTTTGACCGCAACTCGTACACACCTGTTGAGGAAATGGATCTAGATCATCCGTTCATCAAAGAGTATCTTGAGGATCCCGAATCAATTTTCGGAGGTGACTTGGATGGTTTTAGAAAAAGAACTACGAATGCTTTCAATTATCTGATTGAAGAGCACAAAGGTTCAGTTGTCGCAGTTTTTTGCCATGGCATGGTCATGGGAGTTTTTTTGCAAAGCCTTTTAGGGCATGACAATCCGGTAGCACTGCAACCTGATTACTGTGGCATTACCAGAGTTACTGCTTCATCCTCAGGTTTGCGTTCAATTAGATCAATTAATGAAACTAGTCACGTTCGCCATTTACTTGATTAGCATCTCTAATCCAAAAGTTGTACCCCGTAGTGGCTAAAGAAAAGCTTGAACCTGCAAGGCTTGCGGATCCATTCCTGTTAAACGACTAGGATCTCCTTAGAAACTGAAATGCACCGACAAAAACGGACGGTCTCTTTGATGAAAAGAACAGCAACACTTCTAATGGCTCTAGCACTACTCTCTGCTTCGTGCGGATCTGAGGGGAACATGTCTAATACGACAGGAACAAAACTCATGACGGAGGCTGAGCTGATAGCTAATGCAAAAGATATTGTAGACCGAGAAAAATTCGGACTTTCTCTATTGAAATCCCCTGATGGGCAATGCTGGGATTTACCTGTACCTAACTGGGACATGACACTTTTAGCTCTGCAAGGCGACTCCAAGTGCACTATTCACGAGTTCTGGCCCCTTCTCCACACACCTTCCACTGAAGCCGTTCTGATACTCAACGAGCTGGGCTGGTCTGTTGGACTCTGCCACTGGAACCAGGGTGAAACATGTCCTGCCAGTTTCGAATACCGGCCTGACAGGCTCACACTCATAATCAAAGACGGGAAAGTAGCTACCTTTAGAGGCGGTTTAGCGGACCGACATACCAAGACTCCTGATGACTTTGGTGATTGGCTAACAACTGACCTAGAGAGACCGATGACAGAGTGTGAAGGTAGATGGATAACACCGAATGGTATCTTTAAAAAATCATGCAAAGTGGGAGCAGGTTACAGACACGACTTCACCCCCATAATGGGTCTCAGTCTTGAAGAGGCCACTGTGACGGCCAATGAAGCTGGTTGGAGTGTAGAACATTGTGACTACGACGTTAACGAAGGTGGGTGCGTGAGGACTTTGGATCTCCGTCCATCAAGGGTCTATTTTAGTATTAATGATGGAGTTGTAACACACACAAGCGTAGGTTAGCCAGATTATTAAACCGAGAAAGCTTCAAAGCTGTCATCACTAATCCAAAATTTGTACCCCGTACGGGATTCGAACCCGTGCTACCAAGTTGAGAACCTGGCGTCCTGGGCCACTAGACGAACGGGGCCAGACTTTATATATCCAACTGATTATTGTATTTAAAAAAATTATGTAGTGCTCGGGGGGGAGGACTTGAACCCCCAACGACTGGACCAGAACCAGCTGTGTTGCCAATTACACCACCCCCGAAAGTGGCCCATAAAGGCAAATTTAAGCGTAACGTCTTGTTGTTTATGCGAGTTCTATATTGAAAATAAAGTTACAAGCTTTTCCGTGCATCAGAAATTCTCTTAAGTACCTCTTCACGGGTCATACAACACGACATTGTTTCAAACAAAGGCGGTCCTACGGTCCTGCCGGT
>DBNM01000146.1 GCA_002299135.1 Candidatus Neomicrothrix sp. UBA672 | reverse complement strand
CCACTCACTATATGACCCGAAGGTCAAGTTCGTTCGACTTGCATGTGTTAGGCCCGCCGCCAGCGTTCGTCCTGAGCCAGGATCAAACTCTCCGTTAAAATCTCAGTCTCATTCTCAAAGAGGATGAGACTTTGAAATCATGGTGCGATGCCGCCGAAGCGACACCTGCGAGTTTGTGGTCAAAAGGGACACCAATCCCAATCGACCAGGCACAGGTACAAGGTGTCTGACTTAGTCAAACACCGTTGTCCGTCAGTGCTTAATTTATTTCATTGAATTGTTTAGGTTCATCCACGGCGACTCGCGATCGCTTATGTGGACGACCCGCACTGGCTTTAATTCGTCCTCTATCCCGTTTTCAAGGAGCACCTGATGACCATCAGTCATCTGGCAGACAACCAGAAACAAAATTTCATAGCTGTTTAATGCCCTGTGTTGCTCTTGAAGGGCTTTCGCTTGAATCGAGAGCAACCCACCCACGTTAAGCGCGCTAGATGCAAAGATCAAGAACTTGCGGGCAGAAAAACGCTATCCGATGCAGAGGGATGATCCACCTTATTCAGGGGATTACTTTAAATAATTGTTTAATTAAACAATCACCAGCAAATGGCGATTTTTTTTACCTTTTTGGATTAAAACGTACTCGCCATTTAAAAGTAAGTCGTTAGGTAAGGAAACAGCATTCTTTGCTTGCCGATCTCCATTCACCGAGATTCCTCCAGCCGCAATTGTCCGGCGTGCGTCGCCTCTGGAACTACATAAACCGCTCAAAACCAAAACATCTATCAGGGATTCTTCTCCTTGCTTAAGCTCAGATGCTCTTACTTCGGTTTCAGGAACTATTCCTCTAAGCGCTTCTAGTGAATCCTCTGAAGCTGATTCACTTCCGAAAAGACCCTGAGTGGCTAATAGCGCCTGTTCTGCTTCTTCATCACCGTGTACTAAGCAACAGACTTCGGTTGCCAAACGCTGTTGTGCCCTTCGGTCTTCTGGAGACTTACGGTGATCCACCATTAGCTCAGAAATCTCCGATACGGAAACAAGGGTTAGTTGTAGAAGTAGTTTTTCAACATCTCTATCATCAACATTTATTAAATATTGGTGCAACTCATAAGGTAAGGTTCGTTTCGAGTCAAGCCACACGGTGCCTTCAGATGTTTTACCGAATTTTGCTCCGTCTGATCTAGTGACTAAAGGGACTGTAAGACCATAAGCAATTGCAGAACTTCGCCTTCTGATCATATCGATTCCAGCGGTTATATTTCCCCACTGATCTGAACCACCAATCTGCATCTCACATTCATAGTTCTTATGCAACTCAAAAAAGTCGTTCGCCTGAAGAAGCATGTAGCTGAACTCTGTAAATGAAAGCCCTTGTTCACTTGATAGTCGTGTTTTAACTGATTCTTTTGAAAGCATTGTCCCTACTGTGACGTGTTTCCCGACATCCCTTAGAAAATCAAGAACATTTACTTCAGCTGTCCATTCTCGATTATCTACGAGTAAAGCTGCTATTCCTTTTTTCTTTGCCTCGGCATCGAAACTCAGAAATGACTCTAGTTGTGCAGCTACAGCTGCAACATTAGAACTCAGCTCGTTTTGATCCAACAGATTTCTTTCTTCAGATCTGCCACTTGGATCACCCACCATCCCAGTGGCCCCTCCAGCTAGTGCAATAGGACGGTGCCCCGCATCTTGAAAACGTCTCAAAGTCAACAGTGGCACTAAGTGTCCGAGATGAAGACTGTCTGCTGTTGGATCAAAACCACAATAAAGAGTAATAGGTCCTTGTTCTAACCTCTCTTGGAGTGCAACTTGATCTGTGCTGTCTTGAAGAAGCCCTCTTAGGGTTAAATCTTCAAGGATTCCTTTTCTTTCTGTATCGCCCACTAGACCAGTATGGATCATTAACAGACTGAAAGCCGGCAATTTAAAATTAAGTACCAAGAAAAGTTCCTTGTACCTGCCACCAGTTTGCCTTCCAGTCAGGTCAAACTAGATATATGGCAAGTAGAAAACCGAGATATGCATTTTTTCTCTTGAGCATTTTTGTTATTTCGCTAATTTCTACGAGTTGTTATTCATATGAAACTCTTGAGTTCGATATAAATATTCCAGAACAAGCTGAATCTTCGATCGTTCTATCTTCAGATGGAACGTTGATAACGACTTTGGTGGCTCCTGAGAATCGAACTAGTGCCAGACGTCTAGAAGAAATTCCTGAAATCGCTCGAAATGCCGTAATAGCTATTGAAGATGAACGCTTTTACAAACACGATGGTTTTGATCTTAAGGGCATTCTGCGAGCTGCTCGTTCAAATCTTGAAGCTGGTGGCATAAGTCAGGGTGGCTCCACCATCACCCAACAGTACGTCAAGTTGGCAATAATAGAAAATGTTGAACAAACAGCTAGTCGTAAACTCGAAGAACTTTGGTACGCGACCAGGTTAGAGGATGAATATGGCAAAGATTTCATTCTTTTGCAGTATCTAAACACCGTCTATTTCGGTCATGGCGCTTATGGAATAAAAGCAGCTGCCCAAACATATTTCAACAAAGATATAAGTGAAATTTCTATCAACGAAGCTGCGCTTCTTGCTGGATTATTAAAGGCTCCGAGCCGTTACGATCCTTTCCGAAACTACTCACAAAGCCTTCGTAGAAGTCACCTTGTTTTAGATCGAATGGTAGCCAATGGATTCATAACACCAGAGCAACGTGACCAAGCAACTGCATCACCGCCCAAGCTCGAAGAATATAAACCTAGATTAGAAACTGAATACCCCGCGGGTCATTTTGTTGAAGAAGTTAGAAAATGGTTTTTAGAAAATCCTGCTTTTGGAGCTAATAGGTCAATTCGAGAAATGCTCCTGTACGAAGGTGGTGTCCGCATTGAGACCACCATAGATCTCGGTCTTCAGGCAACTGCTGAAAAGGCCGTAGAAAACCATCTTCCCTCTAATCAAAATCTCCCAGATGCTTCCGTGGTTGTAATAGATCCACAAACTGGCCAGATAATAGCGATGGTAGGAGGAAGGGATTTTTTTGCTGAAGAAGATGATGCAAAAGTAAATCTCGCTATGGGCAATGGCAGACAAGCTGGATCTTCTTTTAAACCTATTGGGCTTGCCGCTGCTCTTGAATCCGGTTGGGAAGTTACTGCAACTTATCCAGCACCTAATGTTCTGGAGTTTTTTATACCTGGAGCCGATAATGACAACAGAGTTTGGTGGGTTAGCGGTGGTTTAAACGGACATGACGCTGATGAACCGAAATTCGAAAAAGGGCTCATGGCACTATTCCAATTTTTAGTCCGGGAAGGTCATATTGAAATCCCAGAAGATCACACAGAAACTATTGAATACAGAGACGA
>DBNM01000088.1:16549-18065 GCA_002299135.1 Candidatus Neomicrothrix sp. UBA672 | reverse complement strand
GCCATTTCTTTTTCCTCTAGTACAAGAATTCCTGCGCCTTCTCCCATGACAAAACCGTCGCGATCAAGGTCAAATGGCCTGGAGATCCCCTCCGAAGAAAAAGCTGTCATATTGGTAAAACCTGCTATTGAACTCCCAGTAAAAGCGGCTTCAGTGCCACCAGCAATTACAACATCGCACCGATCTGATGCGATTAAACGAGAGGCATTTATTATTGCGTGAGTACCAGCGGCACAGGCAGTACAGGTATTTTCAGCTGGGCCTTGGAAACCGTACTTCATCGAAACTGCAGCTGTGGCGGCATTGGGCATCATCATTGGAACAAGAAAAGGGGAGACGCGTCGTGAACCTTTTTCGAGCAATACGCCGATCTGTTCTTCGAGGGTTTCAATACCACCTATACCTGTTCCTATGAAAACGCCTGAGCGGTCTACTTTTGCGGTCAGCTCACCAGCTTGATCCATGGCCATATGGGCGGCTGCAATAGCAAATTGAGTACAGCGATCTGAGCGACGGGAATCTTTTGGATTTTCAAAGTAGTTAGATGGGTCAAAATCTTCAACGCGCCTATCACCAATAGGTGGTTTTCCGCAGAGTCCTTCCCAAAAGGATTCAATACCTGTCCCGCAGGAGGAAACAACCCCCAAGCCTGTAACGACGACCTTTCGGTTCGTCATTAGAGCTTGCTTGTGATTAATTCAAATGCCGCTTGGATCGTGTTGATTCCTTCTAATTCTTCTTCTTCAACAGTCACACTAAACTCTTCTTCGAGCGCCATGACTAATTCGACTAAGTCAAGACTGTCAGCGTCAAGGTCATCGGCAAAATTGGCTTCAGGTGTTACTTGCGCTGCATCAACTGATAGTACTTCAACAGCACATTTCTGAAATCTTGCGAAATTGTCTTCACTCATTTGAACTCCTTATATTCAACTGCCCACACAACAATAGAGGGTTACTTTACTTCTACCAAGCTTATTAAAGAAGGTTTATCCCATGTAAAGGCCGCCATCAATTGGGATTACACTTCCGGTGATATATGAGGCATGTTCGGATGACAAAAAGGCGATGATTTCACCGATTTCTTCTGGTTCCCCTAATCTGCCCACTGGAATGGATTCGATGTATTCACTTATCTGATCGTTCGATAATTTTTCCAACATGTCCGTTTTTACAGCGCCTGGTGCAACAACATTAACGGTTATGTTACGGGAGGCGTACTCTTTAGCAAGTGAACGGCTTAAACCGACGAGAGCCGATTTTGATGCAGCGTAACTACTTTGCCCAATTTGACCGATTCGACCTGAAAGGGAAGATACAAAAATTATTCGCCCCCATCGATTTTTCATCATGCCTCTTAAAGCCTTTTTTGCTGTTCTAAATGCTCCAGTCAAATTTGTGTCTAAAACTTCAGAAAAGTCCGTGTCACTTATTCTGGCTGCCAGAGCATCTCGAGTTATACCGGCATTTGCAACCAAAATTTCTACAGTTCCTAGAGTCTCTTCGACTTCTTTAAA
>DBNM01000088.1:11708-16168 GCA_002299135.1 Candidatus Neomicrothrix sp. UBA672 | reverse complement strand
CGAGGTCTTCGATTCCATCGGGTGGGTCTTCACGGTATGTAATTGCTACTTTATTTCCTTTTGCAGCGAAAGTTTTGGCAGTAGCAAGGCCTATACCTCTATTTCCACCGGTTATGAGAACTACACGTTCCATTTTTTCCTTTATTTTCTTCTAGGGAAAGATTAGCTTACGAAGACTTGCTGGTCATGTTACACGTAGCCAAGCAACAGGCTGACTGGCTGTCAGTCGTTCTTCTGTTACGGCGATCCACCCCATTAGCTCACCCGAAAAGGGGGAGTGAATCTCAACGGTTCCGACATATCCAAGGAGTTGACCGTTAGAAACTTTCTGTCCGATTTCTAAATTTGACACAGGTTTAAACAGCCCAGCGGTTGGACTAACCACAAGTCTGTCAGTTGAGAAAAGGTGTTCACCTTCGTGACTCACTCGAGTTCCATCAGCCGATGATGTAGGTGCAATTAGATCGAGTAGTTGATCCAAGTCACTTGGTTCGTTTATGTTCAAACGCTGCGTATTTGGTTCTGCTCGTTTCGTGAGGCCAGTTAGTACTTTTCCGGGTCCGATTTCAATAAATGTGGAAAAGTTCATTTGCAACAATGTTTCCATTGTTTGCGTCCATCTCACAGGGCTGCATAACTGAGCAGACATAAGAGCTCTCCATGTTTCTGGGTTTTCGTGAGCCATTCCGTCGACATTTGCAACCACGACTCCAGATGGTGGGCGAATATCAGTATTTTCTATTGCTTCTGATAGTTCAGCTCGTGCCGCGCTCATTAGCGGAGTATGGAATGCTCCGGCTACTGAAAGTTGAGTAACTTTTTTTGCACCCATTTTTCTTGCGAGATCGCTTGCTTCTTCTATCGCTGAATTGTTACCAGCTATGACCAGTTGACCGGGGGAATTATAGTTAGCTACCCAAACCTCACCGTCAATTTCCGTGCACAATTCTTCAACATCGATATCGGGGAGACCTAGTACAGCGCACATTGTCCCCGGGTTGTCTTCAATTGCGTTTTTCATTGCGTTCCCTCTGATATTTACTAGTTTGGCCGCATCAAAAAAATCAAGAGCGCCTGAAGCAGTGAGAGCGCTATATTCACCTAGGCTATGACCCGCATGACCTGTCGAATCCAGACCGAGTCTCTCAATAGCATCAAGAACGAGCATGCTTAGTACGAAAGTGGAGAGTTGAGCATTTTGTGTCTCTCGTAAAGACTCATCATCTGCGTTAATAAGTAAATCGGTGAGATCCACGTGTGTAGCGTCTGATGCTTCTTCGATAAGTTCCCATGATGGGTGATTTAACCAACTAGATCCCATGCCAGAAAATTGTGAACCCTGACCGGGGTATGTAAAGACGATCATTTTCACTCCTCTTGTACAGAACATTTTGCCTTATAAGTTCACAAAGCAGATGAAAAGCGGAAAAAACCTGAAAAGAAGACACTCTGCCTTACTATTTAGGCCACTATTCTGCTAATAATTCAGAAAAATGTGAAAGATTCATTCTGGTAGTTATTTGTGACTCGCACCCTTGAAAGAGTATAAATGAACCTAGTTGTTGACTGTTTCAAATATTTTGCTTGCGTTTCAGCGTACTCAGGCAGGAGAAGTAGTTGCTTTGGTAATTTGTGATAGAAGATCTGATGAGAAAGTAAAAATATGCAAAGTAATTTGATCTATAACAAAGAACTACTTGAAGGAAGAAACGCGATGGTAACTGGTGGAGCTACTGGGCTCGGCCGAGCTATAGCGGTTGGATTAGCTCAAGTTGGTGCGAAAGTGACCATAGTTTCTCGGCAAGAAGATGTGTTAAGTGAGGCTGTAAAACATATTTCTGATCAGACTGGAAAAAAAGTTTCGTACGACATTGTTGATATACGTGATATTGAGTCAGTTGCTCAATTGTCGGATCGGCATAAAAACGTAGACATTCTTGTAAATAATGCTGGTGGGCAATTTCCTCAAAAGGCGCGAGATTTCACTCCAAACGGTTGGCGCAGTGTAATTGATTTGAATTTGAATGGAACTTGGAATATGACTCAAGCATTTGGTAACAACATGCTTGAAGGTGAAGGAGGTTCCATATGTCAAATAATTGCAACTGTCGGACGCGGTATACCTGGTATAGCTCATAGTGCAAGTGCGCGAGCGGGAGTTTTGGAACTCAGTAGAACTTTAGCTTTCGAGTGGGGACCTAAAGTGCGTGTTAATTGTGTAGCACCAGGTCAATTCAGAACTGAAGCTTTTGATTCGACTTATGAAGATGGGGTGGGTGATGGTTTTGTGGATCAACCGTTGCCTAATATCGGAGATGTTAGTGACATAGCAAACGGAGTGATTTTCCTAGTTTCTTCTGGTGCACGTTTTATAACAGGCGAAGTTTTATACGTTGATGGCGGTTTAATATTACAAGGCCCGATGTCTGCGCTACCTGCAGATGGTTACCCGGAAAGAAAATAGGACATTATGGACGTCAGAATTTTTGTAGAGCCCCAGCAGGGAACTGACTATGATCGGCTTTGCACTTTAGCTTCTCATGCGGAAAGTCTGGGTTTTAACGGATTCTTTACCTCAGATCACTATTTGAAGATGGGTGATTCTGACGGTTTGCCTGGTCCTACAGATGCTTGGACGACTTTGGCTGGGTTAACTCGTGATACAAGCACTATCCGATTAGGGACTTTAGTAACTCCGATTACTTTTCGTCATTTGGGTTCATTGGCTATAAGTGTCTCGCAAATTGATCAAATGAGCGGTGGCAGAATTGAGTTGGGTTTAGGAGCAGGTTGGTATGAGGAAGAACATAAAGCACAAGGGTTACCTTTTCCGAATATAGGTGCTCGTTTCGACATCCTTGAAGAGTCACTAGAAGTTCTGAATGCTATTTGGAATTTAGAAGAGGGTGAGCTGTTCAATTATGAGGGGAGAACAGTTCGCTTTGAGAATTCAATGGGGTTGCCTAAGCCGAAACAAGAAAAGGGCCCTCCTATAATTATGGGGGGGATAGGCAAGCGAAGAACCCCAAATTTGGTCGCGAAATATGCATCGGAATACAACACTCCTTTTGTGTCGCCTGAAGGTTTCGGTTCTCTTGTAAGTGTTGTTAAAGATGCCTGTGTGAAATTGGGTAGAGACCCTGAGGAACTAATTTACTCATGTGCTCAGGTTTTTTGCTGCGGTGAAAATGAGACAATTTTCAGTGAGCGAGCTTCTGCTATTGGAAGAGAAGCAGATGAGTTGCGTTCAAACGGTTTGGCTGGAACTCCAGAAGAAGTGAGCAAACGAATAGAAGAATTTAAACAACAGGGATGCGAACGTTTTTATTTGCAACTGCTTGATGATTGTGACCTCGAACATGTGGATCTTGCCGCAGAAATTTTCTTAAATTAGTTTGGGGTTTTTAGAAATCTGTTCAGGTTATGAAGTTAATCTTTTATCTCTAAGCGATTAAGAAAGAATTGCACAGAGGGGCCTACTGAGACCAGAAACCAGACCGTTCCCCATCCGATAGTGCCACCGAGCATCAAACCAGTGACAACACATGAGCCTTCTATGAGTGTTCTGGCTTTCCAAATCGCTACACCTCTACGATGAAATGCTGTCATGAGACCGTCTCTGGGGCCTGGACCCAAACTTGTCCCTATGTAGAATCCGGATCCTAATGCCACAAAAATTGGGCCGAAAAGTGTTGCGATGATGCGTGGGAAAATATTTGATATTTCACCAAAAAGAGACAAAGTAAGGTCGACGACTAAACCAATAATCAAAACATTCGCAATTGTGCCTACGCCCATTGGTTCCTTAAGGAGAAAGAGAAAAACAAGAATTATTATTCCAACAAAAATGATCGTCGTTCCGATACTTAAGGGAGTTCTTCGTGAAATTCCTTGATGGAAAACTTCCCAAGGGGAGACACCAAAATCTCCTAAAACTACTAAAGCTAAACCAAATCCGAAAAGAACTAAACCGAAAATAAGTCGCGTGAAAACAGGTACTGTAGGTTTTTGAATTGCCATCACTCACCATCGTATTAAAAATATTTTTGTATGAATGAAGAACTGTGCATGTAGTTCATTTGTTTTCGACTTTATGGGTAGTTAATGTCGTTTTGTGGACATGTACGAAAGATGGCGGAATCCTTTTTTGGCTGACAGCGAGAACCCGATAGCACACGGTTTTTGTGACCAGCGTGACAGCACATACCTTGCTGGTCCGCTTCCTGATTCCTCCCAAAATGGGGAGATTCTTGAAAAAAATGATTATCAGTATGAGTGGCTAGGTCCTGGGCATTTTGGTGGTCTGATATCGGGTTTATATCCAGATGGAAAACGAACTATTTGGAGTAATGGACGAGAGCAAATAGTAAAACTTGACTACGAAACACTTGAATTATTAGCAGCATTTGATCTCTCACACGAAAGACCGGGTGATGTATTTAGCAGCCATTCAGAATGGG
>DBNM01000088.1:10317-11279 GCA_002299135.1 Candidatus Neomicrothrix sp. UBA672 | reverse complement strand
CTTATCGATATAGATCATGTTATGTACTTGGGGCGAAAAGAAGGAGTAGTTGCATACGCAGAAACTGATCCAAGTGACCGAAATTCACCTTTAACAGAGAAAAACAGGTGGGATAAACCAGACGACATTGAAGGATTTTTCGTCGGGATAAATATGACACCAGATGGTCGTCTCGTATTATCAACGGATCACGGTTGGTTAGTCAGTCTTTCCAGAGATTTCCAGGATTATGTGGCTGTGCAAATCCCTGGCGCTGAGAAGCAAGCATTTGAACATTGTAAAAAGATGGAAGCTGAAAAAGGCAACACGGCTTACGGGTGGGTGAGAACAAGCATGTGTTGCGACGAAGAAGGAGGCATTTACCTCAACTCAGTAGATCACTTGCATCGTGTGGTTTGGAATGGAAAGACGTTCTCCTTTGCTGACAAAGATGGCGCATGGAGTGCGGAATATAGAAACGGAACTGGAACTGGTTCCGGCACAACTCCTTCGCTGATGGGAGATGACCCAAATCAGGACCGTTTTGTTGTTATTGGCGATGGCGATGAAATTGTAAACATCACACTTTTTTGGAGAAACGAAATCCCTACTGATTGGGAGTGCTTACCTAATGCACCTTCACGAAGGATTGCGGGGTTGGGAGCTGCGAATATGGGTGATTCCAGTAGAGAAAGTATTCAAACTGAGCAATCAATCACTGTGGCAGGTTACGGAGCTATGACTGTCAATAATGAGCCGAGCAGTCGACCTGCTTGGCTACCAGAGCGTGCTAGCAGGTTGCTTTCTTTCTTTTTAGGGCATTATCAGGCATTCACTCCGTATGGACTTCATAAGTTTGAATGGGACTCTGAAACTTCAGAATTTCGTGAGGCATGGGTCAATACCGCGGTCAGTTCACCTAATTCTGTGCCTTATGTCAGCATGGGAAGCAATGTTGTATACACCTGCGGCACACGTGAAGG
>DBNM01000088.1:2229-9916 GCA_002299135.1 Candidatus Neomicrothrix sp. UBA672 | reverse complement strand
TTTAACACTCTTGGATCTGGTGTGCAATTAGATAATGAAGGTCAAATTATTTTCGGTTCGATTTTTGGAAAGTCGCGAATATTGCGACTACCACTTTAAGAATATTTGAATTGATCAGCGGTAAACTGATTTCGCTATTCCATAAATTTAAATTGCCCTGGTGGCGGAATTGGCAGACGCGAAGGATTCAAAATCCTTTGGCCGCAAGGTCGTGTGGGTTCAAGTCCCACCCAGGGTACAAAACTCAATCTTTGTGATTCGCTGAAATTTTCCCTTGATGATCGGTTATAAATTTTTCGAGACTCTCAAACTCATAGTTTTTACAAGAAAGCTTCCAAGTCCAAGCAGTTGCAACGAGAAGAGATTTCAGTTTTTCATTCGGTGAAATAATTACAGAATCACTGGCAAAAGAGGTGAGTTTTTGCTGGTCAATACTGGTGATGGATGGAAGGTATTGGATTATTACGCCACCAGATTCAAGAAAAGAGACCTGTTCGAGATTGCTTAGCGCGTAGTCGTAATCGCCACCTTTTGGCGGTACGGGATAGTGAGGTCCTGAAGTAGGTGGATCTGTTTCCCATACGACTTCAGCATTTCCCAACAAATGGAGACTCGAAGAAGGACTTAATGGTTCTTGGCGCGGGAGGTCACAACCAGTTTCACGTGAACATGCAGATGCGGTAATCAAGATGGCACATACCGGCAAAATTAAACAGATTTTCCTCACATAGCAATATGCCCGAAATGCAGGGTTTTTCCTTAATAAGAGAATCACATTCTTCCTCTAGAATGATGATGATGTTTGGGAAATCTTTAGAAAAGCGATTAATAGAAATTTCGCGCCGCATAAAAAAAGAAAAAGAAGACCTTCTTGTAGCTGAAGAACAACTTATTAGTCTTATAAACGATGCTGACGAAGCACGTATAAGGTCGTTAGTTTCAGAAACTGCGCTTTCTGACACCGATCGGAGAGATTCAGCAAGGCAGTCGGAAAATATGGAAAAATACTGTCAAAAAATACGAAATGAAATAGATCGATTGGAAGAAATCCAAGATGGGTTATTAGACAAATTGAACGTAGAAAACATTTAATGGAAAAAATTCGAGTAGTAATAGCCGAAGATGAAGCAATAATTCGTTTGGATCTTCGCGAAACTTTAGAAAATGCAGGATACATGGTTTTGGCTGACACTGGAAGAGGTGACGAAGCAGTGGAGCTCGTCCGAAAACATAAACCAGAAGTGGTAATTTTGGATGTAAAAATGCCTGGTATGGATGGAATTCAAGCAGCACGTGAAATAGCCTCGACAGAAGATACCGCTGTTGTGATACTAACTGCTTTTAGTCAACGTGAACTTATCGATGAGGCGGTCGATGCCGGAGCTCTGGCTTATCTTGTAAAGCCATACCAGCAGAGTGATTTAGTGCCTGCTATTGAAATAGCCAGAAGACGACATAAAGAAATGCGAGACTTGACTGACCAAGCAAAAACACTGGAAGATCGTCTTAAAGCGAGAAAAATCATTGAAAAAGCTAAAGGATTACTTATTGACACCTCCACTTTGAATGAAGATGAAGCTTTTAAGTTTATTCAAACAACGGCAATGTCAGATCGAAAAACAATGGTTGAAATAGCAGAAAAAATAATTTCAGAAGGTCTCCGACCTTAATATTAAGCATTTCCAATCTGTTGGGACTAGTGTCGAAACGTGCCCGATTTAATGATCATTGACGGAAATTCACTCACCTACAGAGCTTTTTTTGCATTGCCTCCCGACATGGCAACTAGTAAAGGACAGACGACAAATGCCGTATACGGGTTCGCCTCAATGCTTGTAAATCTAATTAAAGATCAACAACCAAAAAAAATAGTGGTTGCTTTTGATAGACCCGAAAAGACTTTCCGACATAAAAAACACGTCAGTTATAAAGCGAATCGGGATAAGCAACCTGACATTTTGTATGAACAAATTCCATTAGTAAAAGAAATGGTTTCACTACTCGGATACACAGCTATTGATATAAAAGGTTTTGAAGCTGATGACATAATCGCAACCTTAGCGACAATGGGTCGTGATGCAGGCGAAGATGTCGTTGTAGTAACAGGAGATAGGGATGTTTTTCAACTAGTCGAAGATCCTCACGTGAAAGTTCTTTACAATAAAAAAGGTGTTTCTGATTATGCCCTTTACGACGAAGAAGGGATCTTTGAAAGAACTGGAGTAACTCCAGAAAATTATGTTAATTATGCTGCATTAAGAGGTGACACCTCTGACAACCTCCCAGGCGTTCCGGGAGTAGGGGAAAAAACTGCAGCCAAACTCATAAATGCTTATGGAAATTTAGAAGGAATTTTTTCCGCGACATCTGAACAAACACCTAAGTTGAAACAGAATCTCGAAGAAAACGAAGAGTTGGCGCATCTCAATGCAGAACTAATGACACTTATTCGTGACGTGCCACTTGAAGTTAAATTAGATGAACTTGAAAATACTGAAATAAATGAATCTGAAATAAACAATTTCCTAGACACACTCGAACTCAATACTTTAAAAAAGCGACTTTCCGAAGCTGTTGGTTTTGAAGCAAATGAAAAAGAGACAAAAAAAACTGCAAAGGAATCGATTCTCGATCTCGAATATGAGACTTGCGCCGATGAGGCAACAGCTCTTAAAAAAATCGAAACACTCATTAAAGGTAAAATAATCTCAATCGCAGAATCAAGTAATCAAGAAGGAAACTTAACCGGTTTAGCTTTAGGTAGTAGTGAAAACTGTTATTGGTTCAGTTCTGAGGTGATACAAAACTCAAAAGTAATTACCGGATTAAATAAACTACTTTCCTCTAAAGGACCCGGGGTAGCTGTTTACGACGGAAAGAAAACCTACCGACAATTATCTGAATGCGGAGTGTTTCTTAAAAACATAACCCTAGATATCACTCTTGCCCAGTACCTCCTTGAAACGTCTGACTCTTCAGAACCTCTTTCTAAAATTTTATCCAAACACACCACCCTACATTTTCCCGCTGAAATCGAGAAAGAAGGACAACTGAATTTCGATTCAGAAAATGATCAGTTGCATGAGGCGGTAGTCAATGCAAAAGCAATATCTAAACTGCACGATCCGTTAAATGCGGCTCTCAAAGCAGACGGCCTGGAGGAACTAAATAAAGACGTGGAGATTCCGTTGGTACGCGTCCTCGCAGAAATGGAAACTCGAGGAATAGCTGTTGATATTGCTGAATTGCAGAGACTGCGAGATGAATTCACCAGCCAGTGCGAAGGCTTTAGAACACAAATTCATGACCTAGCGGGTGAAGAATTTAATGTGAATTCAACAAAACAACTTAGAGAAATACTTTTTGAAAAACTTTCACTGACGCCCGGGAAGAAAACAAAAACAGGTTACTCGACTGACGCTGCGACATTAGAGAAACTTAAAGACTCGCATCCCATAATTGAAAAATTGCTTTCTTACCGAGAAGTCGAAAAACTCAGATCTACGTATGGAGAAGGTCTGCTTTCTTGTGTAGATAAAGACAATAGAATACGTGCTACATTCCATCAGACAGTTACAAGAACTGGACGTTTAAGTTCTGACGCACCCAATTTACACAATATTCCAATACGGACTGAAGCAGGTAAAGCATTTCGCAAAGCTTTCATTCCTTCTGAAAAGCATTCATTGCTCGTAGCCGATTACAACCAAATTGAACTTCGTTGCATCGCTCATCTAGCGGATGAAAAAGAGTTAAAAACGGCATTTAATGAAGATCAAGATATTCACACTGCCGTTGCGGCACGAACTTGGGGAGTCAAACCTGAGGAAGTTGATTCGACGCTGAGAAACCGTGCGAAAATGGTCTCTTATGGGCTCGCATATGGTATGGAAGCCTATGGTCTCGCTCAAAGATTAGACATTCCTGTCGATGAAGCATCAGAAATACTTAAATCATTTTTCAATGCATTTCCAGGCGTTAAAGATTACATGAACGAATCAATTGAGAAAGCAAGAAAAAAAGGTTACACGGAGACTCTTTTAGGTAGGCGCCGAAAAATACCGGAATTACTGTCAAGTAATTTCAACATACGGCAAGCTGGTGAAAGGCAAGCAATGAATGCCCCGATACAAGGATTAGCGGCTGACATTTTCAAAATTGCGTTGGTCTCTATAGACCAAGAACTTCAAAAAGAGTCTTATAAATCAGCTTTAGTTCTGCAAGTTCACGATGAAGTCATTCTTGAAGTCGCAAACGGTGAGATAGAAGATGTCAAAAAAATGGTTCAAAAAAAGATGGAAAATGCTTACGAACTATCCGTTGAACTAAAAGTTGATATTGCAACAGGAAAAAGTTGGGCAGAAGCAAAAGGTTGAAATTGAATAGTAAAGAAAATTACTCACACTGGTTCGAACCTATTGCTGATCATTTAAGTGAGGCCTACCTTCGTTATTCATTCACGTATGGGACAGAAAATGAAGTTAGCTGTCTATATGACATTCTTGGTCTTAGCCCAGGTGATCGATTATTAGACGTGGGTTGTGGTCCAGGTAGACACTCGCATCTTTTCGCGGAAAGAGAAATTGATGTACTGGGGTTAGATATCTCAAATGAATTTATAAAGCTTGCAAATAAAGAAAACAGTAAAGCAAATTTCCTGAGACAGGATGTTCGTGAAATGGATTTCGAAGAGGAATTTGATGCTGTTGTGTCAATGTGTCAAGGAGGCTTTGGTTTGCTTTGTGACCCCGAATCTTCGATTGATGATCCTGACATGGATTTGAAAGCTCTTGAGAATATGGCCCGAGCATTGAAACCCGGAGGCAAGCTGGCTTTGTCAGCTTTTTCCGCATATTTTCAGATTCAGTACTTAAGTGATAATGATAATTTTGATGCATTAACCGGTGTGAATCGGGAAAATACAGAAATTATGAACACGGAAGGTGAGAAAAAAGAAGCAGTTACGTGGACTACCTGCTTCACACCTAGAGAATTACGATTAATGAGTGAGAAAGTTGGATTGTTGGTGAAAAATATTTGGTCAGTTACACC
This sequence comes from Candidatus Neomicrothrix sp. UBA672, assembly GCA_002299135.1. Classification (GTDB taxonomy): domain Bacteria; phylum Actinomycetota; class Acidimicrobiia; order Acidimicrobiales; family MedAcidi-G1; genus MedAcidi-G1. The sequence goes on along the minus strand of DBNM01000088.1, from coordinate 4,864 downwards.
AATTGACTACAAATTATTACCATGCGACATAAAAAATCCTGAGTTTTTGCTTTTGGCAGAAAAAGCGAGTTAATAATCGGTGACGATGCCATAGCTCTCCGATAGGCTTTATCCGTCTTGAAAAAGAAAGGGAAATTCCCTTCCATATCCGCTAACAATGAGAACAACGTGTCCGATCCGATTTCCACAATTCCACTAATAGAATCCCAGCCGATGGGATCCTTCGATAACGATGGTGAATATACACCTCGTGAAATTACCGAAAATGACCTTGGGTCACTTTCTTTAGACGATGCCTACACGGCAACAATGGTCGATATAGAGAACGGCCAAATGGTTGAAGGGACTGTTGTAAGAATAGACAAAGATGAGGTCTTACTCGACATTGGATATAAATCTGAAGGCGTTATACCTCAAAAAGAATTGTCAATTAGAAACAATCTTCACCCGAGTGAAGTTCTTGAAATGGGTGAAAAAGTTGAGGCATTGGTTTTACAACGTGAAGATGCCGAGGGTCGTTTATTGCTTTCACGAAAGCGCGCTTTATATGAAAAAGCGTGGGGAGATATTGAAGCAGTAAAAGAAGCTGACGGTATGGTTTCTGGAACAGTCATAGAGGTCGTCAAAGGTGGCCTTATTGTAGACATCGGACTTAGAGGTTTTCTCCCAGCGTCACTTGTTGATCTTAGAAGGGTCAGAGATCTTCAACCTTTAATAGGAACCACTGTTGATACGAAGATCATTGAGCTTGACCGAAACAGGAATAACGTTGTTTTGTCTCGAAGAGCATGGCTTGAAGAAAGTCAAAAGGATGAACGCGAAGACTTCCTAACAAACCTGAAGTCAGGTGAAGTCAGGTCAGGTGTGGTCTCAAGTGTTGTTAATTTTGGAGCGTTCGTTGATCTTGGTGGTATGGATGGGTTGATACACGTTTCGGAATTGTCTTGGAAACATGTTGATCATCCCGGGTCGGTAGTTGCAGTAGGCGATGAGATAGAGGTGCAAGTTCTAGATATAGATATGAGCCGAGAGAGGATCAGCCTTTCCTTGAAGGCAACCCAAAAAGATCCTTGGCAGGAATTCGCTGACAGCCATCAAGTGGGTGAGCTGGTTTACGGTCGAGTCACAAAACTTATCCAATTTGGTTCTTTCGTTCAGGTGGGAGAAGGAATTGAAGGGTTGGTTCACATTTCTGAAATGTCAGCTCATCACGTTGAATTGCCAGAACAAGTAGTAACTCCTGGTGAGGAATTATGGGTCAAAATTATTGATCTTGATCTTGAGAGAAGAAGGATAAGCCTTTCCATCAAGCAAGCAGCCGAAGGTGGTGTGGTAGCAGCGGAATACCAAGAGCACTTCGGTGAACATAACTATGATGAAGAAGGAAACTATATAGGCATTGAGTCATCTGAAGGCCAAGACGCTTGGGCTGAGTATTACAACGAGCATGATCCAACTGAACCAGCGATATCGGAAGCAGGGGAAACAGAATCTTCTGACGAGGAGGAAGTTGATACTGACGCTGAAGAATCAGCAGAAGATGCCAAAACTGACGAAGATGCTAAAGATGACATGAATGAGGATGAAGTTGACGCCACTGAAGATGAAGCTCAAGATGAATCCGCTGAAGAAAAAACAGAGTCACAGGAATAGAAATATTTTAAGCTGGTTAAAAATTGCTTGAAATAGGATTAACAGGTGGAATTGGCTCTGGAAAATCTACTGCAGCTGCCGGTTTTGTTAAGCATGGAGCGGCTTTAATCGATGCAGATCAAATTGTCAGAGATCTGCAGCAACCAGGTGAGAAAGTGTTTGAGGAAATGCTTTCTAAATGGGGATCAGATATCTTGTCATCAGATGGTCAGCTTGATCGTCAACTGGTAGCGAATATCGTTTTTTCAAACCCAGAAGAATTGACGACCTTAAACGAAATTGTTCACCCTGCGGTTCGAGAAGAAATGACAAACAGGCGTCAAGCTCATTTAGATACCGACAACACGGTGATTTTAGAAATTCCGCTACTAGTTGAGTCTGGATACCGAAATTTCGATGCGATTGTAGTGGTGGACGTTGACACCGAGATTGCTGTTGAACGCTTAGTGGAATACCGATCCTTTGAAGAGGAAGATGCTCGAAAAAGAATTGAAAAACAAGTATCACGTAAGTCAAGAACGGAAATAGCTGATTACGTGATCGAGAACAATGCCTCAATAGAAGCTTTCGAGAGGGAGATTAATGAATGTTGGAAATGGATTGAGTCTATTGAAAGGCCTGAAATTGGGCGAGAGCTGCCATCGCTAACTAGTAAACAATAGGTTCAACATGCTTCATTGCCTATAGGTCAGTATCATCTTTATGTGGAACGTAAGTTCAAGGTAGATGCGCCTTTTCAACCAGCAGGAGACCAGCCAAAGGCAATTGAAGAATTATCAGATGGTCTTAATGGCGGAGAAAGATTTCAAACACTTTTAGGAATTACTGGAAGCGGAAAAAGTGCCACTGTTGCGTGGACGATCGAACAAGTTCAAAGACCAACTTTAGTAATCGCTCCTAATAAGGCTCTGGCAGCACAATTAGCAAATGAATTTCGGTCTTTTTTCCCAGAGAATAAAGTTGAGTATTTTGTTTCTTATTA
>DBNM01000088.1:0-1899 GCA_002299135.1 Candidatus Neomicrothrix sp. UBA672 | reverse complement strand
GACTATTACCAACCAGAGGCGTATGTTCCGAGTTCGGACACTTTCATCGAAAAGGACTCCTCGGTAAATGATGAAATAGACCGATTAAGGCATTCAGCCACATCAGCATTATTGACGCGAAGGGACACGATCGTAGTTGCTTCTGTTTCCTGTATTTATGGATTGGGTTCACCTGCTCAGTATGAAGGTCAACTGTTGGTGTTGCGCACTGAGAATGAAATCAACCAACGTGATGCATTAAGTCGTCTAATAGATATGCAGTACGAGCGAAATGATATGGCATTGAGCCGCGGTAAATTTCGTGTTAAAGGGGACACAATTGAAATTCATCCAGCGTATGAAGAGACCATTTTTAAGGTGTCTTTATTCGGAGATGAAATTGAAAGGATTACTGAAGTTGACCCAATCACGGGAAACCACTTAAAGGATCTGGATGAACTTATTATATTTCCGGCAACTCACTACATGGCCGATACGGCTGTAATGAATCGTGCTATCAAAGGCATAGAGATAGAGTTGCAAAAATCGTTAAAAATATTCGAAAAGGATAACAAACTCCTTGAGTCTCAACGTCTGCGGATGAGAACCGAGTATGACCTCGAAATGATGTCAGAGCTTGGATTTTGCAGCGGCATTGAAAACTACAGTGCGCATATAGATGGTCGATCATCCGGTGAAAGACCGTTTACCTTGCTTGACTATTTCCCAGACGATTTCCTTGTCGTCCTTGATGAATCGCATGTGGCCATTCCACAACTTCATGGACAACATGAAGGAGACAGGAGTCGAAAATTAACTCTTATCGAGCATGGATTTAGACTCCCATCAGCGGCAGACAATAGACCGCTTAGGTTTGATGAGTTTATAAACAGAGTGGGACAAGTAGTTTTAGTGTCAGCGACTCCGGGAAATTGGGAGAAAGAAAACAGTACAAGAATCGTCGAGCAGATCGTTCGTCCGACAGGCCTTATCGATCCAGAAGTTGTTGTACGACCCACTGAAGGGCAGATTGATGATCTACTTGAAATGATTTCAATACGAGTTGACATGGAGCAGCGCGTGCTGGTGACAACACTTACGAAAAAAATGGCAGAGGACCTAACAGACTACTTATTGGAACAAGGTGTAAGGGTTAGGTATCTGCATTCAGATATTGACACAATTGAAAGAATTGAAATACTCCGTGACCTACGGTTAGGTGAGTTTGATGTACTAGTTGGTATAAACCTCTTGAGAGAAGGTCTTGATTTACCTGAAGTATCACTTGTGGCAATTTTAGATGCCGACAAGGAAGGGTTTCTAAGAAGCGAGACTTCACTTATACAGACGATTGGACGTGCAGCCCGCAACGTTGATGGGCAAGTAGTTATGTATGCAGACAAAGTAACTGGTTCAATGAAAAGAGCGCTCGATGAAACAAAGCGACGAAGGGAACTACAGACCAAATACAACGAAGAAAATGGAATAGACCCTCAGACTATTAGGAAAGCAGTAAGTGACATTTTGGAAATGGTTAGGCCTGGAGCTGTTTCGAATAAACCGAAGAATAAAAAACGAAACGCTGTAAAACTCGCTGAGGAACTTTCTGATATGCCAAGAGAGGATCTAAAACGTCTAGTTCATACCCTTGAAGAAGAAATGAGTGAAGCGGCAGAAGAACTTCAATTTGAGTACGCTGCGAGGCTACGCGACGAAATAAAGGAATTAAAACGCGAAATTCGTGATATGCCAGAAAAAGTTTAAGCAAAAATCAAATGTGAAGTGTCTTCCATATGTCTAGGATCGTTGAATGCCAGAAAGGTTAGTAATACAAGGAGCTAGGGAACACAACTTACAATCTGTTGACTTAGACCTCCCAAGAGAGAAACTCATCGTTTTTACTGGTATTTCAGGATCTGG
>DBNM01000050.1 GCA_002299135.1 Candidatus Neomicrothrix sp. UBA672 | reverse complement strand
ACCAGCCCTCCGATAAGAGAGAACCTCATTTCTTTAAAAGAAAGTTTTCGTTTAGTGAAAACGTAAATATTGAGATAAAAAAAACTTGCCACTAAAAGTCTCCAGAAAATGAGTCTGAAAATTTCCATTTCTGAAAGTTTTATCACGCTGGGCGCAAGAGCCATCAGGGTTATGGCAATAACTGAACTCACTCGGCCTAGAAAGACTTTGTTTGAGATTGAATCAATTTTCATAAAATTAAGTTTGGTTTCGAGTCGTTTAGTTTTAGTTGTCGACAAGCGCCTGAGCAGCATCTTGTGCAGCTTGAAGTTCCAACGTTAGCCGTTGTGTCCAACTACTTAACGAACTACGTTTTGAGTTCCCATCTGGAGCCGGTATCGGGGCACCCACACAAATTCTGACCTTATACGGTTTGGGTATCCTGCTACCTGCACCCATAGCTTTTTCACTCCCAGCAATACCTATGGGCACAACTGGAACTCCGCTTTTTGCAGCTAAATATGCAGTCCCATCAAAAAGTTCACCGATTTGATTCCCTTCCTGACGTGTCCCTTCAGGAAAAACTAAGAGTGTTGCACCACTCTCTAAAAGGGTTTTTGCAATTTTTACTGATTCCCGATCAGCACTTCCCCTTCTTATAGGGAATGCACCTAAAGCGGAAAGGTACCAAGCAAATGGACGCAACTTAAAAAGACTCTCCTTTGCCAATGCTCTCATTCTTCTTTTATGAAGTGGTGCTAACAGAATTGAATCGAGATTAGAACGATGAACTGGAGCCATTATTAAAGCATCCTTACCGTAAAGATGCTCCTTACCTGAAACTCCAACACGCAGATAAGACCAAAGAAACACGCGAAGAAGAAACCGTGTAACTGCGTAAACAACTGAAGCTGCTTTGCTAGCCGCTACTTTCTGGGAACGAAGTTGCAATTCTTCATTCATAATCATTTCTTTACCTCGACCTAGCCATCTACCAAATAAAAATTAATTATTAAAACCAGTGCCAAATTCCTGACGATCCGAATCTGTAACTCAGTCTCATTCTAATTGCTAGAAGCCGAGCGATCGTCACTTTAATTCTCCTAGTATGTAACGAAAGACAAATCGATAAAACATGACAAAAAAACTACTTTTAACAACCGTTACTCTTATAGGCATAGCTGTTCTGGCTGGTTGGTGGTTCCTTCTCCGTGACGATGCACCCCCACCTCCGGATCTGGAATCGGCTATACAAATAGCCTCCGCCACGCAAGCAACTTCCTCGACTACAACTACTTTGGCGTCTTTCACAGCTCCTTTTGAGGGAGAGTCCTTTGATTCGGTAATCGAGCTCTGCAACATGGCTTCCAACTCTCTTCAATGCGAAGAAGAATGTTTCGCTGACGAAACCATGTTGGAAGAGTGTGTAGCTGAAGCAGAAGAGATAGCAGCCGCCCAAAGCAGCTCGCTATCCCCAACACTTCCTAGTCCTACCGTTACAACATCTACTTCCACAACAACTACAACTCAAGCGCTGGATTCAATTGAAGTAGCTGACATAACCGGGACATGGATAGTTGACACAACAATTGGATCTTTTGGTATTGATGAGTCAACAAGTTCTTTTGTTGGTTTTCGAATACAGGAAGTACTTGCAAGAGGTATCGGGGAAGTTACAGCAGTAGGAAGGACTCCTCGGGTAGACGGTACTCTTAACTTCGTTGAAGGGTCTCTTGTAAAAGCAGAGATAACAGCTGATTTAACAGAACTCAGAACTGATAGATCTATGAGAGATTCAAAAGTTCAGAGCGCTCTCAATACCAGCACTCACCCAAATGCAGTTTTTATTCTTGATGGAGAAATATCTGTAACCAACGAACAAACGATTGAATCAGTCGTTTCTGGTTCACTGACAGTAAACGGATTAACTAATCAGATTGACGTAGAACTACAAGGCCAATTAGTAGGACAAATAATTACGGTCGTAGGAAAATTTGAGGTCTCCTTAAGCGACTATCAGGTAGAAGCCCCATCTGCTCCGATAGTGGCCTCTGTAGAAGATGAGGCAATTGTTGAATTTCAACTATTTTTCGTGGAAGCCACTTCGGAAAATTCAACTGCCGCTGTTGTTACAACTACGACTATGAACCCATTGGTAATAGAAAATGTCGAACAATTAAATGAGTACATAGCTGAAGCCGCAAGCTTTAATCAATCGGATAGCGATTGGCTGATACCTGGAAACCTTGACCCTTCTGCTGGAGGCGCTCCGGGCTTCACAAGATATGTGTTTCGTCAAACTTCAGCAGGAGTTGTACCAACGCTAGTTGAAGGTCCAATCGGTCCTCAATATAGATGTCAAGAAGAGTCTCTTCCATGTTCTTACCTTGAACTAAAAGAACTTCTTGAATCAAATAACCCGATACCTGAACAAATGGGACTCTCATCGGAAGAGCTAGCCGAATTGGTAGCAGAACTAGATTTGCTTAGTGGATTTCTGGAAGAGCATAAAGATGTAAACAAAGCTTGTGAGAAAGGTTACCTATCGGACCGGATTCAAACTGCCAATATGGGTTCACATTTTATTAAAGCTGATGCTTTCGGTAACGGATTTGATCCAGGTGAACCTGAAATAATTCTTTATGCACGTGCTGATGGAACTCTTCCAAGCGAGGCGCTAGGACAGTGTCGCGATGGAGTCTGGAACGGACAACCGATGACACTGGTTGGAAGTGCTTTTATACTTCCTCCAACTCAGAAAGACAATAGCCATCCAAAAGGTTTCACCGGTAACCTCGACAACTGGCATGTGCATCTAAATCTTTGCAGAGGTAACTCCAGTGGGACTGATACTTTCGTGCCCGAAGAGGAATGTGAAAAATTAGGTGGAAATTTTCATGAAACTATAGGTTGGATGATGCACGCTTGGGTGAACCCAGAACATGACAACGAACTAGGTGTTTTCTCGATGTGGAATCCGAGCATCGCTCCTTTCGGGGATACCAGTTCTGTAGAAGAACGATTTTTGGTACAAGGTGAAAATTTCCCCGAAGGCGCAAAACAATCGTTGGTAACGAATTTCGCCTTTGAAGATGAAATCGAAGTTGACGCAGGACAGAGTGTCTATTTCAACAACAGTGACTCTGTGCCTCATACAATCAGCGCTGGCACTCCAGATGCGCCTGAATTAGAAGAGTTTGACTCCGGGGTTCTAAACCCTGGCGATAATTTTCAGATCGATACTTCGCAACCCGGAAGTTACCCGCTCTTCTGCGCTCTGCATCCCGATATGACCGCTCTTTTAATCGTCAACTAATTCTTAAGAACAAATACTTTCTGAACTAACCGCCAAGTTTTCCAGTATTCA
>DBNM01000002.1:5703-12464 GCA_002299135.1 Candidatus Neomicrothrix sp. UBA672 | reverse complement strand
CGGGCTTTGAGAGCAGTATGTGGTTCAGGGATATTCGATGTGATAGAGATGTTCAACGAAGGTGCTCAGGAAAGACTCAGCTATTATGCGCAAACCTCACCTGACCGTCCACGCCCGGGCTTTTGGACAGAAGAAGAAATAGAGAAAAACTTTTTTTAAGTTCAGTCACTGGTGAAGCTAACCTCGAAAATCTTAGGCCAGAGTTTGCCTGTAATCAGAAAATTTTCGCTGTCTGGTATTCGGGCTATACCGTTCAGAACGGCACCTTGCTGCAAGCTTTCCCTGTCTAAAGGGAGGTTGGAGGTTTCCAACACGTGAGTCACATTACCTGTAGAGAAGTCAATTCCAATTATCTGATCCGTTTGCCAAATATTCGCCCAAATCGTGTGAGTATCACACTCAAGTTCATTCAATTTTTCAATTTTTACACCATCTAAAGTTACGTTAATTGAATCAATCACTTCAAAGGTTTCGGGGTTCCTGAAGGACAAAGAGTCTGATCCGTTTGACATTGCAATGCGTCCATCATCCAAGAGGCACACGCCCCAACCTTCTCCTTCATATTTAAAATCACCAATAATTCTTAGAGGGTCTGATTTCCATATAAGCGCTTTTTCTGATTTCCATGTCAATTGAAGAATTCGATTTTCATCTAAAAATGTTAAACCCTCTCCAAACAGATCTTTATCCAACATCGCAACATCAATAGTTGACCCAGATTCAAGGTCTATTTCCCTTATGCTCGAGTTTCCGTATAGGCCGGTGCTTTCAAATAAACGTTCACCAAAAAATTCGAGACCTTGCGTGAAAGCATTTGAATCATGAGGGTATTCCTCTATTACGCGAGGTTGAGAGTATCTAACACCCTGCACTTCTTTGCTGCTGCAAGCAGATAGGAAGGATAGGAGAATTGTGAAAAATATTAATAAAAACAAACGATTATTAAATTTCAATATTTTCTTTCCGTCATTGATACTTTTTATCTTTGTACGCTCATATATCCCAATTGGATACCAAACTCATTAGAGGAGTCAGATTGTGAGTTATAACAATATAGGACAGGCTCCTTTAGAAGGAAAGATTATTTCAGATGGGCTGGAAATAGCATATTTGGACTGGCAACCAGCAAGTGAGGTCTATGACAACTTGCTCGTGTTGCACCCAAACGGCTTTTGCGCAGGAATGTTTGACCCCATAGCCGACTTGCTTCGCGAAAATTATCGAGTTATTGGAGTTGATTTAAGAGGTCATGGGGCAAGTCAAGAGGTGTTAGACGAAGCGGATTTGGGAAATGATTTGATGGCATCAGATGTATTGAAAGTCATGGGCTCATTACAAGTAGACACTTTCTCAATTTTGGGTGTTTCTCTGGGTGGCGCAATAGCAATTGAGATAGCAGCCATAGCACCTGAAAAAGTTAAAGTTTTAATGTTGTGTGAAGCTATCGCAATGAATTTCGATTCCAGGAAAGAACGAGCTGAGTTTTTAGAGGAAAAAGAACACCCTTTGGCAGTTGGCGCTCGTAGACGAAGATCTATTTGGTCGGATCGTGAAGAAATTCAAGACTCTTACGGATCCAGAAAGCCTTTAGAAGCGTTAGAGCCTTCAGTGTTAAAGGCTTATATTAAATGGGGATTCGTTGATAGAGATGACGGGCAAGTTGAATTAGCATGCAACCCTGAAACAGAGGCAACAATTTTCGGTTCTCGAGAAAGATACGGCCCGCTTAGCACTTTTGAACGTTTAAGAGACATTAAGGCTGAAACCCATATCTTGGCAGGCACACAAACAGATTTAGGTAAAGTCTGGTTTGAGCAGCAAGCCGAAGAAATCAATACTGAAGTTAATTGGATTGAAGGAGGCCATTTCTTCTTTTTTGAGGATCTTGAACGCTCTCTGTCATTGATTCGAGAATACATAGGGTAGAGATAGATTAATTTGTCTAACCTTTAAGTAATACCCAGGAGGAAAAGTGTCTGAAACAGTTGACCCAGTAGAACTATCCAACCGGATTATTGACACTGGAAATCCTGAACCTCCTCATAACAGGGTGCTAGATGAACTAGTCGAAGTTGAAGACGAAGTTGCGGTAGTCGAGTCCTTTTCTCATTGTTGGGCTGTTAAAACCCAAGAAGGTCTAGTTTGTGTAGATGCTAGCGGCGCTGGTTCAGGCGAAAATGTTGTTGAGGCTTTAAGAGGTTGGTCCAAAGATCCGATTAACTCCCTTGTATACACACATGGCCATCTCGACCATGTCGGCGGAAGTGGGGCTTTCATAGAGGATGCGGAAGCGCGTTCAGAAAAGAAACCCGTAGTTATCGCGCATGAAGCTGTTCTAGATCGGTTCGACCGCTACCGCCTCACAAGCGACTGGAATACTTTTATCAACAAGAGGCAATTTGGGGGGATAACACCGAGAGCAGAGGTAGGTACAACGAGAATTGGTATTGGAGGATTCGGATCCACGTTTCTTCCAGACAGTGTCGCAGACCCAGAGATCACCTACAGGGATAGTTACCTGCTTGAAGTTGGCGGTAAAAGTTTTGAATTAAATCATGGCCGCGGTGAGACCGATGATCACACTTGGGTGTGGGATGAGGAAAATAAGACTGTTTTTGCAGGAGACTTCGTTATTTGGACTTTTCCAAACGCGGGTAACCCCCAAAAGGTACAGCGTTATGCTCTTGAATGGGCTCAGGCGTTGAGAGACATGCTTGACAGGGGAGCTGAAAAAGTTTATCCAGCTCATGGACTTCCAATTGTTGGTCGCAAGCGCGTTGAGACCGTATTGGGTGACATGGCAGAAGCTTTAGAATATTTGACAGACTCCACACTCGAGTTGATGAATGCAGGAGCAAGACTGGATGAAATAATTCATGAAGTTTTTGTGCCTGACCATTTATCTGAAAAGCCATGGTTGGCACCACTTTATGATGAACCTGAGTTTGTAGTGAGAAATATTTACCGTCTTTATGGTGGATGGTGGGATGGTGATCCGTCAAGGTTAAAGCCTGCCCCCGACTCACTTTTAGCAAAGGAAATGGTCTCGCTTTTAGGTTCCGTAGAAGTGCTTGTTGACCGCGCTGATGAACTTGCCGAGAAAGGAGAACTTCGTCTCGCTTGCCATCTTGTAGAGATGGCCGTTCAGTCTGAGCCATCTCACGAAGGAGCTCAAAGAGCAAGAGCGCGCATTTATTGGCAGAGACGATCTGCAGAGCGTTCATTAATGTCTAAAGGAATTTTTGCAGCCGCAGCAAGAGAGTCAGAGGCAACATATGGAGAAAGAACTCCGAGAATGAAGATGCGTGAAGCTGTGAGAAAGAGCATGCAGTAGTTAGGGTTGAATTCCCAAACCAGAAGATGGACCTAAGATCATATTTCCATTGTTGATGGGAATAGATTCTGCTAAATCCTCTAGGAGTAAAGAAGAAGTACCTAACCCGGGTGCTGGGTTTAACAAATTATAAGCAGAAGCTAAATGTGCTGAAGCCGCTACTCCTATAGCTCCATCTAAGAGAGAAGTAATAACTACTTCTAAACCTAGGTTTTCTGCTTGACGAATTAGTTGTGAAGCAAATGAGATACCACCAATAGCAGAAGGTTTGATTATCACTATGTCTGCAATTTTATTCTCTGCTATTAGGTCAACGTTTTCAACTTCTTGCAATGACTCATCAATCGCTATTTTTTGACTGACGTTTTTTCTTACAGTCGCGAGGTTTTCAAGCCCCCTTGTTGGTTCTTCAATGAATTCGATTGCAAAAGGAGCTAGTTCACCCAGAATGTCAATTGCCTGATTTGTTTCCCATCCGCCATTAGCGTCGATTCTTATTTCGATTTTTTGACCCACTGTTTCCCTAACGGCTTTTAATCTTTCAAAATCGACTTTTGTCTCTAATGCTCCTACTTTTATTTTCAGGGTTCCATAACCGATGTCAGTAGCGTTTTCGGCATTGGATGAAACTTGTTGAGGAGTTTCACCCAGTATTAGTTGCGAAACAGGGAACTCTTTCGGACTGTCAGAATTCATGAATTTATGAAGTGGGAGACCAGCATTTTTGGCTTTCAAATCCAAAAAAGCGCAATCTACGGCAGCTTTTGCTGTCAAAGACGATGCAAGTAAATGTTCGTTTTTGGTTTTGTTCCATTCGTGGAGAATTTCTTCAACATCGTAAATATTTTCTTTTGAGAAACCTGCGAGTGGTGAAGATTCTCCGAAACCCCAACTTCCTTGTTCATCTTTCAGGCCAAGAAGAATTACTGGACGCTCGGTGATTTCCCCATGAGAAGTTAAAATCGGATCTTCGTAACGGAGAACATGCTTATCGATTCTCACTTCGCTTATATTTACCATGACATGACCTCTTCGAGAAATGCCTTTATCGCTTCAAGTGTGAAAACAGGATTTTCTAAATGGCAAGCATGACCAGATTCTGGTACTACTACAATTTCTGATTTGCTGATTCCACTATTTAAACGAACTGCAAGCGATCTAAATTTGGGGTCTTCCTCTCCCACTAATATCAGAGTCGGAGAAGCGATTTCGTTAAGTTTTCTCCAAAGAGAAGGCTGGCTTCCAGTTCCGGAGCCCTTCAGGCTATTAGCTAAGCCTTGAGCATCATTTTTTAGCCTTTGTCTTCTTGAGGCATTAAATATCTCGGGATCTATTCTGATTTGAGATTCAAATATGGGTTGATCCATCCAGTATTCGACGAACCATTCGATCCCTTTTTCTAGGATTTCATCTGCTAGACGATCATCGGATCTCCTTCTGGCAATTCTTTGGTTTTCATCGGCTATACCAGCGGTAGCTCCTATCAGAATCGTATTTTTTATTCTGTTTGGATACTTGGTGGCTAGCCCTAGCGCTAAACGACCTCCCATTGAATAGCCGAGTACGTTGAATTCTTGCTGGTCATGAAATTCCATTACTTCTATTAGTGCGTCGAGAGTATCTTCGAAATTAAATAAGTAAGGTTCCAGATCTTTCGCAGTGTTCCCATGCCCTGGAAGATCAACAGAGACAACAGAGTAGTTTTCATTAAGGGGTTCAGAGATAGAGGACATTGTTGAACGATCTCCTGTAAATCCATGGAGTACGAGCAAGGGAGCCCCCTCTCCTTTGATTTCGCTAGGCAGGGTTGTGGTTGTGCTCATTGCAACACTTCGTTTACTTTTTTAGAGGCTTTTTTATGAGTCTCAACATTTGTTGCAGTATCGACGATTACATGTATTACATTTACTCCACTTGTACTGACGGAGTGGTCGAGGGCTATTGAAAAGTCTTGACGAGTAGTGGGTTTGAAGACTTTTGCATCGATGACTCCGGCAACGCTTTCCATATCAAGGTCATGTGGAGTATGGAAAAGTTTTTGGAAGTTTACTCCTTCAGTTTCTGCTATTGGAAGGAAAGAAAAAATACCACCACCATTATTATCGACAACAACGATGGTTAGATTTGATCTGAGTCTTCGTAGAGCTGTAAATCCTGACAAGTCATGAAGAAATGCAAGGTCACCAGTAAATAAAATTGTAGGGACCTCAGATAATCCTTTAGAAACACCAGCCGCAGTTGAAACAACTCCATCGATTCCATTAGCACCTCTGTTGGCAAAAACTCTCAAGTGTTTTAATGAAGATGGCAGAAAGGCATCCAAGTCACGTATAGGCATCGAGTTTGAAACAAATATGCAGCTTTCTTCGGGTAGTGCTTCTTCCAGACACAGGACTGTTGCCGCTTCATCGAAAACTGAGTTATTAATAAGTTCACGGACAATTCGCGAAGAAACTATCTCAGCGTTACTCCATGATTTGTTCCAGTCTGTTTGTTTCTTTTTTTCAGTAAGTTGAGTAAGGCTTTCAGCCAGAGCATTTGGAGAGACAGCAACTTTATGTGTTGCGACATTTTCTGGATCTGGGAAGAATCCAAGTTCGTCAGCGCAAATTATGTTCTCACAGCCGACTTCATTTAAAAACAATTTGTACCCTTTGCTTGTCGGCATTCTTCCCATCTGGATAATCACATCTGGTTTGTGTTCTTTGACCCAAGTGCTCCTAAAGATGTGTTCACCTGAAGAAATCAGTACACAGTTTTTGGTATGTGGACCGTTACGCATGCTTGAAGCTGGATCTGCCACTACAGGCCATCCTGTGATATTGCTCAACTCGGATATCTGATTGCGCGTTGAGGAATCAGTTTCCATGGGTCCAACGACGATCAACCCTTTTTCATGTTTCAGAAACTTTTTAAATTCTGAAACGTCAGTTTCTCGAGAAATTTCTGCAAGATTATCCGCCTCAAATGGCACGAAAGGAACATCGGAAGGCTCTAATGGTTCGCGGAAAGGACAGTTGATATGAACTGGTCCCGGGACAGGTTTCAAACTTTGTTTCAAGGCCTCAGCAGCCAAGGCAATTGCATTCTCTTGTGTTGATTCACTTGGAACAGCACTTTGAAAAAAGCCTCTTACATGGTTGCCGTAAAGTTCGATTTGATCAATTGTTTGCGGAGCTCCTCTATTTTGAAGTTCAGGTGGTCGATCAGCTGAAATGATTATTAATGGAACTCCAGAATAGAAAGCTTCCACTACAGCGGGATGATAATTTGCAGCTGCCGTTCCAGAAGTGCAAATGAGAACAACTGGTTTGGAAGTTGCTTTAGCTAAACCAAGAGCGAAGTAGCTTCCTGCTCTTTCGTCTAGGTGTATAGAAGTCTCCAAATCCTCAGTCGAGTCAGCAGCAATTGACAATAGGCTTGATCT
>DBNM01000002.1:4478-5286 GCA_002299135.1 Candidatus Neomicrothrix sp. UBA672 | reverse complement strand
TTCATACGTCATTTCCGTTGTTGCGCAGCGCGATTATGTGATCAAGCATCGCTTTGAGCTTCATGTCTGTTTCGATAAGTTCGCGTTCAGGATCTGACCCATTTACAACGCCGGCTCCAGCGAAAAGAGTGGATCCTTTTTCATTTATCAAACCGGATCTCAATGCCACACGAAATTCGCCGGATCCTAAGATGTCCAACCAGCCAATTGGTCCCGCGAACCAGCCTCTATCAAAGCTTTCATATTTTAATCTCAGTTCGTTTGCTCTTTTGAGCGGATGTCCACTCACTGCAGGTGTCGGGTGCAGAGCGTCGATGGCCTCAAAGAGACTTATTTCTGAACTTAGTTGTGAGTTAATTGGGGTAAAAAGGTGTTGAATCCCGTTTAATTTCAAGATCGTTGTTTCTTGTGTTGTCTCAGGTTGTAATCCCAGTGAGATAAGTCTTCTTAGTATTTCCTCAACAACTAAAACGTGCTCATTTTGCTCCTTGGGGCTTGTGAGCAGACCTTGGCTTAAAGCACTGTCAAGCGCTTTATCTGCTGCTCTTGGAGCGGAACCTGCAAGAGCAGCAGTGTAGAGTTTCCCGCCTGTTGTTGAAGCTAGTCTTTCGGGTGTGGATCCAACAAAGGCATTGCCGTTTTTATATATGCAGAAAGTTGCGCAAGCGGGGTAAGAGTCTCTCAGGGATGCTAATAGCTTTTGAAGCTCAGGTTTTTCCTTTATGAAAAGGGATCTGCAGGGTACAGCTTTTTCAAGGTCACCATTTTCTATTTCGTTTAGAGCGGTGAGTACTAGATTCTTGTAATG
>DBNM01000002.1:0-4096 GCA_002299135.1 Candidatus Neomicrothrix sp. UBA672 | reverse complement strand
GGACTTGGAGCAGGCAAGTCAGGCATTTTTTCCAAAGTTCCATTCGTGGTAGTGAGCCAAGTATCTTCCCCGTTTCGAAGTATCTGGATTCTTGGGAAGACTAATTGGCTGTTTCCTAAGAATCTCCAGTCATCGTTTTGGCTAGTCCCATCGAATGAAAAGCCGGAAGCGAAACGGGGTGGTGGAGCATCGGGGGGTGCTTCCCAGTCAATAAGGTCTACGATTTTTTTGAAGCTTTTATTTGCCTCAATAAATCTTGTAGAACCTTTAAAAGTGGTAGAGGCGATTTCTCCGATTCCTATCCATGAGGTTTCTTCTTCTGGAATTTCCCAGAACCAACAAACATCATCCGAAGGTTTGTTCGGGAACCAAGAGAGAGGGTCTTTTGCATGTCCAGATGGGATGCGAACGGTTCTAACAGATAAACGAGTGATTGATTCATTTTGATCAGTTAACGCCATTCGCAGGTCACCTCCAGATTTTCAGGGTCCGAAGCAATCAGCGCATTTGAGAGGATTGTTTTATTGTGTCCGTCGATCCTCTCCAGGGAGCGAGTTACCAAACTCTTATGAAAGTGTTGAGCTACTAGGCGAATAACAGAGGGGAGTAGGTCTTTCATAATAACTGCAAGATCTTTCTCGGATGACACTTCAGTTCCTTCTTTGATGTGTTCTTCAAAGAGGCTGATAGCTCTATCTACCACTTCATTTACATTTGAGGAGTGGTATTGAGCTAGGGAAACAAGTTCTTCTAATGGGACTCCAGCATTAGCAATTGCTATTCCAGCTTCGACCATACTCACGGAGCTTTCATCAAAACGTGGTTCTTCATCATCGAATAGAGGTTGCAGAAGACCATTGTCACACAAAAGAGCTACGAGACTTTCAGGCACGGATGCCCTTTCAGCCACTTCAGCTCTACTTAGGCTTCTGGATTTTGTGTCTTCAGCTATTAGATGCTTTAGGTCGTCAGAAGGGTTCCCGTCTAAGGTTTCTTCTTTCAAAAGCGATATTTGACGTAAAGAAAAACCTTCGAACGCTAGCTTTTTTATTTCTTCTAGGCGAATAACATGCTCTTCACCGTAAATAGCTCTACGTCCATTTTTCTGGGGTGGGGAGATTAAACCCAATCCTTGGTAATAGCGAATTGTATCGACACTGATTTCAGCTTTTAAAGCTAAATCTTCAACACTGTAAGAGGTTTCTTCTTTCATTCAATCACCAAAATAAATTATAGGAGTAATTACTCTTAGAGTAACAACTCGTAAGAAATTTGATCTTAAATGACGCTATTGTTAGATACACGGGGAAAATTATGTCTCAAACTAATCCAGTCGATTACATACAGCGCACCAAAGAACAATATGCGCGGCTCGGTTACGACGATTACAGATGGGCAGAAAAAAAAGAATCACCGCCGTGGACTCCCATCGAGAAACCAATTTCAGAATCAAATGTTGCTTTGGTTGCATCCGGAGGCGCATACACAGAAGGTCAGATTGCTTTCCACTGGGAAGATGACACCGGTATCCGCCTTATCCCTTCCGCTGAACCTGCAAGTGATGTTCGGGTAACTCATTTTGCTTACGATTTAGAACCAGCGAGAGAGGACCCAAATATAGTTTTTCCTACGGACAGGCTTAATGAACTGGTAGCTGAAAAAACTATAGGTAGTTTGGCTTCTAATGCTGTTGCTTGCATGGGGGGAATATATTCCACTAGACGCGCCGAAGAGGAATTAGCACCTCTGATCCTCGAATCAATTTCTAATATGCCAGGTGAGCCTGTTGATTTGGTATTACTGGTTCCCGTTTGACCTGTTTGTCACCAGACCGTGGGTCTGGTAGCACGGATTTTAGAAAAAGCAGGATTTCCGACAATCTGCTTAACAGCTGCAAGAAGCATAACTGAATCTGTGAATCCCCCTCGCTCAGCGTTTGTTGATATGCCGCTGGGTTACACAGCGGGACGCCCTCATGAGCCAGAATTCCAGAGAGATCTATTACGCCAAGTCTTCAAGGCTGCAGAAAGTATAGATACACCAGGTTCCATAGTGGATCTAGATGTGACCTGGTCTGAAGATGCTTCATGGAAAGACAAAGCAACAAGCGGATTAAACAACGGGGTAAATTCTGTTGAAGGAGACAGCCGGCAACCACGTATAAACGAGCCCCAGTACCAATACGAAGAAGATAGAGTTGCGGCTGAAAATTTTGGGAGGAATGACAATGCCACTTGATGAAACACTTAGTGCAATACTTGAAGCTGTCGCAGCGGATGCACCAGAAATGGATTTTAATACTTTGACACCAGAAGAATTCAGGGTAATCAATGGTGATTATTCGGAAGGCGGTGGGGAGGAAGTCCATCTAATCGAGGACTTGAATTTGGTAAATTCTGACGGTGAAGATATGGCCATCCGTATTTACCGACCTAAAGAGACTGATGGTAGAGCACCAGCAGTTGTTTTTTTTCATGGAGGCGGCTGGGTTGTAGGAAATATCAATAGTTATGACGGTCAGTGTCGAGGCTTAGCAAATAGTTCTGGTGCAGTATTCATAGCGGTCGACTATCGAAAAGCTCCTGAATACCCTTTCCCTACACCTCCAGAAGATTGTTATTCAGCTCTTTGCCAAATTGTCAGTAACTCAGAAGGGCTGGGAATTGACCCTGAACGTATTGCGGTGGCAGGAGACAGTGCAGGAGCAAATCTTGCGACGGTTGTTTGTCAAATGAGCAGAGACCGAAATGGACCAGAAATAAAGCACCAAATGCTTTTTTATGGGTGTTTTGATATCGATCCAGATAGATGGCCGTCTCATCAAGAGAATATAGAAGGCCCAGTTCTACCTGGAGCCATGATGCGGTGGTTCTATAGACATTATGTTGGTTCAGAGAAGTTTATAGATGAGCCATATGCAAGCCCTATCCATACAGAAGACCTTTCTGGTTTGCCACCGGCACAGGTGATCACTGCAGAGTTGGATCTTCTCCGTGATGAAGGCGAAGCGTATGCGGAAGCTCTAAAGAAAGCCGGTGTCGAAACCCACTACGAGTGTGTTCCATCACTCCCTCATGCTTTTTTAGTTTTTTTCGAGATGGTGCCAGCAGCAAGAGAAGTCATGGTTACAGCATGTGAAAGACTGGCTAACGCTCTTTAAGTTACTGATTTTTAGACTTTGAACCGTCGACTACAACCCCTGAAGCGTGCATCGATTCAATTTCCTCATCACTTAGCCCGATCTCTTTGAGTATTTCCGCTGTGTGTTCTCCCAATTTGGGAGCTAAAGATCTTGGAGTGGTTGGGGTCCCACGGAAATCGACTGGAGTCGAGATCATTAGTGTTCCTGTTGAACCGTCTGGAACATCAAGTAATGCTCCCGATCCGTTAAAAGTATGATCAGATAAAAGGTCATCTGGTGTATTAACAGGAGCCCAGAAAAGGTCTGGTTCAGAATCAAAAATTTCACTCCATTCATCCAGAGTTCGTGTGGCAAAAATTTCATCTAGTTCACCGATAAGTTCCTTAGCGTTTTTAGCGCGTGCAGCAGGATCTGAAAATCTTTCGTCTTCTATCCATTCAGGGTGCCCGACTGCTCTTGCCAGTGGGGGCCAATGGCGAAAAGGTTCAATTCCCACAAGCCAAAATCGTCTACCACAAGAGGCTTTGTAGTTGTTCATAGCTGGGTTGCCCATACCTTCACGAGAGCCAAGAGCGATTGTACGACCCCACATTAATAAAGCATTCAAGTCGAAACTTATGGTGTAAGCACCTTGTCGAATAAGGGACGTCTCGACTAACTGACCTTTAGAAGATTTTTCTCTTTCGAAAAGAGCAGCTGATATAGCTGCTGCGGCGGACATGGCGACTGAGTGGTCACCCATCCCACCACGTTGAAATGGTGGATCGGAATCTTCTGTAGTTAATAGACTTGCGATGCCGGAACGAGCCCAAAAAGCACCTACATCAAATGATGGAAGGTCAGCGCTTTCACCTTCCCTCCCATAGGCGGTGATATGACAGTAGATCAGTCTCGGAAAACGTTCTTCTATCGATTCAAAATCGATACCCAGTCTTTTAAGTCCTCCCGGCCGAA
>DBNM01000011.1 GCA_002299135.1 Candidatus Neomicrothrix sp. UBA672 | reverse complement strand
AGAAATGAAGCAACAGTTTTAGCATTTGCCACATGTCCGTCCATACGGAATGGAAGAGTTTCTAAACCTTGTATCAGTAAAAAAGCATTCATTGGAGCCAAAGAGGCACCCAAGTCGCGCAATTGTTCAGATCGTAACTTTGTACAAAACGCATACTCTCCAAAATTCTCCCAATATTTAAGACCGTTATAAGTTGCAACCGGTTCTGTCATTTCTGGGAATCTGCCATTCCCCCAGTTGAAACGACCTGACTCAGTTACGACACCCCCAATGGAGTTGCCATGACCTCCAATAAATTTCGTTGCAGAGTGTAAAACTATGTCAGCACCAAAGTCGATGGGTCTACAAAGATAAGGAGTAGCGAAAGTAGCGTCTATCACAAGTGGTATGTCGTGCGAATGGGCTACTGATGCTAAAACAGAAATATCTGCTATTGAACCAGATGGATTTCCAACAATTTCGGTATACAAAAATTTAGTTGTGTCATCTATAACGGCATCAAAAGACTCTGGGTCATCACCTTCAACAAAACGGGCTTCAATACCAAATCTGCCTAACGAAACGTCGAACATCGTATGAGTGCCTCCGTAAATCGCTGAAGAAGTAACAAAACTATCCCCTGAGCTCGCAAGCGCTGCAGCTGTTAGAAATTCTGCCGACATGCCAGACGATGTCGCTACTGACCCAATACCACCTTCAAGACTTGCCATTCTTTCCTCGAAGGCATTAACCGTAGGGTTTGAGATGCGAGTGTAGATAGATCCAAATTTTTGAAGAGCGAACATGTCAGCTGCATCTCTAGTGTCTTCAAATACAAAACTGGTGGTTTGATAAACAGGAACGTTACGTGCCCCCGTTGAGACATCTGGACCACCACCGGCATGTATGGCTCTTGTTTTAAATCCCCACTCTCGATCATTCATATATCAAGTTTAAGTGGTGTTTGCCGTGTTGAAATCTTCTCAACGCTATGGAAGTAAATATTACTGAATACGTCCTATACCCGGTGCATCTGGTCTGGGTGGTGTGGCCGCCATTGTCAAAAATTTTCTATAAGAAATCCGCCAACCTTCTTCTGTTTTTGACCAGCGATCATGATATTGACCTCGAACTTCATAATCATCTTCAGGCCCTGATGGTTTTCTATGCCATGCCTGCACATACGAAACTGAATTAGCTGTATCGGAACTTTCAAAATTGATTTCAATGTTTGAAAGGGTATGACACGTTGCTGTAAATCGAGTTAAAGCTTTTTTAAGCATCTCCAGAATTGCGTCTCTACCTACTAATTCAACCCCTCCGTAGTAATCGGCAATCGCATCAACCGTAAAACACTCAACCTGCTTTTCTGGAAGATTCAAGTCAACAAATCTGCAATACGAATGCATCACATCCGTAATTTCTTGATGATCAAAAAGCTCTTGAATTTCACTCATTTTAAACTCCCACAATGGTCAAAACCGCCATTTTAAATGCACCTTAACTGACTTAATAGAGCCTCTGAAAGTTCAACATAAAGCAATCATCATTTCATTGTCTAACATGGGAGGTAGAAGGGGAAATTTCAATGACTGATACCGACACAAATAAACCCCAAACTGGTATTTCTAGAGAAAAAGCCGCTGAGCCTGAGCTAGGTCAAGGACCTATAGACGGATTTCGTTATAACTCAGCTGATTTCGCGGCACTTGAGTGGGAACAAATGTGGACCAAAGTATGGCTTGTCGCAGGTCGAGTTGATCAGATCTCTGACCCTGGAGACTATATAACCGTGCCTATAGGTTCTGAATCCATTCTTTGCTCTATGGGTTCAGATAACAAAATCCATGCTTTTTACAATGTCTGTCAACACAGGGGGAACCGTTTGGTTTCAGCAGAAACGGGCTGTTTAAATGGCGGAGATTTTACTTGTGCATATCATGGGTGGCGTTTTGATAATGACGGAACCTTAGTTTGGGTTCCTTGTGAAGAAGATTTCCCTCAAGGGAACCCATGCGGAAAAAGAAATCTAGTGGAAATCCCTTGTGACACTTGGGGTGGCTTCATTTGGATAAACATGGATCCAGAATGTAAAGATTTGTTCGATTATCTAAGCCCAATTTCAGAACATCTGGATTGTTATCAAATGGAACAAATGAAACGTACTCACTGGGTAACTTTAGAAGGTCACTTTAATTGGAAGGTGGTTCAGGACAATTTCAACGAAAGTTACCATCTTCCTTTTGTTCACCCACAGACTGTGACCGTTATGAACGAACATTATTCGGGATGTCAATTCGATATGTATCCTACGGGGCACTGCAGAATGCTTATGCCTGGTGGAGGCCCAGGACCCCAATATAAAGGTTCGTATGAAAAAACTTTTCAAGGACTACAAGAAGACTTTGCTTTCTGGGAATTTGACCCTTCACCTTTTAAAGATGACTTAAGCGCTCTTCGTGTCGCACTACAAAAGCACAAACGTAAAGTTGGTGCTGAAAAAGGTTACGACTTCTCTTTATATTCTGACGAACAACTGACTGATCATTACCACTACACGGTATTTCCAAATGTTTCATTCAGCATGAAACCTGACGGTTGCATTTTCTTGATGGCATACCCTCACCCTGATAATCCAAAAAAATGTTTTTTTAATATGTGGTACTT
>DBNM01000090.1:11999-14546 GCA_002299135.1 Candidatus Neomicrothrix sp. UBA672 | reverse complement strand
AGGAACTGGGCATTCTTGAGAGAGTATTTTTATCGTTTCTCCGACGTAAGGAACATCAATTTCAGGTTCTAATGCTCGTAGCCGTTTTAAATCTTGGATGCTTTCAAATGGATTTTCTGCAACGGGACCTATGCCTGGTTGTATCTCAATTCCAAAACCGATCGAATGAACAGGAACCATGATGTCGGAAAAAAGTATTGCTGCATCAACTCCATATCTCTCAACCGGTTGCAGGGTGATTTGAGCTGCCCTTTCAGGATCTGAAGCTGCGTCTAAGATGCTTCCCGTTCCGCGGATTTTCTTATACTCGGGGAGTGATCTTCCAGCTTGACGCATGAACCAAACCGGTATTCGAGAGTGTTGCTCATTTCTGCATGCAGAAATGAAATCCGATTTCTTACCAGTTTCATCTGTCGAAAGAAAAGAGTTTTCCATGTTGGGATGTTACCCAAGCATTGACCACATCTTTTCTTTCTGTTGAGGGTTATATCTAGATTTGAAGAATTGCTTCCTCTAAAAGGCTTCTAGCTTTATTGGAATGAGGATTAGCCAGGCGGGCAAAAGCGGAAGTTTGCGACATTTTAAAAATTTCCTTAGCGGCGTCTTTAGTGGGTTCTAATTTTTCGCGTGCCTGCAAATCAGAAACTGTTGGCTCGAATACTAGAACTTCTGTTCCATTTGAACGGATTTGTTCAATTTCTTTATGAAGTGTTCTTGAGTTCCATACCACGGAAAGAGAGTTCTTCTCCTGTGATGCAACCAGTGTAGAAGACGAAGAAATAATCACTAGATCAAGTTGTAAAGCGGCAAGAAGATCAGAGTTGGTTACTGAATGAACCCCGCCGTCAACGTAACGTTTTCCATTAATATTCACGGGACTAAAACGACCTGGGATCGCTGAGGATGCTTGAACTGCAGAGCCAACATTGGTTTTTATGTCATCTCTACCAAACACCGCTCTTTTCCCGGTGTCAAGATCAACAGCACACAACCAAGTCGGCTTGTCGGGCCAAAGTTCAGGGTGAATTTGTGAAGTTCTTTCAGCAAAAGAAGAACCGTCAGCCTCTCCTAATGGAAGGAGTCCAGTGATCGCAACCATAGGTCGAGGACGGCCACCTAGAAAAAGTTCTTTTAAAAGAAGAGTCGGTTTGGAAGGTATTTTGCTGCTGGTGCTGAGGCCGGGATCAGGCATTTTAAGAGAGGTCGTAACACGGTTGACTATCTGTTGTCCTTCGGTGCTCATCGAATCACCTGTGTAATAACTAGCTAAATCTGATGGCGACATTCCAGCGCGTAAAGAAATTGCTGTAAGCGAACCGGCTGAAGTTCCAACTATGACTTCAGAAAGCCTTGAATCCCAGCCCGTGGCTTTGAAAATGGCGTCAATGACCCCACTATGGTGGGCGGCTCCGGAAAACCCTCCAGCGCTTAGAACAAGACCTATTGTTGTCTCTGTTCTATTCTCACTCATTGGTTACCTCTCGTAATTTCATGTATGACTGCATTTTTCTAATCTATTTGTCTTTTTCAACTACGCGATAGGATTAGAACCCTGTCAATTTTTGCTTTAAACCAAAAATTTAACTTAATTATTAGTAATACAAGACCTTTGGGGGCATTTATCTCAAATGAGTTAGAAGCTGAACAGGCTTACGTAGACAAAGCTTACGAATGTTTAGAAGCTGCTAAAGAAAGAGTCTTTGATCTCACTTCAATGGTTGAAGTGGGCAAAGGTGGAACAAACCAAGCGCGTGTTGAGAGAGATGCCATATGGGACTCTGTTTCAACGCGGTTGGGGCAATTAAACATGGGTGATGCGGCTATGGTTTTCGGTCGTATTGATCTAAATGTTGATTCAGAAACTTTTTACATCGGGAGAGTTGGTGTATGGGACGATAAGCATGACTCGATAGTGGTTGATTGGCGTGCACCCATTGCAGAGTCTTTTTATAGGGCTACAGGCTTGGACCCAATGGGGCTTGAACGACGAAGACATTTTGTAAGCCGCGGTAGAACCCTTCTTTCATTAGAAGATGAAATATTTGGGGACATTGAAAAATTTCGTGACAATGAAAGTTCTCCCCTTAAAGGCGAAGGTGCTCTTATAGCAGCGCTTGAGACAGCCCGTACTGGCCGCCTTCAGGACATTATCGGAACCATCCAAGGTGAGCAGGATCAAATAATTCGTGCCCCGATTTCAGGTGTGGTAGCGGTGCAAGGAGGTCCTGGTACCGGGAAAACGGTTGTAGCTCTTCACAGAGCAGCTTATTTGTTGTATACCCACAGATTTCCCCTTGAAGGACAAGGGGTTCTAGTAGTAGGACCTAATCGTTTATTTTTGGCCTACATAGAACAGGTTCTCCCATCTCTTGGTGAAGCAGGGGTTCAGATGGCTTCTTTAGGAGATTTGGTTGGGGGAGTTCGGGTTGGAGATCATCGAGACCCCGAAGAAGTTTCACGGTTAAAAGGTGATCTTCGCATGGTTAAATTTTTAGCCCGATCAGCAAAAATCCGCCAACGTCCTCTGCGCGAAGATTTCAGGATCGG
>DBNM01000090.1:3916-11663 GCA_002299135.1 Candidatus Neomicrothrix sp. UBA672 | reverse complement strand
GGGGTTCAGTGGTTGCATATCACTGTGGAACAGACCGTTCAAATAGTTTCAGAAGCACAGAGACGTTACAGGACTCATAACGCAGCCCGGCGTTTTGTTGAAGAAGAGTTTTATTCCACTCTTGCTTTAAGTTCAAATGAGTCTCTTGATCACCGAACTGTAGAAGACCGACTTAAAGGCCAGATGGCTATAAGGGAGGCTTTAGATTGGATGTGGCCTGTACTTACACCTTCGCAACTGTTGAATGATGTGTTCGGTTCCCATGCGTTGATAAAGGCAGCTGACCCGAAACTTACAGAAGAGGAAGTTGAGTCCTTGTATAAAACTCGAGAGTCTGAATCTAAAGAAATTCTTTGGTCTGCTTCCGATGCGGCTTTACTGGATGAAGCGCGTGCGGTTTTAGGGCCACGACCAGGGAGAAGGGAAGAGGATTCAATCAGGACTTTCGGTCACATAGTCGTTGATGAAATTCAGGACCTTTCACCAATGGACTTGAGAATGCTTTCGAGAAGATCTTTAAACGGTTCAATGACCGTAGTTGGAGATATTGCACAAGCAACAGGAGCTTGGGCTCACGAGAACTGGGAGAGTATTCTGCTACACCTTCCAAAACGTAAAGAACCCCAGATGTGTGAGTTGACAATTGGTTATCGAATCCCAGCCCCACTTATGGAATTAGCTGCAAATGTTCTTCAAGAAGCAGCCCCAGGTTTGGATCCCCCAAGTTCTGTAAGGGCTGAAGGAGAGCCACCAATATTTGTGCAGGTTGAGGATTCACTAGATCTCCTTTCAGAAGTAGTAACTGAAGAACAGAAAAAGGCTGATTCTGGCAACCTTGCGATAGTTGCTGCAAATTCACAGATAGGAGAAATTGAATCATTACTAGACAACGCAGAGATTGTTTTCGGACGCCCCAACCGTCGAGGTCTTGATGAACAGTTAGCGGTAGTTCCAGTAGGACTTGTGAAAGGGCTTGAGGTTGATGTCGTAATTGTTGTAGAACCAAAGAGGATTATTGAAGAGCAGATCCAGGGGATGAGAGCCCTTTACGTTGCATTAACTCGTGCGACAAAACGAGTTGTTGTGGTTCATGCTGAAGAACTTCCCTCGAATATGCAAAAGTAAGTTTGTAATTAAGAATTACCTTTTTTAAGTTTCGCCATTTCGCCAAAGAGTTCGAGTGGAGATTGGACAGTTTGGTCTTTCTCAATTTCTCTGAAAATCGCATAAACATTTACTGCTATACGTTCCCACTCACCCCACTCTTTAAAATCACCTAGATCGATGTCAGCTATCACTTCAGCTGCAGTTTGGCCAAGAGCATGACGTTCTCGACACTCACTGTCTACAAAATTGAGGTAGTCACGAACAGCAGTTACTCCCGTGGCGTCAGTTAAAGGTCCGTGACCTGGGATTATCACTTCAGCTTCTAATCCTAAAATACGATCACATGCATCGATCCAGTTGGACACAGGACCGTCCCAGATTATTGGGGTTCCATGAATAAAAAGAATGTCGCCGCAGAATACTGTAGCGGCATCTGGTAGATGCACTAGCAGGTCACCGGAAGTGTGCGCGGGTCCGACTTCTATTAGTTCCACTGTGCGGCCGCCAACGTCGAGTTGCAGTTCACCACTGAAGGTACGATCTGGTGGCGGTAATTCAATGTTGCTGAAATCAAAAGATCCAAAAGCATCTTGTATATACGAATTAGTTGCCTCACCAAGATCTATTTGCATTAGCGCTTCCAAGACAGATGGTGGAATTGCTTCCATTTCGACTGCCGCTGCTTCAGTAGTTATGATCTGGGCTCCGTTTTCACCTCCGACTAAACTATTCCCATAGCAATGATCACCATTCGCATGGGTGTTGACCACAACATTTATTGGATGAGCCGAAGTGACTGAAGACATTGAATCAAGCATGTTCTTAGTGAGTTTTAGGTCAAAAAGAGTATCGACTAGTAACGATGACCATTCTGAAGCGATAAGTCCTGCGTTACTCCAACCCCAGCCACCATCAGGTTGTAAATATGCGAATACATTGTCAGCTACTTCATGGAGACCATGAGTGTAGGAAACGTTTTTAAAATCCTTGTTCACCAAATTAACTTTAGGCGAAATGAGTATTTAATTTGGTGTCAGTGGCTAGTTGTGAGAAATGGCATCGAGAACATTGAGTCGTGAAGCTCTGAAAGCCGGAAGAATAGAAGCCAGAATTCCAAATAAACCTGAGATGATCAGGTATTGCAACAGTGAACCGAAAGGTATCGAGATGATATCTACGAAGTCTGCGGGTATTGCTGCTGTAGCAGCTAAGCCAAAGAAGACGCCCATGGAGACTCCAAGAAGACCTCCGAACAAAGCGATTATGACAGCTTCCCAACGAACCATCCTCCGCATCTGACGTCTTGTCATACCCACTGCTCTTAACAGGCCAAGTTCGCGGGTTTGTTCATAAACAGAAAGTGCCAAAGTATTTGTTATACCCAGCACAGCTATTAACAATGAAAGAGCTAGAAAAGTGGTAATAACACTTAAAACCTGATCCAATTGTTTTTCAATTCCTTCACGATATTCAGCTCGATTCTCGACTGAAAGTTGTGGATATTCCTGGGTGTAGGTCTCAACGGAAGCTCTAGCCAATTCAGGATCAGCATCAGGATTGAAAAGAACGCTAAGGAAACTGTCTTGTGATCGTGGGAAGTAACGGTCAAAAGTTTCTATATCAATTACCCAGTTCCCCAACATGGCTTCGTTTCTAATAATCGCCGCTGTTGTGAGAGTAATTTCCTCACTACCTGGGAAAGTCACATAGACCGGATCTCCAATTTTTAAACCTCGTTCCGTAGCAGGATCTTCATGGACAAGAATGGTTCCAACAGCGTTGGCAGCTGCTGGAGTTGTAGTGGAACCCTCAATGGTGTCGAAGTCCATGTGTGAGTCGACCAAAGAAAAGTTGGTACTACCCACGTCTTTAAGATCTCCGTCAATTCCTAATGAGTCAAAAGTAAACCTGTATGAGACTACAGATTCAACCAAGTCCGGTCTTTCACTACTTAATGCTCGAAGGTCGTTACCCAAATCATTCGAAAATCCTTGAAAGTCACCACCGAAGCCATCAACCTGAATGACCAGGTCCATAGAAGTGCTGTCTTCTATCAGATCAATGAAAGTTGCTTTTAAGGAACTACTCACCACCGCAGCAAGACTTACTAGTGCTAACCCAATAGTAAGAGCAGCAGCTGTTGCAGCTGTGCGTCTTGGTCTACGTGCAGCATTTTCTCGAGCAAGTCGTCCAGGGATTTTAAATAAACGCTGTATGGGTCTTCCGAAAAGATTCGCCACAGGTTTAGTTGCGATGGGACTAAGCATATAAATTCCGGCAAAAGTAGAAATGGCGCCTGTACCCAAGAGCCAGAGAATTCCTTTTGTGTTTATTTCCAAAATCATCCCTAAAACCAATTCTGTTACACCAACTAAAGTGACAGCACTACCTATTAAAAGTCTCCGTCTGAGACTTGTGGGAGTAAAACTTATTTCTTCACGCATAGCAGAAACTGGTGCTATGGAACGCGTGCGTCTCGCTGGAAGTATCGAGGAAAGAACCGTCGCGCCGATACTTACAAAAGCTGCCACAATAATTGTTCTGGGTTTCATTGGTAATACGCCTGGAAGAGCCCCGAAACCTACTGATTCAAGCAGTTCTCGTAAGCCAAGGGCGAGAAGGTAACCGACTCCTAAACCAACTGCTGTTGCTATTACACCGATTATTACTGCTTCCAAAATAACCGATCGGAAAACTTGACGTGTAGTTGCACCGAGTGCACGTAGAAGCGCCAGTTCACGTACACGTTGCCCCAAAACTATTGAGAAGGTGTTATTGATTATGAAAGCACTGACAATGACCGCAATTATTGCGAAAGCTAATAAGACACCAGACAGGACGCTTAGAAAGGAGTTGAAATCATCTCGTTGTTCTTCAATCAGGGTGTCTTTGTCGACAACCTCGAGTTGAATGTCGCCGAGGAAACTTAAAGCGGCTTTTTGCTCCTCAGGTAGTGCCGACATGGATGCCATGAAATTCTGAGTGTAAGAATCCAAACGGTTTTGAATACTGGCAGCGACCTTTCCATGATCTGCCCCGGGTGTGACAGCTACGTTCAGGTAGTCGTATGTTCCCTCATAGTCCAGAAAAGTATGCGAAGTTCTTTCCTCAAAAGCAGCAAGAGTTGCTCCAAAGTTCTTGTTTTCTGTAGGAGATCTCCAGTTAGCAATACCAGTAAGAGTAAAAAAACGATTTCCTATTGGACCGCTAACTTTATATGTTTCACCGATTTCAAAATCAAAATCTTCGGCAGTTTTCTTATCGACAATAAATTCACCTACAACCGCAGAGTCGTTAATGTCACCAGTCCATTCAGGAGGTCGACCCTCGTATACAAAAAATTCTTGCAAAGGGCCAGAATCAGTGAAGTAGTTCATTCCAAACTGGGGAGCTCCACGCGTTTTAGTAGCTTTAGGGTTCCCATCATCGTCAGTCACAATCGGGATGACATTCCAAGCCATAATCTGCCCGCTTACAGCATCCACTCCTGGTATGTCATCTGTGACTACTTCAAGTAATTCCTCTGGAACCGGTAGTCGGTTAAATCTTTCTCCATCTTGTACGGAAGCACGAACATTAAAATCAACATCTCCGATTATGTCGACTGAGAGTTCATCAAAAGAGCTGCGGAGCTTGTCCGTGAGCACAAACGATGTGGACATGAAGGCCACACCCAGGACAACAGCGAAAGTAGTCAGCGCATAGCGGAGCTTTCGACCACGAATATTTCGGAGAGTGAGTCCAAACATGGATCAGTTAGAGGAGTTCTTTATGTTGTCTAGAATCCGATCGGCAGTTGGATCCGTCATCTCATCGACAATTTTTCCATCACCTAAAAAAAGTACCCTGTGAGCACGTGCAGCTGCTTGAGCATCGTGAGTGACTATAACCATTGTTTGATTGAGTTCTTCAACCGCACGTCTAAGAAAATCGAGTACTTCGTCACCGGTTTTAGAGTCAAGGTTCCCGGTTGGTTCATCGGCAAAAACTATTTCAGGTTTTGAAACTAGAGCTCTTGCAACAGCTACTCGTTGCTGCTGCCCGCCAGACAGTTCATCTGGGCGATGCTTTAAACGGTCGGCAATCCCCACTGCTTGTAAAACTTGATCCATCCATTCACTATCAGGTTTCATTCCCGCAAGGTCTAGAGGAAGAGTCGTATTTTCTTTTGCGGTTAAAGTCGGTAGAAGGTTGAATGCCTGGAATACGAAACCAACTTTGTTTCTTCTTAGAAGTGTCAGATCTTTATCAGAAAGGCTTCCGAGTTCTGTTTCACCAATATGGACCGTTCCTGAAGTCAGATTGTCAAGACCGGCTGAACAATGCATGAGAGTGGATTTTCCCGATCCAGAAGGACCCATAATTGCAGTGAATTTGCCTTTTTCGAATTCGACAGTTACATCGTCTAGAGCGCGAACTTCAGTTTCATCTGAACCATAAATTTTGCTTCCATTAGTGACACGCGCTGCCGCCGTTGAATTGTTTATAGTCATGCTTGCAGGATACGTTCCTATTTAGGAAAAAGTTGAGGGGGGTAGTGTGCCAATTGACACTTTGAGAAATTTTGTAAAAGATGATCTTGAAAATGTGCTCGCTCTAAATAACGCGGCTGCGCCCGCGGTTAACGAATTGACCTTTTCAGATTTGGAATGGTTTGCAGAGGTATCTCACCTTTTCTTAGTTTCGGAGAGAAAAGTAGATGAAAAAAGACAAATTACGGGATTTCTAATCGGTTTGCTAGGTCCTGGTGTTGATTATGAAAGTATCAACTACAACTGGTTCACAAGTAGGTATGAAAGTTTCCTGTATGTGGATCGTGTAGTGGTGGGAGAGTCATCCTGGAGTCAGGGAAACGGGCGACGCTTTTACGAAGCGCTTGCCGCTTCAGGATCAAATCAGCCTGTTATGTGCGCAGAGGTAAATATAAAACCTCGAAACGAGCGGTCTCTGATATTCCATGAAAAATTCGGATTTACACCTGTAGGAGAACAAGACACTGAGGGTGGTTCCAAAAGGGTTCAATTAATGGAATACAAGATTTAAGCTGGTTCGTCCCTTACCAAGGTCATTCCTAAAGGTTGTTTACCCGGAGAACTACAATGCCAACAGGGTTCCAGAGGTATTCCTCGCCAGGTGACTTCGCAGTGGTGGCAGACAAGGGTCACCCTGTCTATCCAACTATCCCCACCTTCATCACCCTCTATGGGTAATAACGCCATACGCGCAAATTAACCAATTCACGCGCGTAGGGGTGTGATCCTCGCAATTAAGGCTTAACGTCGGGGTCTAAGACAGTTAAAAAAACCTAAAAAAGGAATAACAATGGATGAAAACATCCCAAATCCAGATGGTTCGAGCGAGCGTCGAATCGAGTTTGATGCTCCTCCTCCGATGGTGATAGATCCGGACTGCAACTATGTGGCCGAGATGGTTACAACAGCCGGAACTATGAAAATTGCCCTTAATTCAAAACGTGCACCTATCACAGTTAACAATTTTGTCTTTCTGGCAAGGTGGCATTACTACGATGGAATAATTTTCCATCGTGTTATTAGAGATTTTGTGATTCAAGGTGGAGACCCGCAAGGTACAGGAATGGGTGGACCTGGTTACCGGTTTGAAGATGAATTACCCAACAGTGGTGAATACCAGGTTGGTTCTTTAGCTATGGCTAATGCAGGCCCTGATACTAACGGAAGCCAGTTTTTCGTTATAACAGGACCTTCGGGGGTTCAACTTCCACCGAGCTACTCACTTTTCGGTCAGGTAATAGACGGATTGGAAGTTGCTGAAGCAATTCAATCTTCCCCGACAGGCGCACAGGACAGGCCTGTAGAAGACGTAGTTATAGAGTCTGTGACCATCTCAGAGGTTGAAGGCTAAAAACTTTAATTCAGTCTGACGGTTCTTTCATTTTGGTTGCGAGGAATGCTGCAAATAGTGCAGTTATTCCTGCAACCAAGTGAATTGCCATAAAACGTGAACCGCTAGTGCTTGTACCTAGCATTGCTGTTGCAAGAGTGATACCGACAGTTCCTCCAACCATTTGAAGCATGTTCAAAGAACCTCCGGCAACCCCAAGGTCCTGATCACCTGCAGCGGAAGTTGCAGCATTTGCGATTGTGGCTCGAATGTACCCACTGCCGGCACCTGCTAATCCTGCTCCGAGAATGAAGACGATCAACCATTTTTGTTGAGCTCCTATGCCAGCTATCAACATTGCTATAGCGAAAACAAGGCTTCCAGTTATTGAAACACGTCTAGCTCCCTTGTCTAAATCATGAGCGCCACCAAGTCTCGCGGCAATAGCAAAAGAGAGTGGTCGGGGAAGCATGAGAAGACCGATAACAGTTGGTCTGAAACCCCAACGGCGTTCTAAAAGGAAAGGGGCGATTATCATCGCGCCCATGTACGCGGCTTGCAGTACGGCTTGAACGGCTATTGGTATGGTGAAGTTCGGTTTAGCCATTAATTCTGGAGGCAGCAAAGGCATTTTTGTTCGATTTTCGACAGTACGAAAAACTATAAGTGCTAATGGTGAAATCACAGCTGCAGAAATCACAATCGGATGAGTCCAACCCCAGACAATGCCCCTGTTCACGGCAATTAAAAGGCCACCTACTCCTATGCCAAGGGTAAG
>DBNM01000090.1:1197-3566 GCA_002299135.1 Candidatus Neomicrothrix sp. UBA672 | reverse complement strand
TAATATCAGACTGTTTCTCAGTTTCAGGAAGAGTTCTAGCTCCAATTACCAGTGCGACCATCACGAGCAACCCTTGAACAACGAAAAGTGTTCTCCAGCCCAACCATTCGATCAAAGGCCCTCCTGTTACAACTCCAATAGCTGGAGATACTGCCACTACAGCCATCCAAAGACCTAACGCTTTTGAACGTTCTTTTCGTCCGTAAACCGAAAGGATGATGGCCATGGCTGAAGGTCCTGCAGCGGCAGTCGCCGCTTGAGCTAAAGTTCGCATGAAAATTAAAGAACCGACATTCCATGACAAAGCAGTTAATAGAGCCAAAATCCCGCCCAGTGCAAAACTTCCAAGATAGGTGCGTCTATGTCCATGCAAATCTCCCAATTTTCCAGCAATCGGGGTGATAACAGCAAAAGCCAGTAAAGGCGCCGCTAGAACCCAAGTCACCGAGTCATCGGACGTTCCTAGATCCCTAGCTACACGAGGCAAAGAAGCTGAAAGAACAGTTACTGGATAGCTACTAGTTGCAGTTCCAAAAAGTGCTGCAAAAAGAACAATCTTTGGATAGTCAGGGCGGGTAGAAAGTTTTTTTCGTTTAGACGCCCAAAGTCCAGATGGTAAGTGGGAACTTCCTTCTTCGTTCATAGGTTCTATTCATTCCAACCGGACAGAATTCCTGGTACTTCGCTGATGCTTTGAGCAATAGGAAAATCAACTTTTTCCAATTCTTTTGGATCAGGAACCTCAAGTTCCCATGTCGTGTGATGGGGAACATGAATGGCTTTCGCTCCGATATTCAAAACTGGAAGAATGTCAGAACTGACTGAGTTTCCTATCATCACGAACATCTCAGGGCTGATTCCGTAACGATTTAAGAGCATCT
Source organism: Candidatus Neomicrothrix sp. UBA672 (assembly GCA_002299135.1). Lineage (GTDB taxonomy): Bacteria > Actinomycetota > Acidimicrobiia > Acidimicrobiales > MedAcidi-G1 > MedAcidi-G1. Next base: position 2,685 of record DBNM01000090.1, on the reverse strand, counting down.
CATATACAGCGCTATCTTTTTCCCCTACAACTTCAATGTTCCAAAAGAAATCAGAGAGTCCGCTATTTTCAACTTTTGCTCTTTGATGAAGCACATCTCCTTTTGTGATTAGGAGTAGATGGTGGTTGTTGGATAGTTCACTCAGTGTTTCTTCAACACCTGGAAGCAAGTCAACTGGAGCTTCTATTAGTTCATCTCCCCATGAGACAATTTGTGAGATCTGTTTTGTTTCTATTTCGTTATTCGAAATTTGAATTGCTGTGAGAATCATCGACCTGACAAAGCTTGTGACACCGTAACCATATTGAGGGATGGAGGCTCTTTCATTTTCCAACAGGGCGGCATTTGTGTCCTGTGTGTCGCTCCAAGAGGACATCATTTCAAAGAAGCGGTCTTGAATTTTGTAGAACCAAGCCTCATTTTCCCAAAGAGTGTCATCCGCGTCGATTCCCAAAACAAAGGAGTTGGAAAATTTGGGAGAGTTTTCCTGATTTAACATAAATTTTAGCCTAGAACTTTAGAAGTATTTAGAGTGTCCCCGACAGGACTCTCCCGCGGTACTAACTTTGAGTCTATGCGGTACCTATGTATGCGTTCAGCTTGCTCAGGAAAAGCTGTTTATCTGGTTGAAATGGATGTCAAGGGAACGTCTTTTATTATTCGTGACCTTGACGAGGTGGAAGGACCAGGTCAGGTTGTGCTTTGTGAAGTCCACGTTGGACGTCTGAAAGCTCCTAAAGGGTGGCAACTGATTGATGAACGCAACAGAGGGAATTTGGTTCAATTCCCTGAAGATCGAGAAAACCGTCCGAAACGTCGTAAAAGGGGAGTCCTTTCAGGGCTTAAACGGGAAAGCTCCGATGAGGTTGTGAGACCTATTGGAGAAGCGCGGCATCCTTTGGAAGCAGAAGACTCGAGTCAAACTCCTTCGCCTGAAAAAACACCTTTGTTGGCTCGTGCTTTCACAGGTTTAAGCAAGCATCCGTCGTTACCTCAAAGCGAGTCTGTTGAAGGAGATCATGAAACAGACCAACAAGGTATTTTCGATGAAGAAGACTGGGACCAAAGAGATGCCTCGGAGGTTGATGAAGAGCGTCGAGATGGTGATCAAATGGATTTTGATTCCATTGATTTGGAACCGATTGCTTAGTTATTAGCGCCACAAACCCTTAACCCATTGGTAGGTTGAAGCCGGTTATTTATTTTCTGCGAGACTTATGGAGGAACAGTGGCCGAAATTACTGAAGCTGAAATCAAGGATTTAGCAAAAAAACTCGTTGAAGAAGTCCCACCTGACAAGGTGGATCAGTTCGAGTTCCGTGGCGCCCAGTTTGACCACGGATTAGCTTTTGTGCAGTTCCCGGAAGGTCTCGGCGGTCTTGGTCTTGAAAGCCGAAAACTGCAAACGGTGGTTGATGCTGAACTGCGAGGCGCTGGAGTGCCTTATCACGATCTAGCTATTAACCCTATTGGTATCGGTATGGGGGC
>DBNM01000090.1:0-782 GCA_002299135.1 Candidatus Neomicrothrix sp. UBA672 | reverse complement strand
TTCAGCGAACCAGGCGCCGGATCTGACGTCGCTGGATTATCATCTCGAGCTGTTCTAGATGGAGACGAATGGATCGTTAATGGACAAAAAGTGTGGACGACACTCGCGCATGTTTCCAAATGGGGAATGCTCGTAGCGAGAACAGATCCTGATCAACCCAAACATAAAGGCATGACATATTTTCTTCTTGATATGGAATCACCTGGTGTAGAGGTCAGGCCTTTGCATCAGATCACAGGAGAAGCTGAGTTCAACGAAGTTTTCTTCAACGATGTTCGTATACCCAACGACAGGGTGTTCGGAGATGTAGGTGCCGGCTGGAGCGCAGCTGTCACCACACTCATGAATGAGCGTGTGGCACTCGGTGGTGGTGTGCCCAAAAAAGGAGTGGGTCCGATCCGCGATCTTATGCAAGTTTGGGAAGATAAGAAGGAAACACTTGATCCGGTAACCAGGTCAGTTTTTCGTGACAAAGTAAGCAGATTTTGGATGGAAGCTGAAGCTTTGCGACTCACAAACTGGAGGGCCAGAGAAGCAAGTAAATCAGGAAACCCGGGTCCTGAAGGTTCAGTTGGCAAACTTATGTCAGCGGAAATGAATCAGCGAATATATGAGACATGTGTCGAAATAGCAGGAGCTGAAGGTCTTCTCTACGAAGCAGGATATGACCGCAAACGGCCTGAAGGTTTACGAACTGAAGGTGATCTTACGAGGTACTCATTTTTAAGATCCCGTGCCAACACAATAGAAGGTGGCACATCTGAGATCATGAGAAACATCCT
>DBNM01000139.1 GCA_002299135.1 Candidatus Neomicrothrix sp. UBA672 | reverse complement strand
CTTCCCAGTCATTCCACGAGACAACTTCATTCAGAGGTATGCGTTTAGCAGGCTTGAAATCAGAACCGATGGTGTGAGCCACAGTTATAAGAGCGACTTGGGTGACTTCCTCGAATGGTATGCCTAAGACTTCTGATGCCTCTTGTTCAAAGATGAGATGAATTGTCGTCCAACAAGTTCCAAGATCACGTTCGCGTGCAGCAAGCATAAAACTCCAAGCTGAAGGAATTATTGAGCCATAAAGTGAAGCGCCGGCTAAACCAGGCATCTGATCCACACGTCCCGGAAGGCAGGGAATCATCATGACGGGTACACGTTCCATGTTTTCTGCCAGATAAGTGGCTGATTCAGTAACTCTTAACTGTTGCGCTGCTCTTTCTTCACTTTCTGCCACTTCAGCTAACTGGCCAGCACTGCCTACCATGTTTGCGTAAACCTCGAAACCTTTCCTGTATATGTCGGCGAGAGCAGAACGTTTTTCGGGGTCTGTAACAACCAGGAAGCGCCAATTCTGACTATTTGAACCAGTGGGTGCTTGAACGGCCATTTCCAGACATTCATTTATAAGTTTTTCGTCAACTGGACGGTCAAAGTCTAAACGTTTCCTTACAGATCGAGTGGTTGAAAGCAGTTCATCGGCAGAGAGATTTAATTTTTCCATAACAGTGACCATAGTTGCGTTTAACGTGCAGTAGACAAGTACACGGAAGTAAAATTTAAAAGATGATGAAATTAACTTTTTGCATGTACAGGATGCCTCACTTGACGCGCGAGCAATTTCAAGATTATTGGGAGAATAAGCATCCACTTTCGGCTCCAGCTAATGCCATAGAAGTTTTAGGGATAAGGAAATATGTTCAAATTTTTCCTCTTTCCGAAAAAGAAAATTCACCACTTAGGGCAATCCGCAATGGAGCCAATGAGTTTGACGGAGTGGCTGAGATCTGGATAGATGACCTCGAAACCTTTAACACAAAATGGAATTCTGGTGAAGGGCAAAAAGCCTTCAAAGCATTTTTGGAAGACGAAAAGAATTTTGTTGACTGGGAAAGATCAGTTTTTTTTCTAGGTGAAGAGAAAACTGTTCTTTAGTGCTAGAGAATTATTACTCTTGTTCGGCTAACTCTTTTATTCCTTCCACGGTTCTACGCATATTGACGTATTGGTCTCTTTGACGGTTTGAAATAATTTTCTTTTCAGACTCAGGCGTTTGTTCAATTATTCTTGTTAAACCGGAAGGTCCAGGCCCTAGAACCATAGCGAAACTGAGTCGTGTGGCGCCAGCTAATGGAGTTAGGCGAAACTCCCAAGTGGCAGCAGGTTTTTCTATGTTGCCAGCGGCCCAAGCGAAAACTTTGTTTGGTTCAAAGGATTTTATGTAACAAGTTACTTCCCATTCACCGATCTTCTCATTCTTATTCCGCCCCTTGAATCTGGCACCCTCTTGTGGAGGTTCATCTAACCATTCAGCTCCTTCGAACTCGTTACTGAAATTACTCGGAAGATTAATATCTGAGATGAGATCCCATAGTCTTTCAGGTGTGGCCTTAATATCAGTTTCTACAGTAAGGCCAGGTCCATCCTGAAATAAAGCTAAACCATTTGTTGGTTTTTTGGTTGTTTTGCCCCAGCCCTCAAACCAAGTTATTTCACGAGCGGAATCACGAGAAACTGGTGAGAATTCATCACCTAGCGTGTGGGCTACAGGAAGTAAAACTATCTGGGTTACTCCTTCGGGTATGTTCAAAAGTTCCGCTATTTTTTCTGCGTTTCCCAAATGCATTGTCGTCCACGCGCTTCCTAACCCACGCGAACGCAAAGCGAGACAGAAACTCCAAGCAGCTTGGATGACAGAATCGAAAAGGCCGGGTCGTCCACTGCCGTCGTGTTCGCCGTAGATGGTTACCAGAACCAGAACGGGGACCTCTTCTAAGTGTTCAGCTAGGTAAGAGGAGGCTTTAATAGTTTTTTCATTGTGGTGACCGGTTCCATCTAAACGTTCAGAGTGCTCTTTAAGGAATTTGCCGCCAACTTCACGGTAAAGATCAGCTATTCCCTTCTTTGTTTCAGGATCACGTATCACCAACCATCTTCGACTTGACTGGTTTCCACCTGTAGGTGCCTGTTCGGCAATGTCTATGCAATCAAGAATCAATTCTTCTGAAACTTCACGTTCAAGATCTAAACGGTTTTTGACTGAACGTGTGGTTGAAAGAAGACGATCTGTTTCATTGGTGTTAAAAGACATGTGAATGGAAATTCCTTGAATTTATATGATGATGAGACTTTAGGATCAGAGTTCCGTTAATCAGGTTTGGGAATGAGTGAAAGAGGGTGCTTTCTTTCAAGAAATCTCCATCCAGATTTGTGCATTGTCTAGAAGGTAGTTGCTTATCAGGATGCAGCGCTTGAAAGCTGCAACTATGAGAGGGGCTTCTTCTGCTACGTAGATCGTCGCTATAGGTATCTCTAGGCGACCCACGACACCTAAAGAACGTTGGGGAGAATCAGTCGCATTCGGAAAAGAATCAACTGCAGAAATTTCAGTTGGTAGATCTGTTCCACCTATACCGGCGATTTCGGTCGCGAGGAGGAGAAGGTCTGGGCGATTCTCAAGTGGTGGTAATGACCAAGAGAAAATTAGTTGAACTACAAGATCTTCACTGGGTAACTCATCTTCAGACAACGAAACCACCTCGTCCTCGAAGGACATCATGGTGCGTGGTTCTATGTCTAATGACAGGTGTAGGTCTAATGGTCCGCCGCACGCTGTCTCAGGGTGCAGGTCAATTTCGAAGGCTTGACGCATCGAATATGTCTCAACGAAGTGTCTTTCATCGTGTGTGTGAAAGCCAGCCTCGACAGCAAGATCTTTGAGGCTTGCTATAAAGCCTGCGAGATCAAGAACAGTCAAAACTATTTCCTTGAGATGTCGCCATCACTACAGACTAGGGGTAAAAGTGTCATACTCATCATTTGATTGATATAACGAATATGTGGACCTGACTGAAAAACCTTTAGAAGAGCGGAATGTTCTGAGCGATTTACATGATGCGGTTGATTCAGTTTTTCTAGCTTTGGAAAATAATGACAACTGGGGTTTATCCGGGAAACGACCCGATCAGTACATAAGTGATGTAGTTGCTGATACGGCTATCCATGAGTTGTTAAAACCATTGGGATATGGAATTTTAAGCGAAGAATCAGAAATACTTACCCCTGAAAATAAACTATTTCCAACGGTGGTTGTAGATCCTTTAGATGGTTCCACCAATGCGTCAAGAGGTTTGCCATGGTTTGCAACAAGTCTTTGCGCAGTAGATGGAGAGGGTCCGTGGGTAGCTGTGGTAGCAGATTTGGTATCTGGTACTAGATATGACGCTGTGAGAGGATGGGGGGCGAGACGGGATGGTCAAGAGATAGAAAGAGACTCCTGTCCTGATTTGAGCGATTCCATTGTTGCTGTTTCAGGGCTTCCGGAAAAAGACCTTGGTTGGGAACAATTTAGAAATCTAGGGTCAGCTGCCCTAGCACTTTGTTCTATAGCTGACGGGCAACTAGATGCTTTCGTTGACTGTACGCCTGATGCGCATGGGGTGTGGGATTATCTGGGTGGGATGTTGATTTGTCAAGAAGCTGGGGGAGTTGTTTACGAAGTAAA
>DBNM01000025.1:3889-4238 GCA_002299135.1 Candidatus Neomicrothrix sp. UBA672 | reverse complement strand
TTCCGTCCGCGATCTTTCTTCCATCAACCTGTGTGACAGGCGTCAAACCACCAAAAGTTCCTGTAACGAATGCTTCATCCGCAGAATATACATCTGTTAAGGAAAAAGGTTTTTCGAAGGCTTTCATTCCGTTGTTTCTAGCTATTTCAATAACGAGTTCTCTCGTTATACCATTCAGACAATATTCCCCTGTGGAGGTCCAAACTTCTTCATTTTTAATTATGAAAAAATTTGTTGCATTACACGTAGCGACTGCACCAGTTGGGTCAAGCATTAAAGCCTCATCAGCTCCTGCTTCGATGGCTTGTATGAGGGCTATCACCTCGTGCAGTTTCGAATGGCAATTTAA
>DBNM01000025.1:898-3507 GCA_002299135.1 Candidatus Neomicrothrix sp. UBA672 | reverse complement strand
ATTCCTTCCTGGCTTACAGAAGGGTCAGCGACTTTATGTTCAGCGATTATCACAATATTAGGACCACCTATAACATTTGAAGGATGTTGAGAAGGAGTCTTTTTGTTACCTCTAGTAATCATTACGCGGATATGCACATCATCTGTCATTTCATTAATTTCAACAGTTTCAAGCAGGGCATTTATCAACTCTTCTTTATTTAATCCAATGTCTAAATGAATTGCTGAAGCGCCAGCAAAGAGTCTGTCTAGATGCTTATCTAAAAAGGCGATTTTTCCATTGTGAAGCCTTAAACCCTCCCAAATACCGTCACCAACCAGAAAACCACTGTCAAAGACTGAAATTTGCGCGTTTTCTCTACTGTGAAAATTTCCATTGATGTAGATTTTCACATTTTCATTTCGCGGATCGACTACTGCTGAATGAGTACTTTTAGTCATGACTGGTCAGCGTACCTCCCTAAACTGCTACGGTGCTTACAAGTCTAAAAAATGAAAAACCTTTTAGTTCAAAGACAGTATTTTATTTTGATTTGTTCACAAGGTAAATAAAGGGAGGAAAAGTGGCTGACGGGGAAACAATAATTTCTCTAGAAAACGTTTTTAAAATATTTGGGCCGAATCCTCGGGGAAGAGCTTTTGATTTAGCTAAATCTGGTGTTCATAAAGACGACGTCCAAAAGCAGTCTGGACACGTTGTGGGTTTAACCGATGTTTCTTTCTCTGTGAACAAAGGTGAAATATTTGTGGTGATGGGCTTGTCAGGCTCTGGGAAATCAACCGCGATACGTACAGTAAATAAACTTCATGACGTCACAAGTGGGAAAGTGATGGTAGAGGGTACGGATGTGCAGGAATTGAGCGGATCTGCACTGCAGGAATTTAGACGTGAAAAAATGGGAATGGTATTCCAACATTTTGCCCTGTTTCCACACAGAAATGTAATTGATAACACAGGCTATGGTCTAAAAGTACAAGGTGTAGAGAAAAAACAACGAAATGAAGCCGCCATGAAGGCTCTTTCACTTGTGGGTCTAGAAGCATACGCATTCAATGCCACTAGGGAGCTCTCCGGTGGAATGCAGCAGCGGGTGGGACTAGCTCGTGCTTTGTGTAGCGATCCAGACATACTTCTCATGGACGAAGCATTTAGCGCTCTAGATCCGCTGATACGTCGTCAAATGCAAGATGAGCTTATGTTGATTCAGAGTGAACTTCATAAAACGATCTTGTTTATTACCCATGACTTAAATGAAGCTCTAAGAATAGGTGATCGGGTCTGCATACTTAGAGACGGTTATGTTGTTCAAATTGGTACTGCGGAAGAAATTCTTACCCAGCCGGCCGATGCTTATGTGGCCGAGTTTGTTCAGGACGTAGATCAGGGAAGAGTGATTGATGTTGAATCAGTCATGGAAGCGCCAGCAATAGTTGATTCTAATTCAACTCTTGTGGAAGCCATTAATTCACTCGGAGAACGTCAAGGAGGGTTTTGTTGTGATCAGGATGGAAAGCCCGTATCTCTTTTACACCTAGCAGATGCAAGTTCTGCTTTAGCCCAAGGTTCAACTGATCTAAAAGATGTACTCAGAACTGACTTTGAAAGAACCACAGCGGAAGCGACATTTAACACAAACTATGCAGCCGCCGGAAGAGGATTGCCAATTGCAGTTGTTGATGAAGCAGGACGTTTAATAGGCGAACTTGAACCTCGTGAGATCATGGAAGAAATGGGACGCGTGGAGCAACTAATTGACGGGTTCGACAGGGAGGTGTTCCTATGATGCAAATTTTCGGACAAATACGTTTCGAGAAAGCGGGTACTGGAGAATCAGTAAGCATATTTGACACTGCGATTCTGGATGAGTGGAGAATTCCTTTCGGCTATTGGTTTGATCAGATGGTCGACTGGATGGATTTGAACGCGGGATGGGTTCTGGACACGATTAAATGGCCTTTCGATTTTTTGCTTGATAATTTCGTCAATTCCTTTCTCCTCACAGTTTCTTGGTTCTGGGTTGTTCTTTTTACGGTTGTTTTCGGAGCTCTTTACCGTACTCCTAGAATTGGAATTCAATCAGGTTTTGCACTTGCACTGTGTGGATTGCTCGGCCAAGCGTACTGGCTAGACACCATGAGAACTGTTGGAATGGTTATAGTTTCCGTTGCTCTTTGCGCCCTTATTGGAATTCCATTAGGTGTACTTTGTGCACGACAAGACGGAGTGTGGAACGTAGTTAGACCGGTGATGGATGCTATGCAGGTCATTCACTCATTTACCTACATGGTTCCTTTTGTGTTTTTCTTCAGTATTGGTGTTGTGCCCGCGACTATGGTGACGATGATTTATGCTCTGCCTCCGTTAGTCCGTTTGACTAATCTTGGCATCAGACAAGTGCCTGAAGATGTCGTTGAGGCGAGTCGCGCATACGGAGCCCCTGAATCAAGAGTTTTGGTTGATGTCCAACTTCCATTAGCGAGACCAGCGATCATGACAGGATTGAATCAATGCTTAATGCTGTCAATAGCAATGGTTGGTATCGCAGCAATTATGGGTGCATCAGGACTAGGGCTTCAGGTGTTCAGAGCGGTCCAGAACCTTGATGTGGG
>DBNM01000025.1:0-511 GCA_002299135.1 Candidatus Neomicrothrix sp. UBA672 | reverse complement strand
GACTCTCACAACCTGAGGGTGATAATCGCAGACTCTTTGAGCGTATTACAGGTGCCGTAAGGGCTCGTAGAAGTACAGATGAAGAGATACTGAGTGAGTTAGCTGAACGGGGTAAAGATAAAGAAACAACAGAAGTTGAATGGAATACTCCTGCAACACCAAATGAACGTACAGGTCTACTTGTCGCTGGTGTCGGCGGAGTTGTTGCCTTAGTTTCATTATTTTTGACCTGGGGTAGCGATGCAGGTTTAATAGCTGGCCATTCTCGTGCAGCCGATCTCGACCTTACAGGTCAATCATTTAATGGATTTGCTGCTTCAGGAGGAAACTGGTTCGGATTTTTCGTTTTTGGTGCAGCGTGTTTGATGATTGCTGCTTCAATTACAACCATTAGAAATCCAGGCTCAATATCTAAATGGATGGGCGCTCACGGTGCAGTAATAGCATCTTTTATGATTTTGATTTCTTCTCTTACTTACTTAATTGCAAATACAGCACAAGAAACAGTCAG
>DBNM01000062.1:2277-3036 GCA_002299135.1 Candidatus Neomicrothrix sp. UBA672 | reverse complement strand
TGTAGTTACTGGTTCAGGGTCGACAGCAGAGGCTTCAGTTAATTCCTCTGCTTCGGTGTTCCAATCCTCATACTGAATTATCTGCATCTCTTGAAAACGTTCACGCAGCCACCCGTCACGGTGATCAAGAAGACCGAGTTTTTTACAATTTGGAACAATTTTTGAGAACAACAAATGTTGAAAACGCTGCTGAGAACGAGTGTTTGACAGCATCGTCTCTATTTCAGAATTCGGAACTCCAAAAGCTGGCCACAGCTCAGGATTAAGGCTTCGTCTTCTCATCAGATCACAAGCTTCAAATGCGAATTCCTGACGCTCTCTCAGCTCATCTCCGGAGAGCTCCTCATAAACCTTCTGTAAGGAGAGAATTCCGAATGCGACATGACGAGCTTCATCAGCCATTACATAACGAATCAACTCTTTAAGTAACGGATCTTTAGTGGTTCCCATCATGAAACCAAAAGCAGCTAAAGCTAATCCCTCGATCACTACCTGCATTCCCAAAAATACGACATCCCAACGCGAATCGGCCAGAACCTGATCTATTAAGGTACGAAGGTTTTCATTGATCGGATAAGTAGTTGGCATTTTCTCATCCAAATACCTGGCAAATGCTTCAACATGGCGAGCTTCGTCAACAACTTGAGTGGCTCCGTAATATTTCGCATCTATCCATGGAACTGCTTCAACGAGGCGTGCAGCGACCAACAAAGCTCCTTGCTCTCCGTGTAAAAAATTGCTTAACGAAGTGCACTGTGA
>DBNM01000062.1:0-1895 GCA_002299135.1 Candidatus Neomicrothrix sp. UBA672 | reverse complement strand
TCAGCTAATGATCGAGCGGGAAATCCTGGAGGCACTCCGGATTCTTCTGCTTGTAAGCGGATAAGTCTTTCAGGGTCAACATCAATAGACCAGTCCAGATCGTCACTAACGTTCCACTGGGCGCGTTTGGCTTTTTCATAAAGGCGGTCAAGGCCACCTCCATCACGGTCATAATCCCATGTGAAAGTAGTGTCGAAATCAGCTCTCACCCGAGCAACAAGATCCTCGAAAGACTTCGCATCCATGAATCGAAGTCTACAGAAAAGACCCAAAATATGATGGAACCCTTCCTATATGAAATATCTAGACGGTTCTAATCAAGTAATTATCTTAAAAAAATGTTCTTTCTGGCATTAAGTTGTAATGTTCGCTGATGTTTCAAAAAGGTTCCGTAAATGAAGGTTCACGCTCGCCTTCCGGATTCTACGGATGGCATATGCTCGCGCTCGCTTCTCTCGTTGGCATCCTTACAGGGCCAGGCCAATCGGCTGCTGTCTCGGTTTTTCGTGAACATCTCTCTTCGGGTCTAGATCTTTCCGACTCGGCTATAGCCACCGCTTACCTAGTCGGCACATTGACATCTTCTGCTTTCCAACCAAGAATCGGAACTTGGGTTGACAATATTGGAGTAAAAAGAGCCACAATAATCATCGGAGTGCTATTTGCTATAGCTGTCGCACACATGTCACTGATCCATGGTGTTATCTGGTTAGCGGTTGGTTTCCTTGGAATCCGCATTCTTGGGCAGGGAGCTCTCAGTCTGACCTCAACTGTTGCTGTGGCGCATTGGTTTAATATGCGTCGCGGCTTTGCGATGGGTTTGAAAACGACAGTGACTTTTAGCGGGATGAGCGCTGTTCCACTTATTCTGGCAATCACTATTGAGACTTGGGGTTGGCGACAAGCCTGGCTGATAGCCGCGGCAACTATTCTCTTGACGGTCATACCGATCGCTTTTTTCGGATATGTGGATAAGCCTGCAGATCTGGGACAAGTCCCTGATGGAGGCAACTATGAAACTAAGATTGTTTCGGACCATGGAGCTAAATCTGTAACTCGTGATGTGGCTATTCGTACAAGAACGTTCTGGACACTGGCTTCAGTGACGATCTGCAGTTCACTTATTGGTACCGGTCTGATATTTCATCAGAGTAATATCCTCGGGGAAATCGGTTACTCAAACTCTGAGGCTGCCGCTATGTTCTTACCTACAGCTGTGGGTTCAATAGTGGGCGGCCTCGGCTTCGGCTGGCTCGCAGACAGATCTATACGTCCTTTTCTTCCCGCTGCTTCTGCCTTTCTGATAGCTGTAACGACTTTCCTCGGAGGTTCTGTTACTTCTTTTGTGGGAGTTGTTGGTTATGTCTTGCTTTTCGGTGTGGGTATGGGGGGTGTGGCTTCCATGAATACTGCACTACTACCCGCACTTTTTGGAGTCGGACACATTGGTTCAATTACTGGGTCCCTCAGTTTTCTGAGTGTTCTAGCCTCTTCGATCGGAGCGCTTGCCTATTCATTAGGAAGTAATGTGTTCGGCGATTACAGGAGCACAAGCGTTGCATTCACAGTCGCTCCACTGTTTGTTGCATGTATAGCAATGGTTAACCGTCGTTATTTCATTACAGAAAAATTTGCTGCGCCATAGAACGAAAGAAACAGTAATACAAACCAGCATGTTTCACTCGAGGGCAACATCTGGCAAACCTTTTGCTTACTAAGTCAACTGTTCAAAGCTCGTGAAAGCCCTTCAGTGTCATCAGTCCCGACCACGAGTCTTTTACCGTTAACTTTGCGAATCTCAACACAGCTACGTCCCCATACACGCCACAGCCAACCACCTGAAACTCCTCTTATGCCCGCACCAACCCATCCTGAAATTTCAACTATTTCGTGAG